>JBAWFG010000079.1:0-11409 GCA_049591655.1 Solirubrobacteraceae bacterium
GCGGGTGGGGGCGCGGCCACCGTTGGTGGCGGGTGGGGTGATGTCGTCAGGCGATGAGGCCATGGAATTCTTCAACAGACTGTAGAGATATCCGCAACGCTCTGTTCATAACGGGTCGCCGGCGACGGGTTCGTCGTCATCGCTGGCGGGCATCAGGCCGCGCCGCTGCAGCCACAGCTCGAACATCGGATCGGTGAGCCGGGGCCGGCCGTCCTCGTCGATGATGTCGGCGTTGGCCCGCAGGGCCTCGAGTGCCTTGCCGATGCTCGGGCGCTTGATTCCGACCGCCTGGGCCGTCTCCTGGGCGTAGATCGGAGTGCCGAGGACCGCCAGCGCCCGGGCGATCCGGCGTTCGTTGGTGGTCAGCGCCTTCCAGATCGCCCGCATCAGCTGAGCGGTGTCAGCCGCCGCATGGTCAAGCGCCGACACCCATGTGTGTTCGTCGGCGGCCGTGCCGCGGGCGGTGCGCTGCCAGAGGTAATGGGCGAGCATCATCGACCGCTGGGGGTGCCCGCGGGTGAACTGCAGAAACGGCTCAAGCGCTGAACCGATCTCCCGCCCGGTCTGGGTGAAGCGGCCCTCGACATAGCTGCCGACGTCGGCCGGCGCCAGCGGCGCGAGCGCCCGCGGGACGGCCTGATCGAGCAGCGGGCGCTTGGGATCGGCGAACAGCTGCTGCATGACCCCGGGCGCCGAGCCGGCAAACGCATAGGTCGCCGCGTCGCCCTGGTGTTGGATGACGCTGCGCAGCTTGCCGTCGGCGCCGGGAACGGCGAGCACGTCCTGGATCTCGTCAAAGACGATCAGGCTCGTCGTCCCCTCACGGTCAAACAGCGCCATCGGCAGCTCGAGCAGTCGCAGCAGCACCGACTCAGCGTCGACGTTGGGGTTGCGCTGCAGCGTCGCGGTGAATCCGCCCCCGCCGAGTGAGAGCCCGATGTTCCAGGCCCGCAGCAGGTTCTCGACGTGCCGGCGGACCGGGCCCTTGAGGCGTTCATAGCCGCGCTCGATGCGCACCACGATCTCGGCGATCGACAGCACGTCCTGGAGGTCGACGAGCACGGTGGCCGATCCCTCGCGCTCGGCGGTCTCCAGCACGCGGCGCAGCAGCGTCGTCTTGCCGTAGCGCCGCGGACCGACGAGACGAAACGAATGACCGCCCTCGGCAAGCGCCAGCAGGTCGTCGGATTCGGCATCACGGTCGATCATCTGCTCCGGAGCCAGCGGACCGGAGAAGCGGAACGGATTGACGTCACGAATCGGCGGCATCCCCACCGAGTCTAGCCGGGCTTGCAGAGAAAAAGTATGCGAACCAGCATACTTAAAGTATGCGAACTCGCATACCGTGAGCATGCTCGCCGAAGTTCACTACCGTTGAGCCGGTCATGCGCATGCTGACGTCGGCCAATCTTCGCTCACAGGCGGCGGATGTGATCCGCGCCAGCATCGTCGGCGGCGATCTGGAGCCCGGGGAGATCTACTCGGCCCCAGCTCTGGCGGAGCGTCTCGGCGTCTCGGCGACCCCGGTGCGGGAGGCAATGCTCGACCTCGCCAAGGACGGCCTGGTCGAACCGGTGCGTAACCGGGGCTTTCGGATCGTGGTCGTCGACGACGAGGCTCTGGATGAGATCAGTGAGCTGCGCCACCTGCTCGAGGTGCCGGCGATGAGCCTGGTGATCGCCCGGGCGTCCGATGAGGATCTGATGGCGCTCGCCGACAAGGTCAGCGCCATCGAGCGGGCGGCCGAGGTGCCGGACGTGGCCGAGTTTCTGCTTGCCGATCGGGACTTTCATCTCAGCCTCCTCGCTCTTACCCGAAACGAGCGGCTGGTCCGTCTCGTGGGCCAGTTGCGCACGCAGACGCGCCTGATCGGGATCAAGCGCCTAGCGGAGTCTGGCCAGCTGACGGCCTCCGCCCTGGAGCACAGGCTGATCCTGGACGCGTTGTCTCGGCGTGACCCGGAGGAGGCGGAGGCGATGATGAGCCGGCACCTGGATCACACGCGGGCGTCCTGGGCCGGTCGGACTCCGGCCGCGGAGCTCGAAGGGGCCCCCGAACGCATTCGCTGACTGATGGCGCGCGCCAGCACGAGGTCCTCGGTGGCGATGCCCACGCTCTTGAAGACCGTGAGCTGATCCGGGTGTGTGCGGGTGACGCGTCCGGCGGCGAGATCGCCGAGGTCCGCAGCGAAGTGACCGGCACCGCTCGCGCCCTCGGCGATCGCCTGGATGATGTCGCCGGCCTCGGTCAGCGCCGCTTCCTCGCTCTCCACGGCCACCAGCGCCCGCGCGAGGGTTTCGGCCGGTAGCTCACGCATATCCGGGCGGTAGGCGCCGATTGCGTTGATGTGGGCTCCGGTGGCCACGAGCTGGTCGTCGAAGAGGGGAGCCTCGCTGGTCGTGCAGGTGCAGATCACATCGGCGCTTCCAACCGCTGCCGCAGTGACCACGGCCGTTTCCAAGCCCTCGTCCTGCAGCCTGTCGACCAGCTCCTGCGCTCGGTCCGGATTGCGCCCGACGATCCCGACGGTCTCGATCGGTCGCACGGCTCGCATCGCCTCGACGTGGGCGCGCGCCTGGCGTCCGGCGCCGAACACAACGAGGCGGCGAGCGTCGCGATTGGCCAGCCGGTCGGTGGCCAGGGCCGAGACCGCCGCGGTGCGCCGCGCGGTCAGGGCGGCGCCATCGATGATCAGCTCCGGACTGAGCCCGTCCGCGGAGAAAAGCACATACATGCCCTGCACCAGCGGACGTCCCGCGGCCGGATTGAGCTTGTTGACGGTCACCAGCTTGACGCCGACTCCCTCGCTGCCGTGCGCGGGCATCAGCAGCAGCTCACCGTTGGGGACGGCGATCGGGATTCGTGGGGGGGAGGCGGCCCGATCATCGGCGAACCCCGCGGCGAGCGCGTCAACGGCCTCGCGGTACGGCAGCAGCTCCTCCAGTTGGCGCTCGGTGACGTACGCAACGGGGGCTTCCAGCATGCAATGTGAAATGGTACATTGCGCCCCGATGCGGCTGCCGCCATGCCATCGCGACAAGGCCAGCGGTTGCCGGTAGGCCCTCCGTCGCCTGCCGGCAACCGCTCGGACGCGGCCCGCCTCGACGCTGTTTCGACACCGGCGCTGGTCATCGACCGCGAGCGGCTGGGGCGCAACGTCTCGGAGATGGCCCAGCGCGTCCGGGACGCGGAGGTTGCACTGTGGCCTCACGCCAAGACCCACAAGTGCGCCGAGATTGCCGCGCTGCAGTTCCAGCACGGCGCCGACGGACTGACGGTCGCGACGGTTCCCGAGGCCGAGTACTTCGTCGCGGCCGGCGTCACCGACATCCTGTTCGCCTACCCACCGGTCGGTGCAACGCGTCTGCAGCGCCTGGCGGCGCTCGCGAACACTGCCCGGATCCGGGTCGTGCTCGACGACGTCTCGGTGCTGGAGGGGCTGATCGCCGCCAGCCGTGCTGCCAGCGTGATGATCCCGTATCTGTGGGAGGTGGAGTGCGGCGCCGGACGGTTGGGCACCGCGCCTGGCGAGCCAACGGCGCATGCCGTCGCTGCCGCCCCCCAGGCCGAGGAGTGTCCCTTCGACGGCCTCATGACCTTCGGCGGTCACGCGTATGGCGCCCGGGACGACGACGAGCTGGAGATGATCGCGCGGGAGGAGGGCGCCGCGCTGGCAGCGTCCGCAACAGCGCTCGTCGGCGTCGGGATCCCGTGTGCCACGCGTAGCGCCGGCACGACGCCAACGGCCCATCATTTACGCCCCGGCTCCGGACTTACCGAGTTCCGTCCCGGCAACTACGTGTTCTACGACGCCACGCAGGTCGCCCTGGGACTGGTGGGGCCCGAGCGCTGTGCGCTGAGCGTCCTGGCCACCGTGGTGGGACGCCCCGCTCCCGACCGGGTGATCCTCGACGCCGGCTCCAAGGCACTCGCGGCAGAGCGTCTCACGCCGCGCACTGACGGCTTCGGCTTCGTCGCCGATCACCCGGAGCTGAGTGTCGTGCGGCTGTACGAGCAGCACGCGATCGTGCACAGCGACCGTCCGTGCCGGTTGACAGTCGGCGAGCGCGTCCGGGTCGTGCCCAACCATGCGTGTACCGCCGCGAACCTGCACCGGGAGGCGGTGATCGTCGAACAGGACGAAATCGTCGCCACGTGGAGCATCGGCGCCGCCGGCCCAGGCGCCTGACGGCACTCAGGCCGGACACGAATCAACAAGAGGGAGGACTGCACATGGAGCATCAGATCGATCCGCAGCGCATGCACCACGCGTGGGACAACACGCTTGAACCCACCCTCAGGGTCAGCTCCGGCGACGTTGTGCACTACGACCTGCTGATGGCCGGCCACGGTCAGGTGCACGAGGGGGCGAGCTGGGAGGAGACGAGCTTCGACTTCGACACCCTCTACAACCTGCTCGGGCCGGTGTTCGTCGAGGGTGCGCAGCCCGGGGACACGCTGCGCGTCGACATCGTGGACCTGCAGCCTGGCGACTGGGGGTGGTGCTCGATCCTGCCCGAGCTGGGAACGCTGCCGGACCAGTTCCCCGATCCCTACCTGCGGACCTTTGACCTGCGCAACGGCAGCTACGCCGAACTCGTACCCGGCGTGCGCGTCCCGTTCTCCCCGTTCCTGGGCACGATGGGCACCCACCCCGACGAGCCGGCCACCGCATCGGCGTTTCCGCCCCACAAGGGCGGCGGCAATGTCGACACGCGCCATCTCACGGTGGGCTCGACGTTGTGGCTGCCGGTTTGGTGTGAGGGGGCGCTGTTCTCGTGCGGTGATCCCCACGCCATGCAGGGTGACGGCGAGGTCTGTGTCGCCGCTCTGGAATGCGACATGCGGGCCACGCTCAGGTTCACGCTTGAGCGACGGACCACCACCGCTCCCTACTTCCGTACCGCCGGCGCACTGACTCCGCAGGTTGACGCCGGAGGCCACCACGGAGCGATGGGCATCGCCCCGGACCTGATGGACGGCACCCGCAAGGCGGTGGCCGCAATGGTGGAGTGGATCGTCGCCGAGCACGGCCTGACGAGAGAGGACGCCTACATGCTCTGCAGCCTCGCCGGCGACCTCAAGATCCTCGAGGTCGTCGACGCCGGCATGTGGAACGTCGGCCTCACCCTGCCGGTTTCTGTGTTCATCGATGAAGGAGCGTCCAAGTGAGCGAGCTGGGTCCTGAGCACACGCCTGAATCCGAGGTAGCCGGCGAGCTGCTGCTGGAGGAGATGGGATACGAGGGGCAGTTGCAGCGAGGGCTCAACGTGGTGGGCAACGTCGCCCTGACCCTGTCGGACATCACGCCCACCGCATCGCTGCTCGTGGTCGGCACCGCGGTTATCGCCACGGCGGGCACCGGCTCGGTGTGGGCGTACCTGATCGGCGGATTCATCGCCCTCAACGTCGCTCTGTGCATGGGCGAGCTGGGCTCGATGTTCCCGGTGGCAGGCGGCCTGTACTCGATCGTGACCCGCGTGCTCGGCCGGCCGATCGGCTTCCTGGCGCTGCTCGACTACATCGGGCAGGCCATCTTCCTGCCGGCGAGCGTCGCCTTCGGCGTCGGCACGTATGTCAATTCGCTGGCCCCGAGCCTCTCGGCGAACTGGATCGCCGCCGGGATGATGATCCTCGTCGCCCTGATCGCACTGCTCGACGTCAAGCTCAACGCGATCATGATCGGCTTCTTTCTGGCGATCGAAATGGTCGTCGTGATCGTCCTGGCGCTCGCCGGGTTCCTGCATCCCCACCAATCGCTGAGCACCTTCACCCACCCGCACATGGCGGCCGGCACCAGCGGGCTCGGTCCGGTGGCGACGAGTGCGATCATCGCCGCGCTGGCGGTCGCCCTGTTCTCCGTCAATGGCTATGACAGCGCGATCAACTTCTCGGAGGAGACCGAGGGCTCGGCCGCCGGCGTCGGCAAGGCGGTCGTGCTGGCGGCGAGCATCGGAATCGTGTTCGAGCTCATCCCGTTCATCGGTGTGAGCCTTGGCGCCGCACACCTGCCCGCGTTCCTGCACTCGACGACGCCGCTCACCGACGTCGTGAGGTCGTCGTTCGGGCACACGGCGGTCACGATCGTCACCTACGGCGCGATCCTGGCCATCTTCAACGCCTCGCTGGCGATCACCCTGCAGTTCTCCCGCGTGGTGTGGGCCAGCGGGCGTGACCGCGCCTGGCCGATGCCGATCTCCAAGGCGCTGGCCTGGGTGCATCCGCGCTTCAAGATGCCGTGGGTGAGCACGCTGCTCGTCGGCATCTGTGGAGCGATCCTGTGCGTGCAGTCGAGCCTCATCAGCGTCGTCACGTTCACGTCGGTGCTGATCATCGTCCTGTACGCGCTCATCGCCATCTCGGCGATCGTCAGTCGCCTCACCCAGAAGCAGCTCGAGCGGCCATTCCGGATGCCGCTGTGGCCGGTGTCGCCGATCATCGCGCTCGTGGGCGTGGGTATCGCCCTCAGCCAGCAGAAGGGATCGGACCTCATCATCGTGGCTGCGATCGGGGTTGGCGGCGCGATCTACTACCTGCTGTTCCTGATGCCGCGGCGTGACCGCTACTGGGCCCACCTGCACGTGCCGGAGCCCGAGCTCCTCGCTGCCGAGCCGGTGGAGTCATGACCCCGGTTGTGGCCATTCCCGTCACCGGAAGGAGGGTCCGCCGATGACCGGGGCTCACCCCCGGCCCGACGCGGCCGGGGACTGGCCGGCGGTCCTCGATGGTGAGTTGATGCGGGCCGGGGAGGCGATGATCCCGGCGAGCGATGATGGGTTCATCCGCGGCGACGGCGCGTTTGACGCCTTTCTCATCCGGGACGGGCGTCCGTTCGCGCGGCGCGCCCACATCGACCGGCTGGGGCGCTCGTGCGAGGCGATGCAGCTGCCGTTCCCCCGCGCTGAGATCGACGCGGACATCGACCTGCTGCTGGACAGCGCCCCGGAGGGCGACGCGGTCATTCGGGTCATCCTGACCCGGGGCGGCCGGCGACTGTGTCGTCTGGAAACCCGGGGTGACACCGACGCGCTGACCCGACCCGTCCGGCTGCTGCCGGTCGTCTATGACCCCTCGGTGGTGCTCAACGGGGTCAAGACCCTGTCGTACGCCGCCAACATGCTCGCCTCCCGCCGGGCGGTGGCGGCCGGCTATGACGAGGCGTTGCTGGTCCGATCTGACGGCACCGTTCTCGAGGGTCCGACGTGCTCGATCTTCTGGGTGCGTGACGGACGGTTGCAGACTCCGGCCCTCGGCACCGGCATCCTCGCCTCGATCACGCGGCGGGTGCTTCTGGACCGCCTCAGTGCCGAGGAGGGGACGTACCCGTTGGAGGACGTCGCCGGAGCCGACGAAGCGTTCCTGGCCTCGACGGCTCGACTGGCGCAGCCGATCGCAGCGATCGGTGACACCGCGCTTCCCGCCCCTCCCGGCGCGGTCACAGTCCGCGCCCAGGAGCTGCTGGCCCGCGCGATCGCCGAGGGCTGATCAGACTCGTCCGCGATGGATCAGCGGCGGTGAGCGAGGACCGTCCGGCGCGTGGCCCGGCCCGGGTCGACGGCGCGGCGCGCCGGTGAATCTCGCCCATCCAGCAGCAGGTCGGCGAGCAGCTCACCGGTGAGGGGCGCCAGCGTGATTCCCAGCGTGGCGTGACCGGTGGCCACATGGATCCCCGCGGTACCGGGCACCGGGCCGATGTAGGGCAGACCGTCGGGTGAGAGGGTGCGCATCCCGGCCCAATCGGCAGCCTGGTCGGGCATCGTCCAGCCCGGCAGCGCCCGGCGGGCCGCCTCGGTGATGGCGTGCAGCCGCGTCGGGGAGAGGCTGAGGCGTCGTGCCCCCAGCTCGAGCGTGCCGGAGATCCGCACGGAGCCGTCGAACGCGCTGATCGCCACCTTCGGGCCCTCCAGGTAGAGGGCTCGGCGGGGGCTGCGGTGCTCGCCCGGTGGACACGGGAAGGTGCGGCTGTAGCCCTTGGCGTTGACCAGCGGCAGGTGTACCCCGAGCCGCGTGAGCAGTCGGGTGGCGCCGACCCCGTTGGCCAGCACCACCGCATCGCCGCGATGCTCGGCCGAGGCCGTGCGGGCCCGCCAGGTGGAGCCGTCGCGGATGAGCTCCGTGACCGGCGCCCCTTCGAGAACCTCAACGCGTCGTCCACGCAGCAGCTGGGCAAGCGCCGCGGTGAGCCGTTCGGGGCGGACCCGGCCCTCGTCGGAAGCCAGCATTCCGCCGATGGCGCTGCCGTCGAGCGTCGGCTCCAGTTGTTGCAGGTCACCGGGCGACAGCTCGTGCATCGCACTGGCGCCACCGGCCGCGCGCAACTCGCCCGCCACCTGGCGGAGCACCGCCAGCTCCCCCGGCGCAAACGCCGGATACAGGAGCGGCTCGTCATGGCGCTCCAGATCGACGCCGCGCTCGGCGAGCCGGTCAAACGCCGGACCCGCGCCCGCGGCCAGAGCCTGCAAGGCGCCCAGGCCCCGGCGATAGACGTCCCGCCGGCAATTGAGGATGAACCGCAGTACCCACTCGATCATCGCCGGCTCCACCGTCGGCCGGATCCACAGCGGACTTGAGCCGCTCCCCAGCCATCGCACCGAGGTCGACAGGACACCCGGAGCGGGCACCGGGATCGACAACGACGGAGTGATCCACCCGGCATTGCCGGCCGACGCACCGCCGCCCACCCGGCCGGCCTCCAGCACGACCACCTCGGCTCCCCGCGCCGACAGCGCCTCGGCGACGCACAGCCCAACGGCCCCCGCACCGGCAACGATCACGCGCATCAGCGGTCTCTCTGAGGGCTGATGCGGCGGATCAGTGGATCCTGTCAGATGGGGCCGGGCGTGTACCGTCAACCCCATGACAACCGACCGCCCCGACCAGATCACGGCTAAAACCGAGCGCTTTGGGTTCCGGTTCGTGCCCGCCTATCAGCGGGCGGCGCGGGTCTTCGGTATTGCGCCCGACCGGGCCTGGGTCGAGGTGGACGCCGACACCCTGCGCGCCCGGTATGGCCCGTGGCGGCTGCGCACCCCGCTGGCCAACATCTCCGCGGTGGAGATCACCGGGCCCTATGCGTATCTCAAGACCGCCGGCCCCGCCCGGCTGGGGTTCACCGACCTGGGGCTCACGTTCGCCAGCAACGGCGACCGCGGCGTCCTCATCTCATTTCACGAGCGGGTCCCGGGCATGGAGCCGACCGGTCGCATGCGCCACCCCGAGCTGACCGTCACCGTGGACGATCCCGAGCGGCTGGCCGCGCTGCTGCGCACGCGGGCGTCGCTGTAAACCGCCGGCCCCGCGGTCGCTCAGCCGTTCAGGACGGTGCGCTGCCACCAGTCCAGCAGCGCAAACAGCCGCGTGCGCAGATCCCCAGCGCGCTCGGCGATCTCCAGAGCCAGCGCCTGATGATCCCCGACGTGCCCGCGGATCGCCTCGGGCTCCTCCGCCGCCCAGGCATCCCAGATCTCCGGGGTCACCTCGGGATGGAACTGCACGCCGAAGCTGCGGCCCAGCCGGAAGGCCTGCAGCGCCGCCGGGGAGCGAGCCAGTTCGACCGCGCCCGGGGGCAGCGTGATCGCGTCGGAGTGCCAGGCCAGCCACGGGCCGCGCAGCTCAGGGTGCTCGCTTTCGGGGTGCACCCAGCCGATCTCCGGCTGCTGCTCCCGGGTGACCGTGCCGCCGGCGGCCAGCGCCAGCGATTGGGCGCCGAAGCAGATCCCCAGCACCGGGGTCTGCGCTGCCAGCGCGGCGCGCAGCAGTTCGACCTGCAGGGGGATCCAGGGCGGCGCGGATTGATAGGCGGAATGGCTGGAGCCGAGGCTGATGATCGCCCGCGGCAGCGCCGGATCCGGATGGGGATCCTCGGCGCGGACGACGTCCCAGTCCAGCCCGGCGGCGTCGAGCCAGTCCCCGACGAAACCGGCCCCGGCGTCGTCCTGTTGCTCAAGCACGACCACTGTCGAACGGTTGGCATCGGACCGCATCATCATGGCCCGGTCAGGCGTAGGCCGCGGGTCGGCGGTCGCGCCACGGCATCGCCACCTCGAGCTGAGCAGCCAGCCGCAGCAGCACCGCCTCATCGGGGGCGAGCAACTGGACCCCGACCGGCAGCCCCTCGACCTCGCCGACCGGCAGTGAGATCGCCGCCCAGCCACAGGCGTTGGCGACCGCGGTCCAGCCGGTGGCGGCGAACTCGGTGTCAAAGAACGCATCGACGCTGCCCCGGGAGGCCGACAGGGCGCCGGGCTCCGGCGGGAGCACGTTGAGTGTCGGGCACAACAGCACGTCAGCGTCGGCGAAGGCGGCGCTCGCCCGCCGGGCCTGAAAGTGCATCGCATTGACCGCCCACGCGTGGTCGACCGCGGACAACTCCCGGCCCTCACGCAACATGTCCCAGGTGACCGGATCAAGCTCATCGGCCGCCGGTGGCCACCCGAGTTCCTCACACAGCCAGGCGTAGGTCCCGGCGTTATCGACGGCGTGGATGACCGAGATCGAGCGCCGCATGACCCCGGGGTCAAACTGCGGCGCCGCGGCATCGACGTGGTGACCAAGTTCCTCGAGCACCCGCGCACACCGGTCGGCGACGGCCTGGACCCGGGCGTCGACCTGCCCCGGGAACGGCGGGCCGGGCGCGGCCATGATCCGGACCACGCCCGGATCGGCGCCGACCTCCGCCACGAACGGCCGCAGCGGCGGCGGAGCCGCGTAGGGGTCGCCAAGGACAGTGCCGGCGACGATGTCGAGCAGCAGGGCGCTGTCGCGCACCGTGCGGGTGAGGGCGTGCTTGACCGCTAGGCCATCGAGCGCCTGCCCGGCCCCCGGGGCCAGCGAGCTGCGGGCGCGGCGCGGCTTGAGGCCGACGAGCCCGCAGCAGGAGGCGGGCATCCGGATCGAGCCGGTCCCGTCGCTGCCCGAGGCGGCGCCGATCAGTCCGGCGGCGACCGCGGCCGCCGAGCCGCCGCTTGAGCCGCCGGGGGAGCGGGAGTGATCCCACGGATTGAGCGTCGGTCCGGCCAGCGCGGGCTCGGTGGCGCAGTGGTTGCCGAACTCCGGGGTGTTGGTGCGCCCGGCGATGATCAGGCCGGCGGCGAGATAGCGCTGCACGCTCCACGCCGTCTGGGTGGCGATGTGGTCACGCAGCGCGACCGAGCCCATCATCTCCGGCAGGCCGGCCTGGGGCTCGCCGAGATCCTTGAGCAGGAACGGGACGCCGGCCAGCGGCTGGCCGGGCGGGGGCTGACGCGGGACCGCATCCGCGGCGGCGCGGGCGGCGTCGAAATCGGCATGAACGAGGACGTTGAGCTCCCGGGCGCTCTGCAGCCGGTCGATCGCGGCGTCCATCAGCTCAACGGCCGAGACCTCGCCGTCACGGACGAGGCGGGCCTGCTCGGTGGCGTCGCACCACAT
>JBAWFG010000080.1:0-33218 GCA_049591655.1 Solirubrobacteraceae bacterium
CCTCGCAGAACGCGGCGTAGGCCGGCGCGCCGACGACAAAGCCGGGGGGGACAGGCACTCCGGCCTGGGTCAGACGGCCGAGATTGGCGCCTTTGCCTCCGGCGTAGTCCAGGTCGGCGTTGGAGAGGTCCGTAAACGGCCGGATCGGGGTCAATCCGGACGGAGCGGCGTGGTGGGATGGGGCCGTGGTGGTCATGGGGTCAGGCTAGGTTTCCGCCGCCGTGGCGATATCCGCGCTCCGCACGGCTCGGTGTCCGTACAAGGCGGCACGCCGGCATCCGTGGCGGGCTGCGGTCCGGAGCTTTCCGCCACCGCGCCCGTGGGATGCACGCATGGCGAGCCGTCGTCGGCGCAAGTAGGGTCGGCGCATGAGCCGTGAGCCAGCCAACCCGCTTGCTCCGGAGGACGGGCATCTGGTCGATCTGGCGGCGGCGGCGCTCGTGGATCCGAATCTGCATGCGGACCTGCGCCTGCGCCTACATCGTGAGATCACCGAGCTGGTGGCGACAACCCACGAGACGATCCACGGGCCCGCCCATCCGGACACGCCCCGGCTTCCGGCCCCCGGCGAGCCGGCTCCCCAGGACCAGAGCGCGAGCGTCGCACTGCTGCAGAGCCTGCTCGTCGATCCCAACCTGCACACCGACCTGCGCATGCGTCTACACCGTGAGATCCCCGAGATGGTGCGAGCCGCGCACGAACGGGCGCGGCGTCCAGGTGCCCTGAACGGCTAGCTAGCCGGCACGCGTGTGGGCCCACAAAGCGTGCGGGCCCACACTGCCCGTCGTGCAATCTGGTTCCCGTATAGGCAACTCAGACGACACAGGCCCCCGGGCCCCGCGCCCCAGGCCCCGCACCCCCGGCCCCGCACCCCCGGGGCCGGACGCGGCGCCGGGGGGTCAGGCGGTTGCCGCCGGACCCTCCTTACGGGGCGCCGTGGTATCCGCCTGCTGCTCGGCATCCTGTGCGCGGGTCAGATCCCGCTGCAGCCGCTGCAGGTCACCCTGCAGCGCCCGGCGCATCTTCTTGACGTCACGCCGGGCTTCATGCAGCAGGCGCTGCACGTCCTTGCCCAGATCGCGGGCGCCGGCTCCCAGCGTGCCCCCGATCGACGCCAGGTCGTCCTGAGCGGCGTCGAGCGCCTGTGAGACGTGGTCGATGATCCGTGCGTCGTTCTCGGCCTTGGCCTGCTCGGCTTCGGCTGCCTTCGTCGTCATGGTGTGCTGTGTCTTGGTGGCTGACATCGGAACCTCGATTCATTGGTCGTTTGATGAAGACGGATTCAGGCCTCTCCCCAGGCGAGGAGCCCGGCGATGTCGAGCGTCGAGAGAACGCCGATCGGCCGCTGGCTGTCGGGGTCGATGACGATCACATGGGTTGTGCCGTGGTTGAGCATCAGCTCTCCCGCTGCGCGCAGGGGCATCATCGGCTCCACGCTGATGATCGGTTCGGCGGCGAGCGTCCCGGCCGCCTGGCCGGTGTCCGTACGGATCCCGGCGCGGAGCAGATCGGTATCGGTGACAACGCCCCAGACGAGCTTCTCGCCGGCCTGCCCGTGCGTGAGGCCCATGACCGCGATGCAGTGGACATGATGGGTGGCCATCATCCGTGCGACGTCCGTCACGGTCGCGTCGGCCTCGCAGGAGAGGACACCCGGGTGCATCGCGTCGGCCACCGTCGCGTGGGCGAGCGAGGGCATCAGATAGCTGCCGTGTGGCGGCAGGCTCGTGCCGAGGGACATGTCGACCTCCAGGTTGGAATAACAGTCAGGAGCAACGCTACGCGCGCTCCCGGTGCCCGGCATCGGGGTTTTCCGGCCGTCTGCACGCGCTCTGTGCGGATGGCGCGACCACGCTCCGGTGGTCAACTGGACGGTGACCTGCTTTCCCCCAAGGAGCCGACATGTCGACTGTTGAGTCAACGACCTATGCGGCCCCGGGCCATTCCGGCAGCCCGGTGTCACTTGACGAGCGCTACGAGAACTTCATCGGCGGTGCCTGGATCTCTCCCACGACCGGCGCCTACCGGGGGAATCCCACCCCGTCGACGGGTGAGACGTTCTGCGAGGTCGCGGATTCCGGCGCGCAGGACATCGAGCTGGCGCTCGACGCTGCCCACCTCGCCAAGGACGATTGGGCCCACCGGTCGCCGGCGGAGCGGGCGGCAGTTCTCAATGCGGTCGCTGACGCGATGGAGGACAACCTCGAGATGCTCGCCGTCGCGGAGAGTTACGAGAACGGCAAGCCGGTCCGAGAGACGCTCGCGGCCGACATCCCGCTGGCCATCGACCACTTCCGGTACTTCGCGGGCGCCGTGCGCTCGGAGGAGGGGCGGATCTCCGAGATCGACGAGCAGACGTTCGCCTACCACCTCCACGAGCCGCTCGGGGTCGTCGGCCAGATCATCCCGTTCAATTTCCCGTTGCTGATGGCGGCGTGGAAGATCGCCCCGGCGCTTGCGGCAGGCAACTGCACGGTGCTCAAGCCCGCCAGCCCCACGCCGTGGTCGATCCTCAAGTTCGCCGAGGTCGTCGGCGACATCATCCCGCCCGGCGTCCTCAACATCGTCAATGGCCCCGGTGCCGAGATCGGCCGAGCCCTGGCCTCCAACAAGCGGATCGCCAAGGTGGCGTTCACCGGCGAGACGGTCACCGGCCGGCTGATCATGTCCTACGCGGCCCAGAACCTGATCCCGTCCACCACCGAGCTCGGTGGCAAGTCGCCGAACATTTTCTTCGAGGACGTGATGGCGGCCGATGATGCCTTCCTGGATAAAGCGATCGAGGGCCTCGTTCTGTACGCGTTCAACAAGGGCGAGGTGTGCACGTGTCCGTCGCGCGCGCTCATCCACGAGTCGATCTATGACGCATTCATGGCCCGGTGCCTGGAGCGGATCGCGGCGATCACTCAGGGCGACCCACTCGACCGCGACACGATGATCGGCCCCCAGGTGTCGGCGGCCCAGCTGGAGAAGATCGAGAGCTATGTGGCGATCGGACTCAACGAGGGCGCGGAGCTGCTCATCGGTGGCCATCGTCCGGCGATGCCCGAGCGGCTGGCGGGCGGCTACTACTTCCAGCCGACCGTGATGCGCGGCCACAACAAGATGCGGGTCTTCCAGGAGGAGATCTTCGGACCGGTGCTGGCGGTGACGACCTTCAAGGACGAAGCCGAGGCGCTCCAGATCGCCAACGACACCCTCTATGGCCTCGGCGCCGGGGTGTGGACGCGTGACGGCAGCCGGGCGTTCCGCATGGGCCGTGCGATCAAGGCCGGACGGGTGTGGACCAACTGCTACCACCAGTACCCCGCGCATGCCGCCTTTGGTGGCTACAAGAGCTCCGGGGTCGGGCGTGAGAACCATCGGATGATGCTCGAGCACTACTCCCAGACCAAGTGCCTGCTGGTCAGCTACGACCAGAACCCGATGGGCTTCTTCTAGGAATGTGTGCCGCGATCCCAACGGATGAGCCCGGGGTCACGGCCACCCCGGCGACCCTCGAGGTGATCCGTCGCCTCGAGGGCGCCCACGGGCCCCTGGCCATCTTCCAGTCCGGGGGGTGCTGTGAGGGCACCTCGCCAATCTGCCTGCGGGCCGGCGAACTCCCGCCGTCCCCCCACGATCTCCATGTCGGCGAGATCGGTGGGGTGCCGGTCTACATCGACGCCGAGCAGTACGAGCGCTGGGGCAGACCGGGCCTGCTCATCGACGTCCGTGCGGGGGCGGCGGAGGGCTTCTCGCTTGAAGGACTGCAGAACGTGCATTTCGTCACGCTGACCCCCCCGTCAGGCGAGTCGCCTACCGTCCCGCCCCGGCCGGCGTGAGCCGTGCCGGGCGGGCCTCGAGTGCCGCTGCGAAGCGCGCGGTTAGAACAGAGCGAGGACGCCGCGGGCGCGAGCTGCCTGCAGGCACCGGCGTCGGGATGCTGCGCCCTGGGTGCGCACGACGAGGTCCCCGTCAGGCCCGACGATTGACCAGCAATCCGGGCCGGGCAGCAGCTGGTAGCGCTGTGGCGTCAGGTCCGCCACCGCCCGCCGGGCCGTGCGGACCAGAACCGGGAGGGTCGAGTGCGTGGTTGCTGACATAGAGCCCAGCATCGCCGGTCGGGCTAAGAGCAACGCGAGTGTCGAGTCAAGCGAACGTAAGACTTGCGGTGATCGGCCGCTCGCCCTGACCCGGTTGGTTGGTTAGCCTTGGGGTGCGGCATGTCCGAGACTGCCATTCACTTATCAGCGCTGGTCGGGAGTCCGCTTCTCGATTCAGCGGGTGAACATCTCGGGCGGGTACAGGATGTCGTCACCCGGCTCGGTGAAACGAGTTCGCTGCCGCCCGTGACCGGACTGCAGGTCCGGATCGGCGGCCGGGATTCGTTTTTGCCCATCGACCGCGTTGAGCGACTGGAACCGGCCGCGGCGCGTACGTCCACGACCAAGCTGAATCTCGCTCAATTCGAACGCCGGCCGGGAGAGGTGCTCCTGCGCGGGGATCTGCTCGACCGGAGCCTCATCAACGTCAGGACGGCCCGGCTGGTGACGGCCCGTGAGGTGGAGCTCGTGTGTGATGCCGGTGTCTGGCGCGTGGCCGGCATCGACCCCGGTCTGCGGCCGCGACTGTGGCGGTTGTTGCCGCGCCGGTTCCGCGGCCACGACAGCGAACACCGCCGGTTCGTCGCCTGGAGCGATCTGGAGCCGTTCGTCGGCCACGTTCCGACATCTCGTCTGAAGCTCGCGAGCCAGCGGCTCGGACTGCTGCATCCGGCCCAGATCGCCGATCTCGTCGAGGCCGCCTCCCACGAGGAGGGCGAGGAGATTCTGGCGGCCGTGCGCCAGGACCGCGAGCTCGAGGCCGACATCTTCGAGGAACTCGACGACGAGCACCAGGTCGAGTTCCTACGTGAACGCTCCGATGACGAGGTTGCCGACGTGCTGGCCCGGATGGCCAGCGACGACGTGGCCGACCTCCTGCTGGAGCTCGATCAGGACCGTCGTCTGCCGATCCTCGGCCTGCTCCCGGCACCGAAGCAGCACAAGGTCAAGAGCCTGCTCGGCCACAATCCGTCCAGCGCCGGCGGTCTGATGAATCCCGACTTCATCTCAGCTCCCGCAACCGCGACGGTCGGCGAGGTGATGGCGCGACTGCGGGCGAGCGACCTCAGCGGGCAGCAGGCCGCGATCGTCTGCCTGCTTGATGCGGACGGGATCCTCGCCTCAGCGGTCACACTGGCCGAGCTCGTTCGCGCGGCCGAGCCTGAGGTGATCGGCAATCTCGTCGACGCCGCCATCCCCGCGGTGGCCGCCGACGCCGACCTGCCGGAGGTGGCGGTGCTGATGGCGGATTACAACCTCGCAGCGATGCCGGTGCTCGATGCGGCCGGTCGCCCGATCGGGATCATCGCCGTCGACGACGTGCTGGAGCAGGTCCTGCCTGAGGAATGGCGCCGGCGTGTGGGCTCGGCCCGCCTCTGACACGCCCGCCAGACGCGCTCGCCCACGCTGGGCCGGCCGGCCCCACATTGGTACGCTCGGGATCGATCCGTCGGTGCATCTGCCCCGCGAGAGCTGCGATGAGTGACCCCACAGAACACCAGGACGGCGAGCTGCCGCGAAGTAGCTGCTTGCGGTGGGCTGCCGTGAGGGTCACGAGCCGGATCGGGATCTAACTCCCACCGCCGTCCCCTCCGCCCGGCCGCCGCAAATGCGTCCGCGACGAGAGGGGAGGTAGCGCAGATGGCGAACGATCCAGCGGCCGGCCCTCCCAAGGGCCCGCGCTCGGGGACGCCTGCTGCAACACCCGCGGCGCCGCCGTCGGCCACGCCTCCGGCACCGCGTGAGCGGTTCGTGCTCGACTCGGCTCACGTGGGTGATATCCAGGGGGCCTTCGGCACCATCCGCCTGGGCGACGAGGGGCATCGGGGACTGCGGTCACGTCTGCTCGCACTGCTGGCGATCATCGGGCCGGGCTTGATCGTGATGGTCGGCGACAACGACGCGGGCGGTGTCGCGACCTACTCCCAGGCGGGCCAGAACTTCGGCACCAGCATGCTGTGGGTGCTGTTGTTGCTGGTCCCGGTGCTGATCGTCAACCAGGAGATGGTGGTCAGGCTGGGGGCCGTCACCGGGGTTGGGCACGCCCGGCTGATCGCAGAGCGATTCGGGCGGTTCTGGGCCTGGTTCTCGGTGATCGACCTGTTCATCCTCAACTTCCTCACGATCGTCACCGAGTTCATCGGCG
This sequence comes from Solirubrobacteraceae bacterium, assembly GCA_049591655.1. Lineage (GTDB taxonomy): Bacteria > Actinomycetota > Thermoleophilia > Solirubrobacterales > Solirubrobacteraceae > Palsa-465. The sequence goes on from JBAWFG010000080.1 coordinate 6,232, forward strand.
TCAGCCTTGCGCTCGGCTACTTCGGCGTCACGCCCTACATCTCCGTGCCGATTGCCGCCATCGCGCTGGTCGCGATCACCGCCAGCGGCAGCTTCCGTGCGTGGGAGCGGTCGATGTTCGTGTTCGTGTTCGCCAACCTGCTCGTGATCCCGCTGTTCTTCCTCTCCAATCCCCATTGGGGCTCGATCGGCCGGGACTTCGTGATCCCCGGCGTCCAGGGTGGCGTGAACTCGACCTCGGTCCTGCTCATCATCGCCATTGTCGGGACCACGGTCGCACCGTGGCAGCTGTTCTTCCAGCAGTCGAACATCATCGACAAGCGCATCACCCCTCGGTGGATCAACTATGAGCGCGTCGACACCGTGCTCGGGGCCGTCATCGTCGTCGTGGGCGCTGCCGCGCTCATGTGCGTATCGGCGTTCGCGTTCGCGGGCACCCCCTATGCCGGCCACTTCACGAATTCCGGGGCGACAGCGTCCGGCCTCGAGCAGGTACTCGGACCGGTTGCGGGTGGCTTCTTCGCGGTCGTGCTGCTCAATGCCTCGCTGATCGGCGCCGGCGCCCTCACCCTGTCCACCAGCTACGCGTTCGGTGACATCTTTCAGACCAAGAGCTCTCTGCACCGCAGCTTCCGAGAGGCCAGGAGCTTCTACGCGTTGTTCACGGTCATGGTCGTGGGAGCGGCCGTGATCGTCCTCATTCCCGGCGCGCCGCTCGGCGTGATCACCGAGGCCGTGCAGGCCCTCGCCGGGGTGCTGTTGCCGAGCGCCAGCATGTTCCTGCTGCTGCTCTGCAACGACCCCGCCGTGCTGGGACCGTGGCGCAACGGCGTCAAGCTCAACATCCTGGCCACGGTGATCGTCGCGGTGCTGGTGCTGCTCTCGCTGATCCTGATGGCGACCACGCTGTTCCCGCACATCAACGTGACGGCGTTCTCGGAGATCGGCGGGGCGGTGTTGGCGGGGCTGCTGCTCGTTGCCGGAGCGGCGATCTGGTGGGGCCAGCGCGGGCGCCCGCCGGCCCCCGCGGTCGCAGCCCAGCCCGACATTCCCAAGGAGCAGTGGACGATGCCGCCGCTGACGCTGCTGTCACGTCCCCCCGCCTCAACCGCCCGCAAGCTGGCCATGTTCAGCATGGAGGCCTATCTATTGGCCGCCGTGGCGCTGCTCGTCGTCAAGTCCATCGGACTGGGGGCATGAAGCGACGAAATGTCAACCGCCTCATTCGACTGCTCGCCTGCTTTCGCTGCTCTCGCACGAGATATGCGGCCAATGACTCTCCAGCCCGCTCGATGTCCTCCGGAAGGTGTGGGTGGAGCGTGCCGCTAGCTGCGCAGTCTGGTTTCGAACGTGGCGTGTCCGGGATGGTCACGCCCATCACCGTGTGAGAAGCTTCCTTGGCGCACCGAGGTGACGTGACATGCCAAGCGTGACACACGGGGGGCCGGAAACTCGGCGGAGAAGTCCGCGACCGGTCGCCGGAGCGCCAAGACTGGTCCAGCGCGACGCCCTGTTCGAGCGCTTGTCGGACCCGGAAGGCGGCGGGGTCGCGCTGGTCTGTGCGCCGGCCGGGAGCGGCAAGACGGCGCTGTTGCGATCGTGGATCGAGGCCGCGGGCCTGGAGGATCAGGCGGGATGGGTCTCGGTCGAACGTGGTGAGCGCGACGCTCAACGGTTCTGGCTCTCGGTGACCGACGCACTGGCCGAGGCCGTAGGCGTCGTGCAACGGGTCGCCCCGGCCCCGACGTTCAACGGCCGTGCGGTTGTCGACCAGGTGCTGACCGATCTCGAGTCCCTGGAGGATCCGGGCGTACTTGTGATCGACGACCTGCATGAGCTTGACTCCAGCGAGGCCCTGGAGTGGCTCGAGGTGTTTCTGACCAACCTCAAATGGGGGTTGCGGGTGGTCTTGGCGACGCGCGCAGGCCCGCGGCTCGGTTTGCATCGTCTGCGTCTGTCCGGTCAGCTCACGGAGCTGCGGGCTGCCGATCTGCGCTTCTCGATGGAGGAGACGGTGCAGCTGCTTCGCGCCGAAGGCATCAGGCTCTCGGATAAGGGGGCGGCGAAGCTGTATGAACGTACGGAGGGGTGGGCGGCGGGCTTACGGCTGGCGGTCATCTCGCTCGCGCACCATCCGGACCCGGAACAGTTCGTCACTGAGTTCTCCGGCAGCGAGCGAAATGTGGCCGGGTATCTGTTCGCAGAGGTCCTGGAGCGCCAGACGCCGGAGGTGCGTGAGATGTTGTTGCGCACCTCGATACTCGCGCGGGTGTGTGGTCCCCTGGCGGATTTCCTCACCGGCGGCGCGGGCGCCGAGCGGATGTTGCAGGAGCTTGAGGATGCCAACGCGTTCGTGAGCTCTCTGGATGTACGGCGGTCGTGGTTTCGCTACCACCATCTCTTCGCCGACCTGCTCCAGCTGGAGCTGCGACGAGCCTCGCCTGCGCTGGTCGGACCGTTGCATCGAGCGGCTGCCGACTGGCACGAGCAGCAGGGCTTCATCGTCGAGGCGGTCAGCCACGCGCAAGCGGCACGCGATTGGCGCCAGGCCTCGAGTTTGCTGGCCGACCATCACATCGACCTGACCTTCGATGGCCGCGCTGGGTCGGTTGGCCAGCTGCTCGCTGCCTTTCCGGAGGATGTGGCCGCGGGTGACGCGGAGCTCGCGATCGTGTTCGCCACCGCGCGCCTTCTGGACGGTTCGCTTGAGAGGAGCGCCGACTTCTTGAGGCTCGCCCGGCGCCTGGCCGACACGGTGACGGCGGAGCGGCGACCGGGTTTCGAGCTGCTGCTGGCCGAGGTGAGCCTGGTCCTCGCCCGTTGGCTCGGCGACCTTGACACGGTGCTGGCGAACCGGCCACTGGTCGAGGCGGCACTGGCCGCCCAACCGCCGGGCGAGCGCATACTCAGAGAGGAGATCAGGTCTGTCGCGCTGCAAAACCTCGGGGTGGCGGAGCTGTGGTCATCGCGGCTTGATGACGCCCGGGACGACCTCGAGCAAGCCCTGGCGCTGGCCCGCCGGGCTGAGCGCCCCTGGCTCGAGATTGCCTGTCTGGGCCACCTGGCGATCGCCGGCCCGTTGACGGGAGTGTCCCTGTCCGCCGGGCTCGAGCTCAGCGAGACGGCCGTGAGGATCGCCGACGATCACGGATGGAGCGAGGATCCCGTTGTCGTCAGCGGTCTGGCCACGGGCGCGATGGCGCTGCTATGGCTCGGGCGACTCGATGAGTCCGAGGCGCAGCTGGACAGAGCCGAACGAACGCTGCAGCCGGAAGGTGAGCCCGGCACGGAGTTGATCGTGCGCCAGGCGCGAGGTCTTCTGCGCCTCTCCCAGGGTCGGCTCGAGGAGGCGCTGGCCGCGCTCCGGGCCGCGGAACGGATGCAGGCCATCCTCGCGGGCAAACACGCGTTCTCGACCGCCGTTCAGGCGCGGTTGCTCCAGACTCAGGTGTACATGGGCCATCTGGCCGACGCGCGGGCCGCCCTGGCCGAGACCGGCGAGGAGGACCGCAACTCCGGGGATATGCGCTTGGCGACCGCGGTCCTTCACATCGCCGAAGGTGAGGCCGACCAGGTCACCCAGGTCCTCGGTCCGGTCATCGATGGTTCGGCTCCGGTCTTACACCGGCCGACTGCGACAGCCGAGGCGCACCTGCTTGATGCCGTGGCCAGCGAGCAGCTCGGCGATCGGCGCGCGGCGGAGGCATCGCTGGAGCTCGCGCTCGATGCGGCCGAGCCCGAGGGAATCGTCCTGCCCTTCATCTTGGTTCCGGTGCGGGACCTCCTCGAGCGCCTTCCACGGCACCGCACGGCCCATCCGACGCTGCGGCGAACCATCCTCGACGTGCTCGACGGTGGGACGCCGAGGCAAGCCGCGATGGCCGCCGGGCCGGTGGATGAGCTCAGCGAGGCGGAACTGCGGGTTGCCCGCTACCTCCCGAGCAATCTTCGGGCGCCGGAGATTGCAGCCGAGTTGTTCGTTTCGACCAACACCGTCAGGACCCACCTGCGTCACATCTACGGGAAGCTCTACGTTCACGGTCGTGCTGAGGCGGTCGAGCGCGCGCGGGAGCTCGGGCTTTTGGCCCCGTCTCGGCGCGGCTAGGCCGCGCTAGACGTGGAGGGGAACACTGGTGACGACGACCTTCGAGAACGGCGCAAGCGCATGGCGCAGTCGGATTGCCGTGTTGTCGTGGAGGGGTCGCTAGTCTCGACCGTCTCCATGGCGGCGGCGAATATCGCCGAGCCCACAGCGACGACCGGTCATCACACCAACGCGTGTGATTCCCGGTCGCAAACTGTGGCTCCACCAGCGGGATGCTGCTCGGCAGCTCCGAGCGGCTCAGGCCTGGGGGCGATCAGGCGCCGACCGCGGAGCTGCTCCGGCGGCGGTGCACCTTGGCCTTCAGCGCCTCGACCTTTGCCTTGGCAGCCGCTCTGTCGTGCTCGTGGCTCGACCGGATCAGCTCCTTGCGGGCTTCGCGCTTGGCTTTGCGCTCGGCCTCCTCGGCGACGGCGATCTCGGCCTCGACCTCGGCCACGGGGCGCCGCAGCACCGTGCCGCCGACTCCGGACATGGTTGCATTGACGACGTCGGGACTCTGCTCGACGACCTCGGCGAGCAGCGCGGTGCGACCGGCCTGAACCGAGCTTGAGATCTCGCCCAGCGCCGACTCGCTGTCCTCGGAGTCGGCCAGGTCGTACAGGGAGCCGACCATCAGCCCGGTGGCTCCACCGATCAGGACCCCGAGGGGTCCCCCAATGATCCCGAGCAGCAGGCCGATGAGGCCTCCACTCGCCGTTCCGATCAAGACCGGCGACTCGGTGCCGTCCTTCTCGACCAGCTGTCCGTCCTCGCCGCGGACGACGACGACGGCCTCCTTTACGCCGATCCGCTCCTGGGAGTCGAGCTCCTTGAGCAGCGTCAGGGCGTGGTACGCCTCGTGGTCGGCGTCGAAGGAGACAGCGATCACGTTGTTGCCGTCCCACGTGCTCGTGGTCGGCTGGTTGGATGTGGGGTGTTGATTGGTCATGGGGGCAGGCTGAAGGTCAAAGAGGTGATCGGTCGTCACGCATTTCGGATGATCCCGGGCAGCGTGCGAGGCCAACGACGGTGGCAGCTTCGCCCCCGATCGTCGGGCCTGGCGGCCGGTCAGCTGGCGACGCCGGCGGTGATGACCTTGATCTCGTTTGTGATTCCGCCGACGCCGGGGAGCCGGCAGACCGCGTCGAAGGCAGCGTCGGTCTCGTATTGGTGCTTGACCTCGCCCTTCAGGGTCAACCAACCGCTGGCGACGATGACGTCGATCCGGTCCGCGCGGACCTCGGATTTCGACATCAGTGCCTGCAGCGCAGCCCCACGTATCTCGTTGTCCCGCCAGTTGTCCCGTGGGTCGACCCAGAGTTCGTCCTCGACGGTCACCACCCCCCGCACGGAGCGAGCGATCTTCACCGCCGCTCGACGCTGATGGAAGCTTCCCACGCTACCTCGCAGCGTGACTGTGCCATGCCGCTCTGAGACGGCTACCTCCGTGGGGTGGGGGATGCGGTCATCGGTCGAGAGCGTGGCGCGGATCTCGTCGGTGATGAGGTTGTCGGTGGACATACAGACTCCTCGAGTCGGTAGGACTTGGCGGAAGCGTGAGCATGCGGGCCGGAACGATTAGCGGTCATCACGCGTTTTGCGTGATCGAGGTTCGAGTCCGCCGACGGGCTGAGCCAGGCCACCTGTTGCGTTGCCTCGCAATCACTCAAAACGTGTGACGACCGGTCACCGCACCGACAACCACTGTGTTGCTCTGCCGCGCACGCAAACCAACAGAAAGGCAGAGCAATGTCATATACACAGGACAAGATCTCGTCGCGCACGGTGCCCGTTCGGGCACGCGAGCGGGTTGCAGACACCGACGACCGGGCATACGGAGTGCCGGATCCGGGCGAGCTGCGCAACGGCCCGATGCCGGCTGGCCCCGGCCGCGGTCTCGGAGTGGTGTTTGCGAAGATCGCCTCGTACTGGTGGGTCGAGCTGCTGCTGGGCGTGTTCTGGGTCGTGATCTCCGTCGTGGTGTTGAAGTTCGATCAGGCGTCGGTCGCCACGGTCGGAACCCTCACCGGACTCATGTTCCTGGTGTTCGCCGCCCAGCAGTCCGTCCTCGCCGCGGTTGACCGCGGGGGCCGGGTTATCTGGGCGATCTTCTCGGTGCTCCTCGCAGCGTCCGGGATCGTCGCGCTGATCCACCCCTACGCCACGTTTGCCGGGTTCGCCGACATCCTCGGTTTCGTGTTCCTGCTCATCGGCGTGATGTGGATGGTGCAGGCCTTCACCGAGCGGCCCGTCAACGACCTCTGGTGGCTGACCCTGCTCAGTGGCATCGCGATGACCGTGCTCGCGTTCTGGGTCAGCGGGCAGTTCTTCGTTGTCCGTGCCTACACGTTGTTGATCTTCGCCGGGATTTGGGCCATGACCACCGGGATCATCGACATCGGTCGCGCCTTCCAGATCCGCGAGGTGGGTCGAGGGCTGGGTCGTCGTCCCGGTCGATAACCGGTTTCTGAGGGGCCCGGAATCCCAGGGCAGTGGGATTCCGGCGTCCTTCTCGATGCCATTACGCCTCAGCCGACCATCCCCGCACACTGACCCACCAGGACTCCGAAGACGTTTCGGACCCATCCAGTCCTCGTCATGAGCGTGTTCTTCGCCTGTGCGCTGTCCCCGTGATCGATGCCGCGGTGGTGAGAACCCGCGAGCCGCTGTGAATCATCGCCGTCTACCTGACGCTGGCGCTCCTGGTCGGCGTGATCGGTTACCCGGTCATCCCGAGCGTCGTCAGAGAGGTACACACGCTGTCGCGCGATGGCGTCCTGCCGTGCCTTTGGTCATTTGCCGCCCGGGGCCGTGCTCGTCATCGGCCCGCCTCACAGTTGATCACGCAAAATGCGTGACGACCGCTCACCCGCTCGGCCGCCAGCCTGCGGGTCATGTTCAGCAACGTCCTCGTAGGTGTGAAGCAGTTCGAGGCCGGCCGAGACGCGCTCTCCCTGGCCCGGGTCCTCGCCTCAGGCAAAGGCAATCTGACCCTTGCTCAGGTACAAGTGGAGCCCGCGCCCCGCTCGGGCGCGGCGGGAGCCGCCGGGAGGCGTCGAGACGCACTGGAGTGCCTCGCAGCCCTCCGCGACGAATCGCAATTGGACGCCGAGGTGGTGTGCTGCGTCGCGCGGAGCGTGCGACGGGGTCTGCACGACCTGGCACGCGCACGGGGCGCCGACCTGCTGGTCATCGTCGCGAGCCGCGAAGACGAGATCTATCGCGACCTCGTCGGCGACGATGCGCGCGAGCTGCTCGATAACGCTCCCTGCGACGTTGCCGTCGCGCCGGTCGGATATTCCGCTCGGCGAGCATTATCGAGGGCGATCGGCGTCGCCTACGACCGCTCGCCAAGCAGCGATCGTGTCCTGCGCCTGGCTAGGACGATCGCCGCCGACCGCAACGGCACGCTCTCGGCGTTCCATGTCGTAACCGGCCTCCCTGCGCCTCTTCCCGGGCATTTTGGGGAGAGCATCGATGATGCCGTGACGCAGGCTCGGGACGGGCTCGAGGAGCTGGGCGTCGAGGCGCACGCCGAATACGGCGACCCGGTCGAGCAACTCAGAGACTTCGGACGGTCAGTGGACCTGCTGGTTCTCGGATCCCGCAGCCACGGCCCCGCCGGTCTGAGTGGGGGCGGCATCGCGCAGCAGCTGGCCGACACGCCGCCTTGCCCCTTGCTGGTCGTGCCGCAGCGCGAACACGACTCTACGCTGACGTCAACGTCAAACTTGACAATATCATCAGAAACGAGGTAAGCTTCCACCATGAGGACCGAGATGAACCTGGACGATCCCTCACCGCTGGAGTTCGACGTCGCGATCGTCGGCTACGGCCCCGTGGGGCAGGCGCTGGCGGCGCTGCTGGGACAGGCCGGCCACCGAGTCGCGGTGTTCGAGCGCTTCGGCGAGGTCTACCGCCTTCCGCGCGCGGTTCACCTCGACCACGAGATCATGCGGCTGCTGCAGTCACTCGGTCTCTCCGAGGTGCTGGCCGACGAGCTGGTTCCGGTGGACGAGTACCGGTGGCTGGGCGCCGACGGTGAGCCGCTCCTTCGCTTCGAGCCCCGCAGCCCGGCTCCCTCCGGGTGGGAGGGCGACTACATGTTCTTCCAGCCCGAGCTCGAGCGCGCGATTGACAGGCATGCCGCTGCGCCGGCCGGGGTGACTATCGCGCGCGGATGGACGGCCGAGGGCCTGGTGCAGTCAGGGGAGCACGTCGAACTCAGGCTCCGCCGCGTGACCGAGGCGGAGCCGGGCAGGCTCGTGTTCACCGGGGAGACACGGACGGCGAGCGCCCGGTGGGTCGTCGGCGCTGACGGCGCAAACTCGTTCGTGCGCGAGGCGAGCGGGATCTCGCGCCGCGACCTCGGCTTTCAGGAGCGCTGGCTGGTGGTCGACGTTGAGCCGCACGACATGGCGGCCGTCGCTCACTTGCCGATCGCCAGCCAACGGTGCGACCCGGCGCGTCCGACAACGATCGTTCAGAGCGGGCCTCGGCACCGACGGTGGGAGTTCATGCTGCTGCCCAACGAGCAGGCATCCGACTTCGACGATCCGGAGCTGGTATGGGCGCTGCTCGAGCCGTGGTACCGGCCCGAGGACGGGCCGCTGACGCGCAGCGCGGTCTACGAGTTTCGGTCGATGCTGGCCGACGAGATGCGCTCTGGTCGTGTGCTGTTGGTGGGGGATGCGGCTCACCTGACCCCGCCGTTCCTCGGTCAGGGGATGTGCTCGGGCCTGCGGGACGCCGCCAACCTGAGCTGGAAGCTCGACCTCGTCCTGCGCGGCCTGGCGCCGGAGTCGATCCTCGACACCATCGACTCCGAGCGCCAACCGCAAAACGAGGCGATCATCGGCCTGGCCATGGAGCTCGGGAAGGTGCTGTGCCAGCTCGACCCGCAGGCGGCCGCCGAACGCGACGTGATGTTGCGCGGGCTCGAAGCGCCGCCACCGCTCGATCTGCCGCCACTGAGCGGCGGCGTGCTCCACAGCGCGCTCGCCGCCGGGTCAGACCCGCTCGTCGGCGCGCTGAGCACCCAGGGCCTGGTGCGCCGAGCCGGCCGCGAGGGTCGGTTCGACGATCTGGTTGGGCGGGGCTTTCAGCTCATCGTCGCTGATGGTGATCCGCTCATCCAACTGTCGAGTGAGCACCGCGCCTTGATCGCCACGCTTGACATGAGCGTCGCCTCACTTGACCCGTCGGTGCCGGGAGGCGTCGCGGATGTGGACGGACGGCTCACCGCGTGGCTGGCCGACCACAGCGTCCACGCGGTGCTCGTGCGCCCGGACTTCTACGTGTTCGGCAGCGCGCCCTCAGCGACCGCACTGCCCGAGCTTCTCGACGACCTTCGATCCCAGCTTCAGCTCACCTCCACATCCACCACCGCAGGAGCCCTCCCATGACTGCCACCACGACTGTGATCCATCCCGCGTTCCACCACGTCAATCTCAAGACCACGCGGCTGCAGGAGATGATCGATTTCTACGGCACGCTCGTCGGCGCCGAGGTCGTCTTTCATTTCGACGGCGGCGCCTGGCTCTCCAATGACGGCGCCAACCACCGGATTGCGCTGCTTGCCTTCCCAAATCTCGTCGAGGACCCGGAGAAGGAGACCCGCACCGGGATGCACCATTCGGCGTTCGAGTACGCGGGCTTCGAGGAGTTGAACTCGAGCTACGTGAGGCTGAAGGAGACGGGCATCACCCCTGCGCTGTGTCTGGACCATGGGATGACGCTCTCCTACTACTACGCCGACCCGGACGGCAACTACGTCGAGTTGCAGGTCGACTGCTTCGGCGACTGGCAGCAGTCGAAGGCCTGGATGCTCGGGTCGGACGAGTTCAGGGCCAATCCGATCGGGGTTTTTGTCGACCCCGAGCAGATCGCGGCCGACCACGCGGCCGGGGTCGGCTTTGCCGAGATTCACGCCAAGGCGATGGCCGGCGGCTACGCACCCGAGCAGGCGCCGGTCGAGATCCCCGAGGTGTCCAGATGAGGATCTGTCGCTTTGATAATGGCGCCGGCCCCCGGCCCGGCGTCGTGGAGGACGGGCACGTAATCGACCGCGATAACCGGGCCGAGCACCATGCCCTGGACGAGGTCCGCCTGCTCGCTCCCGTCCGGCCGCGAAAGTTCCTGGCCATCGGCCTGAACTACGCCGACCACATCGCCGAGTCAGGCATGGAGGCACCGCAGTTCCCGGTCTTCTTCAACAAGCAGGTCACCTGCGTGGTGGGTCCCGACGACGACGTCCACATGCCCCGGGTCTCGAGCCTGCTCGACTATGAAGGTGAGCTCGCGATCGTGATCGGCACGCGCTGTCGGCATGTGCCGCTCGAGCGCGCGCACGAGGTGATTGCCGGCTACACGATCGCCAACGACGTCTCGGTGCGCGACTGGCAGGTGCGCACGCCGACCATGACGATGGGCAAGTCGTTCGATACCCACGGGCCGCTCGGGCCGTGGCTGGTCACGCCCGATGAGCTCGGCGATCCGCACGATCTGGCGATCAGAACCTACGTCAACGACGAGCTGCGCCAGGACGGCAACACGCGGGAGATGATCTACAACTGCTTCCAGCAGGTGGCCCACCTGTCTGAGGCCTTCACGCTCGAGCCGGGCGACGTCATCGCCACCGGCACCCCAGCCGGCATCGGCGCCGTGCGTCAGCCGTTCCCACACGGGCTGCTCAAGATCGGCGACGCGGTCCGGGTGCAGATCGACGGGATCGGCGAACTGTGCAACACGGTGGTCGAGGAGCCTGCGGACTACCTCGCCCCTGAGTCGGAGGTCGAGGTGACATGGGCCCGTTGACAACCGAGAACGAGCTGCTGTGGCCGGCCCTGCGTGGGCGGTCCGAGCTGGCCGACGTAGAGAGCATCCTCCTCAGCGAGCGGGGGCTGCCCGCGAGCACCTACGAGCTGGTGACGCGAGCGGCCGGCCTTTGGCCCGACCGGCCGGCGGTGTCTGTGCTCCCCGACGCCGCGTCCTTCCGCACGCCCTTCGTCCGGACATTCGCCGAGCTGGCGCGCGACGTCCATCGCGCGGCCGCCGTCCTGGGCGAGCTGGGGGTCGGCCGCGGCGAGGCCGTAGCGGTCATCTCAGTCAACTGCGCCGAGATGTTGCCGCTGCTGCTGGCGGCGGAGGCGATCGGGATCTACGCCCCGATCAATCCCGGTCTCACGGCCGAGCACGCCACCGAACTCGTGCGGCGAGCGGGGGCGAAGGTCATTGTGGGGTCCGGACCCGAGCTCGACCCCGACGTGTGGGCACAGACGCGCCGGGTTGCCGCTGACACCGGCGCCCGGGCGCTGCTGGCTCTGCGGCCCACGGCGCCCACCGGTGAGCCACCTGCCCTCGAGCCGCTCGATGGCACGGAGGTTGCGCACCTCGCCGAGCGGATGGCCAGAGCAGACGACCCAGACCTTCCCGTACCCCCACCGGTTGCGTCGGACGTCGCGAGCTACCTGCACACCGGTGGCACCACCGGCACCCCGAAGCTGGCTGCGCGGACGCACGCGAACGAGGTATCGAACGCGTGGATGATGCGCGCCAACGGCGTTCTGGGCCAGGACAGCGTCATCTTCGCGGCCTTGCCGCTGTTTCACACCAACGCGCTGGTGGTCACCGTGTTGGCGCCACTGATCAAGGGCCAGCATGTCGTGTGGGGCGGCCCCCTCGGCTACCGCGACCGCACGCTGTTCGAGAACTTCTGGAAGATCGTCGAGCGCTATCGCGTCGCCTCGATGTCCGGCGTCCCCACGGTCTACGCGGTCCTCGCGCAGGTTCCGGTCGACGCCGACATCTCCAGCCTCACGCTGCCGGTGGTCGGGGCTGCGCCCCTGCCGCCGGCCGTGGCCACCGCCTTCGAGGCGCGCACCGGCGTCGCACTCTGCGAAGGCTACGGGCTCACCGAGGGCACCTGTGTCAGCGCGGCCAGCTGGCCCGACGCTCGCCGCCCGGGAACGGTCGGGCAGCGCCTGCCCTACCAGCAGGCGCGCGCAGTCGACATCGACGAGATGACCGGTGAGTGGACGTTCCTGCCCGACGGCGAGGTCGGGACGCTCGTGCTGCGCGGCCCCAACACCTTCGCCGGGTATCTCGTCAGAGGCGACTGCGGACCGCAGCTGTCCGCCGACGGCAAGGTCGTCGACGGCTGGCTCGACACCGGCGACCTGGCCTCGGTGGATGCGGACGGGTTCATCCGGCTCGCCGGTCGCGCCAAGGACCTCATCATCCGCGGCGGCCATAACATCGATCCCGCGACGATCGAGGATGCGCTGCTCAAGCACCCCGCGGTCACGGGAGCGGCCGCCGTCGGCCGGCCCGATCAGCACGCCGGCGAGGTGCCCGTCGCCTACGTCACCCTCTCGAGCGGGAACAGCCTGACCTCTGACGAGCTCGAAGCCTGGGCGGCAGACCACGTGCCCGAGCGGGCCGCCGCCCCCAAGTACGTCGAGATCGTCGAGGAGATTCCGCTGACCGCGGTTGGCAAGCCGTACAAGCCGGAGCTGCGGCGCCGGGCGGCTGAACGCGCGGCGCGGGACGCGCTTGCGCAGACGCCGGCCGGTGAGGCGGTGCGAGCCGTCCTCGTCGACGGCACCGTCGTGATTCACATCCCCGGCTCCGAGTACGACGACCACGTCACGCAGAAGCTCTCGCAGTACGCCTGGACATACACGTTGACCCCCTGAAGGAGACACCGATGAGCACCACCACCCCCCAAACCACCACCCCCCAAACCACCGCCCTCCCCAGCATCGAAGGGACACGTTGGCGGATCGATCCCATGCGATCGCAGATCGAGTTTCGCACCCGGACCTTCTGGGGCCTGGTCACCGTCAAGGGCCGCTTCGAGCACTACGAGGGCCGGCTTGATCTGAAGCACGAGCCGGCCGTCGAGCTGACGATCGACGCCTCCAGCCTGGACACGAACAACGACAAGCGTGACCAGCACCTGCGCTCGGCCGCGTTCTTCGACGTCGACAAACACCCCCGGGTGCGCTTCGTGTCCGACCGCGCCACGCTGAACGGCGAGCGGCTGACGGTCAGCGGGCAGCTCTACGCGGCCGGGACGAGCATGCCGCTCAACCTCGACGCCAGGCTGCGACGGGTCGGGGAGGGGCTGGAAGTCGACGCCCGGACCTCGGCTGACCATCGCCACCTCGGAATGATTCACAGCCCGCTGGGGATGATCCGCACGCCAAGTGAGCTAATCGTTCACGGTCGCCTGGTCGCCGACCCCGACAGCTCGCCCGGAGCGTGAGATCATGGCCGCGACCTCGACACCCACGGCGGTCAGCGCTTCTGAGCCGGGCCTGCGACTCGCCGCCAAATCAGGGCTTGACGTGATGCTCACCGACGCTGTGCTCGAAGCCGGGGGGGTGGGGAGGTTCCTCAAGCCCCGGGCCGCCGGACGGACCCTGGCGGGACTGGCGCGACACCCGCGCCGGGCCGTGCGCGACTCAGCCGGCTTCGGCGCCGAGCTCGCCCGTGTGGCGGCCGGGCGCTCCACCGCTCGTCCGGCCAAGGGCGATCGCCGCTTCGGCGACCGAGGGTGGCAGGACAACTGGCTGTTTCATCGCCTCATGCAGGCCTACCTCGCCACCGGTGAGACCGTCGACCGCTTGATCGCGGATGCCGAGCTCGATTGGCGGACCGAGCGGCAGGCGCGGTTTGCCGCCTCCAACGTGCTTGACGCTCTGGCACCGACCAACTTCCCGTGGTCCAATCCCGCCGTGCTCAAGGAGAGCATCGATGCCGGAGGTGCCAACTTGGTCCGCGGCGGCCGTTGCTTCCTGGACGACGTCAGGCGCTCACCGCGGCTGCCGGCGAGCGTCGATGTGAGCAAGTTCGAGGTCGGAGAAAACCTTGCCGTCACCCCCGGGTCAGTGGTCCTGCGGACCGACGTGTTCGAGCTGATCCAGTACCGGCCGGTCACCGAGCAGGTCTACGAGGTGCCGCTCCTGTTCGTGCCACCGACGATCAACAGGTATTACATCCTTGACATCTCGCCCGGGCGGAGCCTGGCCGAGTGGCTGGTCGGCCAGCAACAACAGGTGTTCACGATCTCCTGGCGCAACCCCGATGCCGCCCAGGGGCATTTCGATCTCGACACCTATGCCGCGGCGGTACTCGAGGCGCGAGACGTGGTGGCGGAGATCACCGGACAGTCCGCGGTCAACGTGAACGCGGCCTGCTCGGGCGGAATCATCACCGCCGGCGCCCTCGGTCACCTGGCCGCGATCGGACAGGAGGACAAGGTCGGGGCGCTGACCTTGATGGTGTGTGCTCTGGATCAGGCGCGGATGGGCACGGCGGGAGCATTCGCCAGCCGCGAGCTCGCCGCGGCGGCGGTCGCCGAGTCAGCACGCCGCGGTTACATCGACGGCCGCGCACTGGCCGGAGTGTTCGCCTGGCTGCGCCCCAACGATCTGGTCTGGAACTACGTGGTCAACAACTACCTGCTCGGCAAGGACCCGCCCGCGTTCGACATCCTCTACTGGAACCAGGACTCGGTGCGGCTCGCTGCCGGCCTGCACCGCGATTTCGTCCACATCGCCCTCGGCAACGGCCTCGCCGTACCGGGCCAGATCGAGGTGCTCGGAACATCCATCGATCTCGGCTCGATCACGCGCGACTGCTACAGCGTCGCCGGCCTGAACGACCACATCGTGCCGTGGGAGAACGCCTACCGCAGCGCGCAAGTGCTCGGCGGGTCACAGCGGTTCGTCCTGTCGACCAGCGGCCACATCCAGGCGCTCGTCAATCCGCCCAGCGCCGAGAGCCGGGCGAGCTTCCATGCCGCTGACGATCCCGAGCGAGACGCCGACCAGTGGCTGCCGACGGCCGACCTGACACGCGGGAGCTGGTGGCCGGACTACCAGGACTGGCTTGCCCAACGTGCCGGAGAGCGCAGGCCAGCGCCCAAGACGCTGGGGAGCCGCAAGCACAGGCCGGCCGCCAAGGCCCCAGGCACATACGTCCATGCCAGCTGAGCGTCCGGCCGCGCCTGGGTCGCCGACCAACGGCGCCGTGGACGCGGACCGTGAACGCTTCGTCTTCGGCGCCGATCCGGCCCGCGGACGCTGGTGGGGCCGGCCGCTGGCCGAAACCCGATGGTGCCTCGAACTGGGGCGCCTGCTCGCCGACCCCGTATGGCGAGGAGCGGATGTCCCGCACGGCGACGGCCGGCCCGTCGTCTTGATGCCGGGCTTTCTCGCCGGCGATCAGACCCTCCGCGTGATGGCGGCCTGGTTGCGACGCATCGGCTACGCACCGCACTTCGCCGGCTTTGTCACCAACACCGATTGCTCTGACCGCGCGCTTGACCGCGTCGAACGCGCGGTCAACGAGCTCTGGGACACGTATGGGCGCCGCGTGGCGCTGATCGGCCACAGCCGTGGCGGCCACTTCGCCCGCGCTCTCGCTGCCCGCCGCCCGGACCGTGTCTCTCACGCCGTTTCGATGGGAGCCGACCTCCAGGGCATGTTCGGGGCCAGCGCACCGACTTTGTTCGCCGTCAGCGTGGCCCGGCGTGCCGTCCATGCCGGCGGACGAGCGCGCCGAGATACGTGCCTGTCCGCGCACTGCGGCTGCCCGTTCAGCCACGATTACGCGCGACGCTTCCCCTTTGACCGTGTGCGGCTCACCAGCATCTACTCGCAGGGGGACGGGGTGGTGCATTGGCAGTGCCAGATCATCCCGCGCGCCGAGTGCGTCGAGGTGACCGGGAGCCACGTCGGCTTGATCTTCAACCGCAAGGTCTACCGGGCCGTGGCCAGCGCCTTGGCGCGTCCGGAGTTATCCCCCGCGACAATACGATGAGGGTCATGAACACGATCCCGGACCGGCACTCACGCCGACGCGAGGCGACACGCGCGAAGCTGGTCGACGCCGCCAAAGCTCTGTTCGCCCGCCAGGGTGTGGACAACACGCGCATCCAGGAGATCACCGACGAGGCCGACGTCGGCTTCGGCTCCTTCTACAACCACTTCGAAAGCAAGGAGGCGCTCGTCGAGGTGGTGCTGGCCGGCACAATCGCTGCCCAGGGCGCCGAAATCGACGCTCTCACGGCTCAGCTCGACGATCCCGCCGAGATCATCTCGGCCGCCCACCGCAGCTTCGTCCGCCGCGCCTGTGACGACCCTGACTGGGGCTGGCTGCTCGTGCGCCTCGATGTCTCCCACAGCCTCCTGCTCGCTGCCCTCGGCCCCTACGCCCGCCGCGACCTCCGTGCCGGGATCAGGTCGGGCCGCCTCACCGTGCCGCACCAAGAGATTGCCCTGTATGCCGCCGGGGGCGCACTCCTGTCCGTGATGCGAGCCGTGCTCGACGGGCAGGCCCCCAAGGCCGCCGACATCTACCACGCCGAGGGCGTGCTGCGACTCTTCGGTCTGCCGGCCGATGAAGCCGCGGAGGTCGCGCGTCGCCCACTGCCAGTCGTGCCGTGACGTGCTCCGCTCGCTGACTGCCCTGTCTCGTGATCGCAACTACGTAACGGAGAGGGGGGGATTCGAACCCCCGATAGACCTAAGGCCTATACCGGTTTTCGAGACCGGCGCATTCAACCGCTCTGCCACCTCTCCGGGGGCCAAGCGCCCCACAAGTTAGTGCAGAATTCTCAAACGGGTATCGCAGAGCCATGTCACGCATGAGCCCGACCGCGAGGTGCTGTGCCGCCGCCACGGTGCTGGTGGCCCTGCTGCTGGCCGCCTGTGGGGGCGGGTCCGGGCACCGCGGACCCGCGGCGGTCGCCGGCAGCGTCCCGGCACGCTCGGTGCGCGGGCTGTGGACCGCACGCCGGTACGTACGTGGCGTCGTCGACCTGAGCGCTCCCCGCCCATCCGGCGAGATCGTCGTCGCCGCTCGCGGGCGGCTCGACACACTCGCGCCGACGGGCGCACTGACCCCGTTCGCCGCCGCCTACGCCGCGCCGCCCGGTCTGGAGCCCTACATCGTGCTGTCGCCCGGGATCGCCGACTCCGTCGCTCGCTGCGCCTATGACACCGGCGCCATCTACGCCCTGCGACTTGCCCACGGCGACGGCGTCACCGAAGTCACCGCCGGCGGGCGGGTGCGGAGATTCGCGGCCCTGCCGAGCCGGGGGCTGGAGAACGGGATCACCACGGACGGCAGTGGCCGCTTCGGTCACCGGTTGCTCGTCACGGCCGTCGTCGCGGGCCGCACCACCGTGTTCGCCATCGACTGCCGGGGCCGCGTTCAGGTGCTGACCCGCACGGCCCCGCGCGTCGAGGGCGGGATCGCGGTGGCGCCGATGTCATTCGGGCGCTTCGGGGGCGATCTGATCGCCCCCGACGAACTCACGGGACGGATATGGGCGATTGGGCCCGACGGCTCGGCGACGCTGCTCGCCCGCTCGCGGTTGGCTCGCGGCCAGGACGTCGGCTCAGAGAGCGAGGGCTTTGTCCCCGCCGGCTACCGCGATGCGCTCGTTGCCGATCGTCGCACCGTGGGCAACCGGCATCCCGGCGATGACCTCATCCTGGGGCTGTCGCACACCGCGCTGCGTGCTGCCGGGGTCCGGGCGGGGGACCTGCTGGTCGTCAGCGAGGGCGGAGCACAGACGATCGCCGTGCGGTGCCGGTCGAGCTGCCGGGTCGCCCACATTGCCGACGGGCCGCGGATCGCCCATATCGAGGGCCACGTCGTGTTCAGCCGCGTGCTCTAAACCTCGATCATCTAGCCACGGCGGGCGGCGAAGAACGCCCGCAGCAGGTCGGCGGACTCCTGGGCCAGCAGGCCCGACTGCACCTGGGGCCGGTGGTTGAGCTGGGGCTGGGCGAGCACGTTGAGGACACTGCCTGACGCCCCGGCCTTGGGGTCGGTGGTCCCGAACACCACGCGGGGAACACGGGCCAGGACGATCGCCCCGGCGCACATCGCGCACGGCTCCAACGTGACGTAGAGCACCGAGTCGAGCACCCGCCAGCTCCCGAGAGTCCGGGCCGCCTCGCGCAGGGCGACCATCTCGGCGTGGGCGGTCGGATCGGCGCGGATCTCACGCTCGTTATGCCCGGTGCCGATCACCTCGCCGTCCTTGACGACGACCGCTCCAACCGGGATGTCGTCGTGCTCCAGGGCCCGGGACGCCTCTCGCAGCGCGAGCCTCATGAAGTATTCGTCCCGGGGGAAGAAAATTGAGTCCAAGGGTGGAATTCTGGACGAAATGGCGCTACCTTGCGCGTGGGGCACCTGACGCCGCCTGATCTCTTAGCGCCAGACCGGAAGTCTGCGCCGGCGCATCTGCATACGACTTTGATCCATAGGCACCTTGGCCGCCAGCCGCTATGTCTGGCGCTGGCCGGCCTCGCTCTCGTCACGATCTGCATGCTCGTCGGGGTCACCGGCGCCCAGGCCGCCGACTACGTTCCCAACGAGGTGATCGTCGGCTACGCGCCCGGCGCGATCATGCACCCCGACGCGCTGAGCATGGTCACCCGTCACAGCACCGCCGCCCCCGCCCCGCACAGCCGGGTTCTGCGCCTGCCCGCCGGTGAGAGCGTGTCGGCCGCCATCGCCCGGCTCCGTCACCAGCCCGGGATCGCCTACGCGCTGCCCAATTACATCGCCCGCACCGCCGGAGCCTTCTATCCCAACGATTGGGGACGCGCCCGCCAGGCCCAGGGATGGGAACGCATGCAGTGGAACCTCCTGCCGGCGGCCGGGGTCAACGCCCCACAGGCGTGGTCCAACCTGCTCGCCGATCATCGCGCCGGCGGCCGGGGCGTCGTCGTCGCCGTGCTTGACACCGGGGTCGCGTATCGCCGCTGGAAGGGGTTCTACCGCTCGCCGGACTTCGGGCGCACGCACTTCGTCGCCCCGTACGACTTCGTCGCGGGCGACCGATTCCCGCTCGATCGCAACGGCCACGGCACGTTCGTCGCCGGCATCATCGCCGAGTCGACCAATAACCGCGTCGGGCTGGCCGGCCTCGCCTACGGGGTCTCGATCATGCCGGTGCGCGTGCTCGACGCCGCCGGCGAGGGCGATGAGACGACGATCGCGCGGGGGATCCGCTACGCGGTGCGCCACGGCGCCCAGGTGATCAACCTCAGCCTCGAGTTTCTGCCCAACCAGGTCAGTTCGGGTTCCGAGATCCCCCAGATCGTCAGCGCTATCAACTACGCGCATCGCCACGGCGTCACCATCGTCGGCGCGGCCGGCAACGACGAGTCGATGCAGATCGCCTACCCGGCGCGCGCCCATGGGGTCATCTCGGTCGGGGCGACGACCAAGGACCGCTGCCTGGCGGCCTACTCCAACGGCGGCACCGGCCTCGACCTCGTCGCCCCGGGCGGCGGAGACGACGCTGTCCTGCCCAACGACCCCAACTGCCATCCCGAGCGCAGCCTGCCCGCGATCAACCAGTTGACGCTGACCGATCCCGGGCACTGGGACCGCTTCGGCTATCCGAGCGACTACATCGGCACCTCGATGGCATCGCCGGAGGTGGCCGCCACCGCCGCGCTCATCATCGCCAGCCGGGTTCTCGGCCCCCATCCGACCCCTGATCAGATCCTGGCCCGGATGGAGATGACCGCCACGCCGCTGCCGACCGCCGGCCCCAAGCCCAACTCGGACTACGGCTACGGCCTCATCAACGCGGGCCTCGCCACCGCGCCGGGTCCGGTCGTCGACGTTCAGCCGGTGCCGCCGAGCACCACGACACCGAGCCCCACGACACCCAGCACCCCGACACCCAGCCCCACAACGACGAGCACCACCACGTCGTCGCCCACCACGCCCTAACCAGTTCGGACGATCATCACCGAGCAGGGAGCATGATGTGAGACCTTGTTGGGCACCGAGCCCAGCAGGAAGCGGGTGGCGCCGGTCATGCCCTTGTGTCCGACGACGATCAGGTCGCAGCGCTGCTCCTCGGCGACGTCGATGATGGCGTCGGCGGCATCGCCGACCCGGGCGAACGTCTCGATCTGATCGGCCTGCACGCCGGCGGCCTGGGCGGCGCCGCTGGCCGCCTCCAGCAGCGCCAGCACCTCCTCACGGGCGTGCACGGTCCACTGGACGTCGGAGGCAACCGGCACACGGGTGGCGAGGCGCTGTTCCGGTACCGGCTCGTATGCCGACACGATCTGCAGCCGTGCACCCAGCGTCCGAGCGAGTTCGCTCGCCTGGGCGACGGCGATCCCCGCCGTGTCGGATCCATCGGTGCCGACCAGGATGGATTCGATCAGCGGTGCTGCGCCCACTGGCCCGGCCCTCAGGCCAGCCTCGTGAGCGCGATCACGATTCCAGCCACGACGAATACGAAGATCGCAACCTGGGTCCAGATGAGGAGAGGGGGAATCCGCATTCCCCACCAAAGCTATCGTCTCGGCCATGCCGGAGCCGGTTAGCCCCGCTCTGAAGGCGGTCAGCGACGCCGTTCTCGCGGTTGCGTCCCGGCGGTCGGTCGACGAGGTTCTCCAGCAGCTCGTCGAGTGCGCCCGAGAGCTCGCCGGCGCTCGCTACGCCGCACTTGGGGTTCCCGACGGGTTGGGCGGGTTTCGTCGTTTCCTGGTCGCCGGCATGAGCGACGAGCTCATCGCGGCCATGGGCCCGCTGCCCCGCACCCACGGAATGCTCGGAGCGATGCTCCACGCCGACGGTGCCTACCGGACCGCCGACATCCATGGCGACCCGCGGTTCCGCGGGTGGTGGCCCCGGGAGCACCCGGACATGCACTCGTTCCTCGGAGTCCCGATCGTCGCCGCCGACGGCGTGATCGGCGCCTTCTACCTGACCGAGAAGGAGCACGCCGCGGCGTTCGACGACGACGACCGTCAGCTGATCGAGCTGCTCGCCGCCCACGCCGCGATCGCCATCACCAACGCGCGGCTCTACGAGCGCAGCCGGGAGCTGTCGATCCTGTCCGAGCGCAACCGGCTGGCGCTGGAGCTCCACGATGTCGTCAGCCAGAAGCTGTTCAGTCTCAACCTCGCCGCCGAGACCGCGGTCACCCTGTTGGACCGAGGCCCCGAGGAGGCACGGCCACAGCTGGAGCGCGTCCGCCGGCTCGCCCGCGAGTCGCTGGGCGAGCTGCGTTCGCTCATTCTCGGCCTGAGGCCCGCCGACCTGGGGCGCGACGGGCTTGAGGGAGCGCTGCGCAAGGAGGCCGCGATGCTGGAGCGCGTCCACGGCGTGCGGGTCGAGCTTCATGCCCACGGAGCCGGGGGTGTCGCCGGAGACTCCCGCACCATCGAGATCCTGCGCATCGCCGAGGAGGCGATGCACAACGCCGTCCGTCACGCCGCGGCACACAGCGTCCGGATCGACCTGCGGGCCGGGGGCGACGGTGCCCCATTCACCATCGAGGTCACCGACGACGGGATCGGCTTTGATCCCGCCGATCCCGAGCTGCGGTCCCATCATCTCGGCCTCACCTCGATGGAGGAGCGGGCGCGCGAGCTCGGCGGCGAGCTGACCGTGCGCTCGTCCGCCGGCGCCGGCACAGTCGTGAGGCTCCAGGTCCCCGGATGATGACCGGCCCCGCAATCAGCGTCCTGGTCGTCGACGACCACGCGGTGGTCCGGGAGGGGCTGCGGACGTTCCTTGAGCTCCAGGACGGGATCGAGGTCGTCGGGGAGGCGGCCGATGGCGCTCAGGCGGTCGCCCGGGCGGCCGAGCTGGCGCCCGACGTGATCCTCATGGACCTGGTCATGCCGGGGCTCGACGGGATCGGCGCGATGCGTGAGCTGCGCCGCACCGCCCCCGCGAGCCGGGTGATCGTGCTGACCAGCTTCCTCGACGACGAGCGGCTGATGCCCGCCCTCACCGCAGGCGCGGCCGGCTACCTGCTCAAGGACGTCGAGCCCGCCGAGCTGGCGCGCGCGGTGCGCCGGGCCTGCGCCGGGGAGGCGCTGATCGACCCGACGGTCGCCGCCCGGCTGCTGGACACGCTCAGTGAGGGCGAGGGCCGTTCTGCCGCGCCGGCCGCCGACCTCGCGGCTGCCCTCACCCCCCGGGAGGGGGAGGTGTTGGAGCTCGTCGCTCTCGGCTATTCCAACAAGCGGATCGCGCGGGAGCTGGGTGTCGCCGAGAAGACGGTCAAGACCCACATCGGCCATCTGCTGGCCAAGCTCGGGGTCGCCGACCGCACCCAGGCAGCGCTGCTGGCAGTGCAGCTCGGGGTGGCCCGGGGCCCGCGCCCGTCGCGGTCCTAGGACCAATTGCCGATGGAAACTCCTACCCGGGCGGCCGTAGCGTCGTCGGCATGTCATGTGCACTCATCACCGGAGCCTCCCGCGGCCTCGGGCTGGCGCTCGCCCGAGCGCTCGCCGGCCGCGGGTGGACACTCATCATCGACGCCCGCGCCGCCGGCGACCTGGAACGGGCCGCCGCCGAGCTGAGCCACCTCACCCAGGTCACCGCGATCCCCGGCGACGTCGCCGACGACTGGCATCGCCAGGCGCTCGTCGAAGCCGCCGGCGGCCAGATCGACCTGCTCGTCAACAACGCCTCGACGCTGGGCCTGAGCCCGCAGCCCGCGCTCGCCGACTATCCCGCGGGCGCCCTGCGCCGCGTCTACGAGGTCAACGTGCTGGCGCCGCTGGCCCTCATCCAGGCGGCACTGCCGGTCATGCCCGACGGTGCGAGCATCGTCAACGTCACCTCTGACGCGGCGGTCGAGGCCTACGAGGGATGGGGCGGATACGGCTCGTCCAAGGCGGCGCTTGAGCAGCTGACCGCGATCCTCGCCGCCGAGCAGCCGCGGCTGCGCGTCCACGCCGTCGACCCGGGCGACATGCGCACGCGGATGCATCAAGAGGCGTTTCCCGGCGAGGACATCTCAGACCGCCCGCCGCCGGAGGCGAGCGTCCCCGGGCTGCTGGCGCTGATCGAGTCCCAGCTTCCCAGTGGGCGCCACCAGGCTCGAGGCCTGCTTGCGGTGCAGGCGAGCGCATGAGTGTCCCCGCGTTCGAGCTCCCCCACCGCCTGGAGGCGACCGCGCCGCCTGAGGCGTCAGGTCGCTCGCGTGACGCGGTGCGGCTGATGGTCGCCGACGCCGGCACCGGCACCGTCGTTCACGCGGCGTTCGGCGAGCTGCCCCAGCTGCTGGCCCCCGGTGACCTGGTCGTCGTCAACGTGTCGGCGACGCTGCCCGCGGCCATTGCCGCGAAGCGGTCAGACGGGTCGCCGGTCCGCGTCCACGTGGCAACCCGTGCGCCGGGGCTCGATTCAGGCTGGCGTGTCGTCGAGCTGCGCTCGCCCGACGGGGCCGATCCGCGACGCGGGCGCGCGGGGGAGAGGGTCACGCTTCCGGGTGGGCGCCACGAGCTGGAGTTGGTGGCCCCCTACGCCTCAGGCTCACGGCTGCTGCTGGCACGACTCGACGGGACGGGAACGGTGGAGGAGTTGCTGGCCGAGTACGGAGAGCCGATCCGCTACAGCTACGTGCCCCAGGCATGGCCGCTGTCGGCCTATCAGAACGTGTACGCCACGACGCCGGGCAGCGCTGAGATGCCGAGCGCCGGGCGTCCGTTCACCGCCGAGCTGATCTGTGCGCTGGTCGCGGCCGGAGTCGGGGTTGCACCGATCACGCTGCACGCCGGCGTGTCGTCGCCGGAACGGCACGAACCGCCGTTCCCTGAGCAGTACGAGGTGCCCGTGGCGACCGCCCGACAGGTCAACGTGACCCGGGCCGCCGGCGGCCGCGTGATCGCGGTCGGGACAACCGTGGTGCGCGCGCTGGAGACGGCCGGGCGGCCCGGCGGGGGGGTGATCGCGGGGGCGGGGTGGACCGGGCTGGTCATCGGCCCCGGACACGGCGTCCATGTCGTCGACGGGCTGATCACCGGCTGGCATGAGCCGCAGGCCTCGCACCTGCAGATGCTGTCGGCGATCGGCGGCGACGCGGTGCTCCAGCGCTCCTACCGTGAGGCGCTGGCCGGCGGCTACCTGTGGCACGAGTTCGGCGATAGCCACCTCATCCTCGCCGCGCCCCGCGAGGGGACGGGCGTCAGTGACGGCCGGGCGGGCGGAGCTCCTCGGCGGCGACGTCGTCGAGGAGCCCGATCGAGCGAGGGATTCCCGCGCGGTCGATGAGCACGGCTCCTCCGGGCCAATAGGGGTGCGGAGGTGCCGCTCGGTCGATCAACAGCGGCTCGCGCAACCACGATCCGGTGTTGAGAAAGCGAGTGCTGCCGGGGTGTGGCCACGACTCGTCACCGATCGGGCCGCGGCGGTGGACGTGGCCGAACACGATCACGTCAGCCTTGACACCGAGGCGCTCGGTGACGCGCTCCATGGCCGGGACGGCCACATGCCGCATCTGGGTGTCGATCAGCCGGGCGGTGACCGGGGCCATGCCCGTACGCCACAACAGCTCCGGCACCCGTGAGGTGAGCGTCTTGAGCCCGGTCAACGCCGCGCGCCGGACCAGACGCCGGGCGTCGTGGTGCTCGCTCCCCTGTCGGTGCGCCTCGTGGTGGCGGACGGCGGCGAGCTCGTAGCCGGCGGGGCCGCCCGGGGGGAGTGCCGGGCGGTCGCGGGGCCGCAGCGCCCCATAGGCGGAGGTGGGGAAGAGGTGATGGTCGAGATAGTGGCCGTGGGTGGCCCACACACCGTCGCCCAGCCACACGCCGGGATAGCTGGCCCGTACCCGGGCCGGGCGCAGCCACGACAGCACGCGGGCCAGCGCCGGGCTGGCGTCCGGGTCGACATCATGGGCCGCGGTCAGGGCCGTGCCCTGGGCCAGGGCCCACTCGCGCACCAGCGGGCCGTCGTGGTTGCCCGGGACGAGGATCACCTCTCGGTCGGGGCCGAGTGCCCGGCCGATCTCTCCCAGCACCGGCTCGGCGAGCGCCAGAGACCTCCCCGGCCGGCGTTTGACCAGCTCGATGCAGTCGCCGAGCAGCACGAGGCGCTCGACATCGTCAAGCGCCGCCAGCAGGCGAGCCCGCACCGGCGCCAGGCGCAGGATGTCCCGACCGCCCCGGTTGCCCAGATGCAGGTCGGAGATGACGAGCGTCGACACGGCGGCGCACGATATCCGCCCGGCTCAGCGAGGCCCTGCGCATGCCGATGGACGGCCCGCGCGGACTTCACCCGCGCGGGTCGTTGAACGGTGCAGCCGGCTGGTGGCTACGCGGTGACTAGCGTGTCGAAATGCAGCGCGACGCCGCGGGCGACGACGAGCACCGGGCAGGTCGCCTCCTCGATCGCGTTCTGGGCGCGGGAGGTGATCATCGCGGCTCCGGCACGTGCCTCGGCGCGGGAGCCGACGACGAGCAGGTCAACGCCACGGTCGGCGTCGACCACCTTGGCGTCGAGTCGGCCCGCGATGGAGAACGCGGTCTCGATCGCCGCCTCATCGGCCGACCCGGACAGAACACCGATCGTGCAGATGTCGTGGTTGCCGGTGGCGGCGAAGTCGGCCGGGGCAAGTGCCACCGCCGCCGGCCCACCCTCCAGCAGCGTCTGAGCCGAGCGTCCGACCGCGACGTGGCCGCGGCGGGTGCGGTAGTCGGAGCCGAACACGACGATGTCAGCGTGCTCGGCGCCGGCCAGCCAGCGCAGTCCTTCGCCGGTCGACGGGCTGAGCACGACCCGGCGCTCGACGTAGGTGTCCTCGAGCCAGCGGGAGCCGCGCTCGAGCAGAGCCTCGGCCTCGTGCTGGGACAGCTGCTCGTGGTCGATGCGCTGGTGTGCGGCGTGGCGCACGTAGGCGAGGGTCAGCTTTGCCCCGGCATCGCGCAGCGTCCGCCCGAGCATCAGGGCGTCATGGTCATTCTGGGTGTCGTCGTAGGAGACGATCGCGGAAAGTGCCATCAGAGTTCTCTCCCGGTGGTGAAGTCGTTTTCCTCTTAAGTGGTCGCGCGCGCAGCGTCGCAGGCGATACGGCATCAGTTCCAGTGAAGTTGTTCATCTTGGCGATAAGATTTGCTAATGCTGAACTTGGGACGGCTGCAGGTGCTATGCGAGGTCGTCGGGCGCGGGTCCTTCTCGGCTGCCGCCGACGCCCTGTCCTACACCCAGTCGGCCGTGTCGCAGGCGATCGCACGACTCGAGGCCGAGACCGGGGCCACGCTCGTCATTCGCGACCGGCGGGGAGTCCGCGCCACCGCGGCCGGAGCGACGCTCGTGACCCACGCCGAGGCGATCTTCGCGCAGGTCGATGCCGCCGAAGCCGACCTGGCGGCGGTGCTCGGTGTCCGTGCCGGGCGGCTGCGGGTGGCGTCGTTCCCCTCGGCCGGGGCAACGCTCATCCCGCTTGCCGTCGCCCGCTTCCGCCGCGCCCACCCCAACGTGTCGATCACTCTGGCCGAGGGTGAGCCGGAGCAGATCGCGCCCCGGGTCCGCGCCGGTGAGTTCGACCTGGCGTTGCTGTTCGAGTTCCCGGGCGTCGGCCCGCGCCGGGAGCGCCCCGGCGCTGGGCTGCGGTCGGTCCGCCTGCTCGATGACCCGATGGACGTCGTCCTGCCCGCCGATCACCCGCTGTCGCTCACCCCTGAGCTGTCACTGCGCGACCTCCGCGACGAACAGTGGGTCCAGACGTCAGCGCAGAGTCCATGCGCCCGCCACGTCGTGCGCTCGTGCCTGGCGGCCGGATTCGAGCCCGATGTCGCGTTTGAGTCAGATGACTACGACACGGTGCAGGGACTCGTGGCCGCGGGGGTCGGCGTGGCGCTGATCCCTCGCCTGGCGCTCACCCGGGTCCACAGCGGGATCGTCGTGCGGGCGCTCGCCCCGGCGAGCCCGACGCGGCTTGTCACCGCGGCGACGATGTCAGGGCCGGGCGTCGCGCCTGCCGCCCGGTCGATGATCTCGCTGCTCACCGATGTCGCTCAGCGCCACACCGGCGGCCCGGCGCCGATGCCCGCGGTCTGAGTCCCGCGGTCTGAGCCCGCGGCCGGCCGACTCGCGGGCCCGCCGAGTCC
>JBAWFG010000081.1:0-1983 GCA_049591655.1 Solirubrobacteraceae bacterium
GACCAGTACGCGCCCGCGCACATGCCGACGAGGACGAACCGCTCTGCCACTCCCCGGGCCTGGAGATCATCGATCGCGGCGACGACCTGAGCCACCAGCTCCAGGCGGTACAGGCCGGATGCGTGCGGGTAGGCGTTCATGGCGCCGTCGGCCTCCCCGATGCCGGTGACGTCAAGACGGAGCGAGGGCACGCCCCGCGCCGCCCAGCGACGGGCGACGTCAACCCATAGCCGGCTCGGCCCGATGCGCGAGATCGCGCCCGCGTTGAGGAACACCGCGCACAGCTCGGTAGGCTGCCCGGGCTCGCAGAGCACCCCCGGTAGCGTCCCGTCAGGTAGGGAGATCTCGACCGGCGTCTCGGTGAACCACGCGGCGTCGCTGCCGGCTCGCAGCCGTGGCTCCAGTCCTGGAGCGTCGGCCGCTGCCGTGCCGCCATCAGGCGCGGGCGCCGAGCGCTCGGCCAGCCACGTCGCCACGGCGGTGGCTGTGGCCACGGGTGACCGTGCCTCCTGTGGGTGGGAGGTAAGCCCGCCGTAGCCGTGGCCCGGTGCCGACGTGGTGTCGATCCCGGCGTGATCGAGGACCTCACGCAGGGCTGCGGAGACGTCGATTCCGTCTCGTCCCAACGTGAGCACGCCGGCCTTGAGCCGCGCCGGCGGAGGGACGGCGCTGAGATCAAGGGCCTCCAAAGCGGCAACCGTCTCGGCACTCAGCAGAAAGCCCCCAGCCTCGAGTTCGCCGGTGGGTACCGACCCGGGGTCGGCGAGACCGGCGAAAGCTTCGGCCTGCTCCAGTCGCGCGAACGCGCGGAGCTGGCGCACAAGATCCCGACCGCGGGCGGGGGTCGACCAGAGGATCAGGCCGTCGATCGGAGCGCCAGAGCCCGCGGCCCGGTAAGCCACGATCCCGCCGAGGCTCAGCCCCAAGGCGACAACCGAGCTCGCGCCGCTGGCCGCGGCCAGCCACTGCGCGGCCGATGTGACCGTGGCCGTCCAGACATCAAGCCGGCCCGGGTCCCGCACGTTGCCACTGCTGTCGCCCATGCTGGGGAAGGTGAGGCGAAGAACCGGGTAGCCGGCCTGCGCGAGCTGGTTGGCCCAGTCTCGGAGCCCGCGGTGAGACGAGGTGGCCTCCCAGCCGAATGGTGGGCACAAGACCACGGCGCAATCCCGCCGGTGTCCGGCTGCCGCGGGGTGGTAGACGACGAATGCGTGTTCGTCGCCGACCGGCAGGTAGCCCGGCCGTGGGGCCGCTGGATCTCCAGAACCGTCAGAGTCTGGGTGGGTGGAGACGAGGTGTCCGGGCGGCGTGATCGTCTGCGACGGTTCGTGGTTCATGAGCATGATCGGCGGCCTGACATCCGTGGGACGGGACGATCCCCACACCGCGCCCAGCGCGTCTGGCCCCTGCTCCGAGACTCGGAGCGTAGCGCCATGGCAGTGAATGCAGGCGGTTCGCCTCCGCTTCTAACCGCTAGATCGGCAGCGCGGACTCAAGTCTGGACCCCTAGCCGGGCGCCCGGCGGCACCGGCTGCCCAGATAGCACCGGTTGTTAGACTCGAGCAGCCCGCGTGAGCGGGGAGTTTCAGCGTCTGTGCGCTGATCGAGACCCGGAAAGGAGGAACACCGTGCGCGCTGTCGATGCTCTCATGGAATGCTTGAAGGCAGAAGGTGTCGACGTCGTATTCGGTCTTCCGGGAGGGGCCAATCTCCCCACCTACGACGCCTTCTACGACGCCGGCATCAGGCACATCCTCGTCCGTCACGAGGCCGGGGGCGGCCACGCCGCCGAGGGGTATGCCAAGGCGACCGGCAAGGTCGGTGTTTCGCTGGGCACAAGCGGCCCGGGAGCCACAAACCTGGTGACCCCGATCTGCGACGCGATGATGGACTCGGTCCCGGTGGTGTTCATCACCGGTCAGGTGCAGACGCATCTGCTCGGCACCGACGGCTTCCAGGAGGCCGACACGATCGGTATCACGA
>JBAWFG010000082.1:0-1871 GCA_049591655.1 Solirubrobacteraceae bacterium
GTGAAATTCAATCATAACGCTATTTAGCTACTTGACTAGCACTAAGGCTATATGCCGCCGGACGGAACGTCAATAGCCGGCGTGCGCAGGGCGTTGCGGTCAGTCGTCACGGTCAAAGCGAGCATCACGTTGACGGTTGCCCGCTGGTGACGGGCTGGTGGCCTACAAGCTGTCGAAGACCCCGAACGCGGCGTCGATCCGTGAATGGTCGGCGGTTGCGTTGTCGTCGAGCATCAGGCCGCGGATCACGGCGAGGGCCAGGGTGGCTTGAGCCTGGGCGGTGGCGTCGTCGGGGCTGGAGGGCCTGAGCAGCTCGGTGAATTGGGGAAGCCAGTCGTGGACACTGGCACGGCCGAAACCCGGAAACCGTTCGGGCTGGGTTTGAGCGAGGGCATTGACCTCGTCAAAGAGCCGGAAGCAGGGACGGTTGACCGGGTCGGTGATGATGGCGCGCAGGGTGCTGACGAGGCTGCGGAGATCCCGCGGGCTCTGCTGGGCAAGCTGCGCGCGGCAGGTGTCGAGCAGTTGGCTGCGTGCGTGGGCGAGGGCCGCGGCGATGAGCGCGTCGCGGGATCCGAAGTGGTGGACAAGCATCCGGGAGCTGGTCTGTAGCGCATCCGCCAGTTCCCGCAGAGAGACCTCACAGCTCTGGCGGGCGACGAGCAGGTCGGCCGCTTGAGCTTGCAGACGTAGCCGTTGCTGCTCGTCACGAGGTCGACCAGATGCTGTAACGTCATTACGGGAATTGGCGGCTGACCCCGGAGGACTCACGATGGACACCGTGCCAGAAGACGGAAAGCGACGTCCATTGCGTCAGGATCTCTCGCCCGGCGCTCCCGCCGGCGAGCGGGCTCTGGCTCCCGACCTCCTGGTCCCGGCTGCGCGATGACAACTCTGGTGTTCGTTCATGGCGCCTGCGTCCGCGACGCAGATTGGTGGTGGAGCCGGATGACGCAGCCGCTCGCCAAGCGCGGCGTCGCAACGGTCGCGGTGGCGCTGCCAAGCTGCGGCGAGACCGGCGAGACCGGCGAGACCGGCGAGACACTCGGTGACCTATACGACGACGTCGAGGCGTGCCGCGAGGCGATCGCTGAGGTCGGCGGCCCCGTCGTCCTGTGTGGCCACTCCTACGGCGGGATGATCATCACCGAAGCGGGTGCCGATGACCGCGTCACCCAACTGATCTATGTCACCTCGGTGATGCCCGATGCTGGACAGTCTCAGGCCGAGCTGATCGGGGCAGAGCCAGCGCCGTGGCTGGACCCAGGTGAGGACGGCACCGTCGGCGTGGATCCCGACATGATCCGGAAGTTCTTCCTCCAGGACTGCGACGAGACCACGACCGAGCAGGCAATCAACCGTCTCACGCGTCAGTCGCTCACGCCGTTCACCCAGCCGCCCCGCCAGATCGCCTGGCGGCAGCGGCCTGCCGCGTACGTCGTCTGCACCGAGGATCTCGCCACCCCGGCCGAGGCGCAGCGTCAACGCGTGAGAGCGGGTACGCGAGTCGTCGAGTTCAACGCAGGGCATCACCCGTTTCTGTCGCGTCCCGACGCGTTCGCAGACACAATTGTCGCCGTGATGTGACCCCTAGACTCCGGGCCGTGGATACCGCCGCGCGGAGCCTGGCCCACTGGAGCGAGGAGGGCCGGGCCGAAATGGACGCCTTCTACGCGCTCGCGCGTCGGGATTACGAGCGCCTGGCTCGTGGCTTCGTCAACCATTCGGCATGGCTACGGCGGGTCGCGGATGGGCGCCGACGCATCACGTTGCTCGATGTCGCCTGCGGTTCAGGAAAGTTCCCGGAGGCGCTGCACGACTTCGGCGGTGTCGGCGGCCTGGCGGGTGAGCTGCAGATCGACTACGACCTG
>JBAWFG010000083.1:0-13391 GCA_049591655.1 Solirubrobacteraceae bacterium
AGTCACGCTCGAGGTACTTGCGGTACTCCTCCAGCGTGGTGGCGCCGACGGTCTGCAGCTCGCCGCGGGCGAGCGCCGGCTTGAGGATCGAGGCAGCGTCGATGGCGCCCTCAGCGGCACCGGCTCCCACGAGGTTATGCAGCTCGTCGATGAACAGGATGATGTCGCCGCGCTGGGTGATCTCCTTCATCACCTTCTTGAGGCGCTCCTCGAACTCGCCGCGGTACTTGGAGCCGGCGACCAACGCCGCCAGGTCAAGCGTGTAGATCTGCTTGCCCTTGAGCAGCTCGGGGACGTCGGCGTTGGTGATCCGCTGGGCCAGGCCCTCGACGACGGCGGTCTTGCCGACGCCGGGCTCGCCGACGAGCACCGGGTTGTTCTTGGTGCGACGGCTGAGGATCTGCATGATCCGCTCAATCTCGGTCTCCCGGCCGACGACCGGGTCGAGCTTGCCCTCGGAGGCGAGCTTGGTGAGGTTGCGGCCGAACTGGTCGAGCAGCTTGGAGGACTTCTTGCCCTCACCGCTGGCGGCGGCGCCCGAACTGCCGGAGCTCGCGCCGCGCTGGCGGCTGCCGGGTCCGGACAGCATCCGGATCACCTCGTTGCGGATCTTCTCCGAATCGGCGTCGAAGTCGAGCAGGATGCGGGCGGCGACGCCCTCGTTCTCCCGCACGAGCCCGAGCAGGATGTGCTCGGTGCCGATGTAGTTGTGGCCGAGGCTCAGCGCCTCGCGCAGCGCCAACTCCAGGACCTTCTTGGCACGCGGGGTGAACGGGATCTGGCCGGAGGTGACCTCCTCGCCGGACCCGACGATCCGCACGACCTGGGCGCGCACGCGCTCCACCGTGATGTCGAGCGACTCCAACACCCGGGCAGCCAGCCCCTCCTCTTCACGGAGCAGGCCGAGAAGGATGTGCTCGGTCCCGATGTAGTTGTGCTTGAGAGTCCGCGCCTCTTCCTGTGCCAAGACGACCACTTGGCGGGCTCGCTCTGTAAATCGCTCAAACATTGGTCTTCCTAAGGGTTGTGGCTGTGCTACCGAGGAAGTTGGTCGGGGTGTGGTCCTGGATGATTGCTCTCGGCTACCCGATCGGCCGAGCCGCAATACCTCTGCTGCGGGGACGCCGAAGGATCCGTCTCACCCAATATATTCGGCCGGACTGGCCGTATATATGAGCGCCGACGGTCTTTTCTCTCGGGGCCATAGGTCAGTCTAACAGCCACCCGGCGGCAATCTCAGCGGTGACAGCGCCCCTGGACGAGGGTTGCACGCACCCCGCGTGCGTCCCCGTGATCGCCGCCTCAGGCGCCGATGCGACCGGCCTGGGCGCGGCGCCGGCCGATCGCCCGACCCCCGGTCGACAGCCACGAGCCCGCCAGGATGAGCGCCAGCCCGACGATCGCGCCCGAGCCCGGGCGCTCCCCCGCCAGGGCCACTCCGAGCGCCAGCGCCACCAGCGGGTTGACGTAGGTGATGACGGTCGCGCGGCTCGTGCCGGCCTCGCGGATGAGCACCGCGAAGATCACGAACGCCAGCGCCGTGCAGAACAGCCCGAGCGCCACCACCGCCGCAAACGCCCCCGCCGACGGGGTCCGATGCGGCAGCCCGGCGCCGGCGAACGGGGCCAGGACGAGTGTCGCCGCGGTCAGGCTGGCGCCCATCATCGCCCGCGGGTCGATGCCGCCGAGTCGCTGCTTGACGACCATCGGGCCGATCGAATACCCGACCGCGCCGCCGAGCACGGCGAGCGCCCCGAGCAGTTCCGGGCCGTTGCCCGCGACGTCGAGGCCGACGAGCGCGACGACTCCGGCAAAACCGATCAGCAGGCCGAGCGCGCGGGCCGGCGTCGGGCGCTCGCTGGCGTCAAAGCGCAGCGCCAGCCCGGCGCTGATCAACGGCACCGCCGCGATGATGATCGCCGCCAGCGACGAGGACACGTGCACCTCGCCGGCGGCGATCAGCGGGAACGGGATCGAGACCTCGACGACCGCGTAGACGATCAGCCACCGCCAGCGCCCGCGCACCGGGCCGAGCACGCCCGCGCGGGCGGCCAGCGCCATCAGCACCGCCGCCGCCAACGCGACCCGCAGCCACGCCACATCGGCGGGCGGCATCCCGCCGCGCACGGCGATCCGGATCAGCAGATAGGAGACCCCCCAGAGCACCGACATCGCGCCGAAGGCCCACCAGGCACGCCGCGTCACCGGCCCACCTCACATCAGGTGCGCAGGGCGGGGAACAGCACGACCTCGCGGATCGAGCGGGTCCCGGTCATCGCCATGACGAGACGGTCGATTCCGATGCCGATCCCGCCGGTCGGGGGCATCCCCTGCTCGAGCGCCTGCACGAACGCCTCGTCGTAGGGCTGAGCCTCGTCGTCGCCGGCGGCGGCAAAGCGCTGCTGGCTCTCGAACCGGCGGCGCTGCTCGTCGGGGTCGTTGAGCTCGGTGAACGCGTTGGCGATCTCCATCCCGCCGACGAACGCCTCAAAGCGCTCCACGAGCTCCGGGTTGTCGCGGTGGCGCTTGGCCAGCGGCGAGATCTCGACCGGGAAGTCGATCAGGAAGGTCGGCTGTTGGAGGGTCGGCTCGACGTGCTTGGAGACGAGCTCGTCGACCAGCTGGGGCCAGGTGTCGTCGGGCGCGACGGGCAGCCCGCGCTCGCGCATCGCCGCGGCGAGTTGGTCCCGATCGGGGACGGCCATGATGTCGATCCCGGTCTGCTCCTCGATCGCCCCGGCGAAGGTCTTGCGCGGCCACGGCGGGGTGAAGTCGAACTCGCCGTCATAACCCACGGCCTGGGCGACGGTGTGCAGCAGCTGCTCGCAGCGGCCGGCGATATCCATGTAGTCGGCATAGGCCTCATACCACTCCAGGACGGTGAACTCCGGGTTGTGGGTCGTGTCGACGCCCTCGTTGCGGAAGTTCTTGCCGATCTCATACACGCGCTCCAGGCCCCCGACGATCAGCCGCTTGAGGTAGAGCTCGGTGGCGATCCGCAGGTACAGGTCACGGTCCAGCGTGTTGTGGTGGGTCACGAACGGGCGCGCCATCGCCCCGCCGTAAAGCGGCTGGAGCATCGGCGTCTCGACCTCGACAAAGCCGGCGTCATCGAGGAACCGGCGGACGGTCGAGATCACCTTGGCCCGGGTCATGAACAGCTGGCGCACCTCGCCGTTGGCGATCAGGTCGAGCTCCCGATGGCGGAAACGCGTCTCGACGTCGGTGAGCCCGTGGTGTTTGTCAGGTGGGGGGCGCAGCGACTTGGCCAGCAGCGTGTACGCGTCGATGCGCAGCGTCAGCTCCCCACGCCGGGACGCGAACGCGGTGCCGTCGACGCCGATCAGATCGCCGAGGTCAAGCGAGACGAGCCGCTCCATCACCTCGGGACCGAGCACGTCAGCCCGAGCCTGCAGCTGGATCCGGCCGGAGCGGTCCTCGAGGTCGAGGAAGGCCATCTTGCCCTGCCCGCGCCGAGCGGCCAGCCGGCCGGCGATGCGGTGGGTGTCGGAGGTCTCCTCACCCGCGGCCAGCCCCTCGTGGGCCGCCCGGACAGCGGCGATCGGCTCGACGCCGTCGAACTCGTGCGGGAACGGCTCGATCCCGGCGGCGCGCAGGGACTCGAGCTTGCGGCGACGATCGGCCAGGACGTCGGAGGGCCCCGGCCCGTCGGAGGACCCTGGCCCGGCGGAGGACCCTGGCCCGGCGGGCGGCTGCTGTTCTGTCACGGGACCCGCCCGCTCACGGCAGCCCTCAGGCGCCGATGTCGATCTTGGTGATCTTGAGCTTGCGCTGCCCGCGAGGCGTGACGATCGATACCTCGTCGCCGCGCTTGCGGCCGATCAGCGCCCTGCCGACCGGGGACTCGTTGGAGAGCTTGGCCTCGGCCGGCTTGGCCTCGGCCGAGCCGACGATCGTGTACTTGTTGGCCTTGCCGGCCTCGTCCTTGACGTGCACGATCGAGCCGACCTTCACGACATCGGTGCCGAGCTCGGAGGCGTCGACGACGGAGGCCGAGCGCAGCTTGTCCTCCAGCGCGGCGATGCGCGCCTCGAGCATGGCCTGCTCGTTCTTGGCGTCGTCGTACTCCGCGTTCTCGGAGATGTCTCCGAACTCACGGGCCTCCTTGATGCGCGAGGCGACCTCACGACGACGGGTGGTGGCCAAATGGTCGAGCTCCGCCTTGAGGTTGGCGAGGCCCTCCGGGGTGAGAATGACGTCCTTGGGCATAGCGATCAGAGACCTGTGTTCGGAGCAATCTGTAGACGACAAAAACCCGCCTGATGCGGCGGGATTTCGGACGCGGGACCCCACGTGGGCGGTGAGTATAGACAGCGGTTCTCTCGTGCCCGCAAGCCTCGAGCCGTCGGCCCCACCTCGCCCCGCACACCGACCGGGGAGTGTAGCGCGGTCAGAGCGCCCTTTCGAGGGCCCGCGGCGACCGCTATCCCGCCTGGTGGCCCTGGATCTCGTCGGCCTGCTGGAACGTGGGCCGGTTGACCCATTCGATCAGCGGCTGGGTGATCGCGCCGATTGCCCGGAACTGGATCGAGTCATGGCACATCTGATCCCCGGCGGCACACACCTTGTCGCCCGGATAGACCTGGGTGGCCGGTTCGGCGACGGCCTGTGACAGCGAATTGTCGAGCGCCGCCCGACAGGCGGCGAGTGAGCCCCTGCCGCAGAACACGCGGTCCAGCGGCCCGTGGACCCGCTGGTGCAGCACGGCGCGCAGATCCTTCTGGACGATGCCGTAGAAGCCGACGTCAAACGCCGAGCCGAGGTGCGTGGTCGCCGTCGTCCCGTGCACTGCGGCGCCGTTGCCGGGCTCGTCGTTGATCGGGAAGTCGTTCTCGATCTGGTCCAGCAGGCTCTGACCGAGCACCGGTGAGAATTCCGCCCCGACGAGCAGCGGCCACCAGGCATCCATGATCCGGATCGCGTCTGACTGGTCGTAGTTGCCCGACGCCCCCGGATTGTCCCGGTTGATCCGGTGCGCTCCGGTGGCAACCCACGTGCGCAGCTCTGCGACCGCCTGCGCCAGGGTCGGATTGCTCGGGGTGCCGATCACCTTGAGCACGTAGGGCAGGACCTCCACCCCGCGCAGGTCCTGGGTGCCGGCGACGCCCATCGCGTTGATCAGGTCGGCCAGCGTCAGCTTGCCGTGGTCCTTGTGCAGGTAGTAGGCGATGTTGTTGTCGAGCAGCTGGGAGCGGAAGATCGACGAGTACTGCTGGCCGGTGCCCGGATCGCCGTAGCCGGGAGCCTGCTTGTTGTTCCAGCTCGTCAGGTAGCTCTGGTCGACGACCTGCGGATGGGCGCTCTCCGGCGTCTGGGCCGCGACCGTGTTGGCCGGCGTGCTCTGGGGCCCGGCGTCCAGGCCGCGCCACGCGTATTGGGACCAGGTGGGGAACAGCGGGTCGGTATGCGGCGCGCGCACCGGGTTCAGCCCGGAGTTGAAGTACGCGATGTGCTTGTTGTTGGTGTAGAACCAGTTGAACGTGTAGCCGATCTTGTAGGCCGCGTTGAAGAAGGCCTGCGGGGTGCGCATCTGAGCCGGGTCGTTGAAGGCGGCGAAGCCGGCTGCCGAGTCGAGCTCGTGCATGTAGGTCGAGCGCAGGTTCGTGTAGGCGACCGGGCGGCCGTGGACCGTCGCCCGCGCCACCACGATCCCGAACGCGGTCCGCTCGGTCTGCATCGTGATCGAGCCCGCGGGGGTTTGGTCGGCGACGTTGGGCGTCCACGATTCCTGGTTGGTGAGCGTCTCCATCGGCACGCACCGGCCGTGGAGCACGTAGCTGTCAGAACTCGTCGAGACCGCGCCCCCCGAGGGGTTGCACAACGGCACCGCGAACGTGTCGATGATGTTCTGCCCCGCCGACGTGGCCGACCAGGCGTAGTCACGACCGTGGCCGAGCTCGACGTAGAGGTTCACGCCCGGGAACGCCGCCCCATCGGCGTCGATGCCGGGGCCGTGGATGTCCTCCTCCATGAGGATCTGCGGAGCGAAGTAGGAGACCTGCGGGCCCATGACCGCCAGCGGGTGCCCGCTGGCGGAATCCTTGGCGCTGACCAGCAGCGCGTTGGACATCGCCCGTGGGAAACCGAGCAGCCCGGCACCGGCGGTGGCGGCAGCGTTGGCGGCGGAATGGGAGCGCAGCTGCGGCGCGGCACCGCCGACCACCTCGTTGACCGGCGTCACCGAGCCGCGGTCGGGCAGCGCGATGGTGGCGGCGACCGCCTTGCTCGGCGCCGGCAGCGACTGGTAGGCGAAGCGGTGGCCGTGCACGGTGGTCGGCGCCTCGGGGTCGTTGGGCTGGTCGAAGCTGAGGAACGTGGCGAAACCGGAGTGGTCGGGCTTGGGCTTGGCCTTGCGGTGCTTGGGCTTACGGTGCTTGGGCTTACGCGGCTTGGTCTTGCGCGGCTTGGTCTTGCCGGTGGCGTACCCCTGGGGCTGCGTGGCCGCCTGGGCCGTGTTGGCCTTCTTGGACTTCTTCTGCTTCCTGCGCGTCTTGGGCTTCTTGTGGTGGCGCGGCTTGGCGACAACCTGGGGGGAGCCGGCGAGGTTGACGCGCTCGGGCCCGAACTTCTGGGCCATGCTCTCGTAGAGCTGCGCGTTGTAGAGCTGGTCGCCGCCGCCGTTACCGAAGATGCCGCCGACGAGGGTGGCGATCGAGACGAGGTCGTTGAGCGTGAACGGCTGGGGCCCGGTCGGCTGGCCGATGGCGGCGTACTCGGCCGGCATCATGTTGAGGAAATTGAGCGGCTGCTGGGCCTGGGAGATGTAGGCGTTGATGCCGTTGATGTAGCTGTTGGCGTCGGCGAACAGGGTGGCGGCGCCCGGCTGGTCCTTGAGGTAGTTGATCTGGTTGGTGAGGTCCTGCTGGGTGTAGGGCTCGTTGGCCCACACCTCCTCGTCCATCGCGACGTTGGCGCCACCGGCGAACGAGGCAAGATCGCCGCGGCCGGAGTGGCGCAGCGCATCGATGAAGAACAGCCGGTCCTCGGCCGTGGCGTAGCCGATCCCGAACATCAGCTCGTCCCGGGTGGCGCCGTAGATGTGCGGGACGCCGTACTGCTTGTCGCGCACGATCGTCACCCCCGCCTCCGGGGTTTGCGTGCTCCCGACGTCGCCGGAGGGCACGCCGAACGTGGCGTCCTTGAAGTAGTTGGGGATCTCGGCGGTGGTGATGCCGCCGGCCGCGGTGGTCAGGCTCGAGTACATCTGCAGCTGATCTGAACTGTGGGCCGGGCGCGTCCCGTTTGCCTCGAACTGAGCCAGCTGCGCCGCGTTGTCAAAGCCGTTGGTGCCAGGCGGCAGGACGTTGCGAAAGCCACCGAAGTCGTTGGTCCCGTAGGGCGCGACCGGGCCGGGCGTCGGGGCCGGTCCGGGGACCGGAACCGGGACCGGGACCGGAACCGGGACCGGGACCGGCAGGGGTACCGGCAGATCGCGCGGCCGGGCACGGGGCGCGGCGAGTGCGGAGGGCACGAGGGCGAGCGCCAGCAGCGTCGCACAGAGCAGTGAACGAGCGACGCACCGGAACATGGCGCGGCACCCTACCAATTCCGCCGTGCCCACGTGACAGTTGTCTCAAGCCGCGGGCGGGGGCGGGCGCTGGGGCGGTCGGCGCGGCGCTCAGCCGATGCCGAACAGCTCCCGTGCGGCGTCGAGCGTCGGCGCGCGCTGCAGCTGATCCTGGAGCACCTTGTCGGCGCCGAGGCGCTCCAGGTACCACGGATAGAACTTGCGCAGGTAGCGGGCGGCACGCTCGGGCCCAAGGTGCTCGGCGGCGCGGTCAAGCACCCAGTCGACCTCGGCGAGGATCTCCTGGCGGGTCGGCTCGCCGTCGCGCTCACCCAGCAACTGGGAGAACAGCCACGGGTTGCCCAGCGAGCCGCGGGCGAGCGCCACCGCTGCTGCCCCGGTGTGCTCAAACGCCTCCTGGGCGCGCTCCGCGGAGCGCAGGCCGCCGGAGATGATCACCGGGACCGGCAGCTCGGCGATGAGCTCGGCGGCGAGGTCGTAGTCAGGCCGGCCGGCGTGGCGCTGGGAGGCGTGGCGGGGGTGGATGCACAGCCCGGCGACGACTCCGGCGTCGGCCAGGCGTCGCGCCGTCTCCACGCCGGCGAGGTCCCCGGGCCGGTTACCGGAGCGCAGCTTGACCGTCACCGGAAGGCCGCTGCCCCGGCCGGCCGCCCGGGCGATCGCGACCGCCTTAGCGGGGTCCTGCAGCAGCGCGGCACCGGCGCCGGTCTTGCACACCTTCGGCACCGGGCAGCCCATGTTGATGTCGATCAGGTCGGCCCCGGCCGCGGCGACGCGCTCGGCGGCTGACTCCATCACGTCGGGGTCGTGGCCGAACAGCTGCACCGAGACCGGATGCTCGTCGGGGTGGATGCGCAGCAGCTCGGTACAGGTCCGCTCGTTGCGGTGGTGGATGGCAAAGCTCGACACCATCTCGGAGACGACCAGACCCGCGCCGTGGCGCTTGGCCTGCAGGCGCACGAACCAGTTGCCGATGCCGGCCAGCGGCGCCAGCGCCACCCGGTTGGCGAGCGGGACGCCGCCGAGCTCCCACGGGTCGGTGAGCGCGCGCCCCGCCGGGGCGGCGGGCGCGTCCCGGATGCGGTCGGGGCTGTCGGCGAGCGAGGTCACGATCGTTTCATGGTACGAATGAGGGGATGGACATCGCACCGTTGATCGCCCCGTGGGCCGAGATGATGCGCGCTCAGGTCCCCGGGGTGGAGCTGTTCGACGCCCACACCCACCTCGGCCAGAACGATCCCGACGGGATGAGCCAGACGCCCGCCGAGCTGCAGGAGACGCTCGGCATGGCCGGCGCCCGGGGCGCATTCGTGTTCCCGATGCACGAGCCCGACGGCTATCGGACCGCCAACGACATGGTGATCGAGGTCGCCGGCAACGCCAACGGGCTGCTCACCCCGTTCTGCCGGGTGAGCCCCAACGCCGGCAACGCCGCCGCAGAGGCGCTGCGGGCGCTCGCCGCCGGGGCCAAGGGGATCAAGCTGCACCCACGCGCCGAGCAGTTCACGCTCGACCACCCCGCCCTGCGCGAGCTGGCCGCGATCGCCAACGAGCGCCGGCTGCCGATCCTCATCCACGCCGGCCGCGGGATCCCCGCACTCGGTGCTCATGTGGTGGAGCTCGCCGGCGAGTTCCCAGACGCCCGCTTCATCCTCGCCCACGCCGGCGTGTGTGACCTGTCGTGGATCTGGAAGGTGGCGGCCGACCATCCGAACCTGCTGTTCGACACCGCCTGGTGGATGCCGGCCGACATGCAGACGCTGTTCTCGCTCGTGCCGCCGGGCCAGATCCTGTTCGCATCCGACGCCCCCTACGGCCACACGCTCATGTCGGCGGTCACCCAGCTGCGCTCCGCCACGCAGGCCGGGTTGTCGGTCGCGCAGCTGCGCAGCATCGCCTCCGAGCAGTCGCTGCGGATCGCCGCCGCAGAGCCACTGGTGCCCGCCGGTCCCGCGGTGGGCGAGCGTGACCGCCGAACCCACGTGCTGCTTGACCGAGTCGCCGAGTACGTGATGCTCGGCGCGCTGGCGACGATGCGCGGCAGCGAGGGCGGCCCGGAGATGCTGGCGCTCGCCCGGCTCGCCTGCGACGTCCCCGACGGGATCGACGACGCGCCGGTGTTCACGACGATCCTGCGCCTGCTTGACATCTACGAGGAGATCAACGCCGCCGAGCCCACCAATCGCCGGCGGCTGGCGTTCCTGATCCTCGCCGCCAGCGTCGCCCGCACGCCCGACGTGCCGGTGCCGGCGCTCGGATAGACAGTTGAATCCGCGGATTTATCCGGCGCGCGGGGTCGTGGACTCAGAATCGACCCTCTAGAGCCCGCCGACGTGAGACGCCCTGGCCCGTTTGGCCAGGGTGATGGAAAAGCCGCACCGTCCACGAGGACTTTCCGGGAACCGGGCGTCAGGCGCCACATCCCCGGAAAGCTCGCCCGCGGCACCGGCATTTTCCATCCTTTGGACGCGGCGCGGCCCTCAGAAACCGGGAGCGTCGCGGCGGCCCATGCCCGGGCCCGGGCGCGGGCCCCGCCGCGCCGCGCCGCAGTGTGTGACAAATCCGGACCCATCCCCGAGATTTGGTCGCGATCCGCAGGCTCAAGTTCAGGGATGCGCCACGCCTCGGGCCGCACGGCCGGATTTGTCGCGGGTTGCCGGTGTCTGGGCCCGTGCGGGACGCAGACGGATGCCTGGGTGTTGCAGACGGGCTAGGAGCGCGCTCGCCGGGTCGGCTCGGCGGGGCAGGCTCGGCGGGACCGGCTCAGGAGCTCAAGGGGTGTTGCGCTCCCAGATCAGCCGCAGCCCGGTCAGCGTCAGCAGGTCGTCGACCTCGTCGATCGTCTCGGTCACCGACGGCACGAGCAACCCGGCCAACCCGCCGGTGGCGATCACGCACGTGTCCTCGCCGAGCTCGGCCCGCAGCCGGCGGACGATCCCGTCGACCTGTCCGGCGAACCCGAACACGATCCCGGACCGGATCGCCTCGACCGTCGACTTGCCGATCAGCGCGCGCGGCTGGGCGAGCTCGACCTTGGGCAATTTGGCCGCCCGCTGATACAGCGCGTCGATCGAGATCTCGGCGCCGGGGGTGATGATCCCGCCGAGATACTCGCCGGCCGCGGAGACGGCGTCATAGGTGATGGCGGTCCCGAAGTCGACGACCACACATGTATCACGGACCCGAGCGTAGGCGGCGACCGAGTTGACGAGCCGGTCGGCGCCGACCTCCCGCGGATTGTCGATCCGGATCGGCATCCCGGTGCGAATCGACGGCCCGACGGTGAGCATCGAGTGCCCGAGGTAGCGGTCGGCCATCGCGGTCCACTCCTCCGAGAGCTGGGGGACCGTGGAGGAGACGATCGACCGGGTGATGTCGGTGAAGCCCAGCCCGCGCAGCCCGAGCAGGTTGGCCAGGGCGGCGCCGAGCTCATCACGGGTCGACTCCCGCACGGTGGCAAAGCGCCAGTGCTCAGCGACGACGTCTGACCCCTCTGGGTAGACGCCGAAGTGCGTCTGGGTGTTGCCGACGTCGACGACCAGGAGCATGAGCCCAATTACACCAATGCCGGGGCGACGCGGCGGACCGCCTGGCCGTCAGCGTCGGGCAGCGCGACGAGGCGCTCGGACAGCCGCTCACCGGTCGGGAGGGTCAGCTCCGGGTCGAGCTCGAGCAGCGGGACGAGCACGAACCGCCGCGAGACGGTCTCGGGATGGGGCAGCGTCAGGCGCTCAGAGCTGTACTGGACGTCGCCGAGCAGCAACAGGTCGACGTCGATCACCCGCGGGCCGTGGCGCGGGCCGCCGGCAGCCCGGCCGACCTCGCGCTCGACCGCCTTGCAGGCATCGAGCAGCGGCTCGGGGCCCAGCGCGGTCTCGATCGCCACGCACGCGTTGAGGAAGTCGGGCTGGTCGAGCACGAGGCCGACCGGCTGAGTCTCATACAGCGACGAGGAGGCCAGCACGGTCACCCCGTGGCGGGGCAGGGCATCGACCGCCGCCGCGAGATGGGCGCGGGTGTCGCCGATGTTGGAGCCCAGGCCGAGATAGCCGGGGCGCAGCGGGGAGGCGGCGGTCATCCGCGCCGGGGGCTCAGCCGGAGGCCTCGCGCCACACCTCGACCGAGACCTCGGTCACCGGCAGCGCCAGCGGCGGCTCGGGCTTGGCCGCCTTGACCCACACCGCGTGGGCCCCGTACTGCTCCAGCAACCGGTCGGCGATCGCCGCACACAGCCGCTCCAGGGTCTTATAGGAGCGCTGCTGGGCGACGAGGTTGGCGACATCGCAGACCTGCGCGTAGTCGACCGTGTCCTCGATCCGGTCGGTCAGTGTGGCGTCGCACTCGCCGACGTCGAGGCGCAAGTCGAGCAGCAGCCGCTGGCCGACCTCGCGCTCGGCGGCGGTGACGCCGACGTGGGTGAACAGCGACAGTCCGCTGATCTCGATCGTGACTTCGGGCCCGGAGCTCTCGTCGTCATCCTCATCTACATCGTCGGCATCGTCGAAGTCGTCGGCGTCGTGCTCGGCCATGGCCGTCGGACCGTAGCAGCCGCGATCGCCAGCGCGTCATGGACCGGCCCGACGTCGTGGACGCGGAACACCGATGCCCCGCGCTCGTACGCGAGCACGTTGGTGGCGATCGTCGCGGCCAGCCGA
The DNA here is from genome assembly GCA_049591655.1 of Solirubrobacteraceae bacterium. Lineage (GTDB taxonomy): Bacteria > Actinomycetota > Thermoleophilia > Solirubrobacterales > Solirubrobacteraceae > Palsa-465. The sequence continues at coordinate 12,205 of JBAWFG010000083.1, forward strand.
TCCTCCACCGCGCGACCGGTGATCCGGCCAAGAAACGACTTGCGGCTGGTGCCGATCACGAGCGGACGGCCGAGCGCCGCCAGCTCGTGCAGGCGCGCCAGCAGCGTCAGGTTGTGCTCGACGGTCTTGCCGAAGCCGATCCCCGGGTCGAGCAGGATCCGCTCCTCGGCGATCCCCTGGCCGATCGCGAACGCCATCCGCTCCTCCAGAAACGCCTTGACGTCGGACACGACCTCGTCGTAGTGGGGGTCGCGCTGCATCGTGCGCGGCTCGCCGAGCATGTGCATGAGGCACACCGGCACCCGGCGCTCGGCGACGAGCCCCGCCAACTCGGGGTCGCCGCGCAGGGCGGTGACGTCGTTGACCAGCGTCGCCCCGGCGTCAAGCGCCGCCCGGGCCACCGCCGCCTTAGAGGTGTCGATCGAGATCTGGGCGGTGGCGCCGGCGGCGCGCAGCCCGGCGATGACCGGCACGACGCGGGTCAGCTCGTCCTCGGCGGAGACCGGCTGCGCACCGGGCCGGGTCGACTCGCCGCCGACGTCGAGGATCGCCGCCCCCTCGGCCTCCAGCTCGACCCCGTGCTCGATCGCCGCCGCGGCATCGCTGTACAGACCCCCGTCGGAGAACGAGTCCGGCGTGACGTTGACGATCCCCATCACCTGGAAGGCGGGGGCCTCGGAGCTCACCGGGGCTCGTCCTCCGGCCAGCGCCCGGTGCGATCGAAGTACTCGCGGGCGCGCTCCTCCTCCTCGCGGTCGTCGTTTGAGCGGAGGCTGAGCCGATACATCCAGTTGATCATCCAGACGATGATCGCGGTGATCACCAGCGCGACCCCGGCGCCGGAGTCGATCGCATCAGAGGTGCTCTTATCCGACAGGCTGCCGTGCCCGAGGACGATCATCACGATCCCAACGACGGCGATCGCCAGCGGCAGCCACAGTCGGGTCAGTGACAAGACGATCTGACCCGGGGTGGGTCGCTGCGACGGCTCCATACCCGGTGACGTTACCCCCGCCACGCCGTCGATGACCGAGCGGCCCCACTCGCGTATCGCCGCGCGCGACGGTATACATCGAACCGTCATGGACAACGCTCCCATCTCCCCCACCCCGGCGATCACCCGCCGCTCACTGCTCGGCGGCGCTGCCGCCGGTGCCGCGGCGCTCGGCGCCGGCGCCCTGCCGGCC
>JBAWFG010000084.1:0-12155 GCA_049591655.1 Solirubrobacteraceae bacterium
GCAGTCCGCTCCGGGCGGGTCGCCTGGCCGCCCGGGGAGACGATCGGGCGCATCGCCACGTCCTGCTCACGGGAGCAGATCGAGCAATTCTGAACCAGGCGGTTGTGACGGCAGAAGGTCGGCACGACGACGGAGAACTATAGGTCGCCCGTCGCGTGCCGACTCAGCGGTCCTGCCACCACACGAGCTCGCTCTCCTCTCCGACGATCGCGGTCGTGACCGGCGGCCCCGCCGCCTCGCGGCGGCGATGCTCCCGAGCCCGCGCCATGACCTCCTTGAAGCTCGTGAAACGGAAGATGAGCACCAGCGCGGCGAAGCCGAGCGCGGAGCTGAGCACGGCGGTTGCGATCTGCTGACCGACCGAGAACGCCGCCACAAACGAGCTGCCGGCGAAGATCTTGAGCAGCAGCGCCTGCTGGACCCCGGCCCCACCGGGCGTGAACGGGAACACCGAGGCGACGACCTGAACGGCGAGCACGAGCATTGCGTTGCGAACCGAACCGCCGATGTGAAACGCGTCGAGCAGCGCCCAGTAGGACGCGAAGCGGGCGATCCAGCTGGCGAACTGCCAGCTGGCCATGTCCCGGAGGTAGCGCCGGCGGTCGGACAGGATCGAGAGTCCGAGCCGGATGCGTTGCCAGAACGCCCGGACGCGCGCCGATAGCAGCGCGAACGCAACCAGAAAGGCGATCCCCAGCACCGTCATGAAGAACAGCGTGAAGCGCATGTTCGAGGCGAAGAAGCTGATGTCGAACGCCGGCAGCTTGGAGAAGTCCGGAGGCTTGGGGAACACGCCCTGAGTGAAGGCGAAGCACATGATGAGCACGCCCATGAACCAGTCGAAGATCACCCCGGTCGAGAGCGCGGTGGCGATCGTCGGATAGCTCGACTCCGGGATCGCGATCCGCGTCAGGAACAGCTGCACGATGTTGCCGCCGCCCAGCGGGAACACGTTGTTGACCGCGTAGCCGACCATGTAGGCGCCCCACACGTCGCGCCAGCGCACCCCCGCGGCGGGGTAGGCGGCGCGCACCGCGCCGAACAGGGCCCGGGAGCGCAGCAGCAGGTAGAGGGCGTAGAGAGCGAGCCCGATCAGCAGCGAGGGCCAGTTGAGGCTGGCCAGCTGGGAGAAGAACGTTCCCGCCGATGAGAACAGGTTCTCGATCGTCTGCACGAACGACGTGCCGTGATGGTGTGGGGTAGCGCCCGCCACCGCGGCCAGAACGGGGCTGAGCGCCAGTGTTCCCATCCACACACGGTCGCATACCGAGCAGTCGGCGGCGGCGTTAAAAGGACCGGGGGGCCCAGATCCATCTGGGCCCCCCGGAGAGTCAGGGAAGTGGGGGCGCAGTTCCCTGACCGACAGGGGCGAGTTTCCCCGTCCCAAGCTTTGAGTAAACCTCAATGCCCCAAACAATTTTGGTCAAGGCCCACCCAGCAGGCCCTGCCACCACGGTTAACGTATCAGCTTCCCCGGAGGGAGCGCATAAGTTTCCTAACGCATAAACGCCCGCAAGACGCGGGAACTTCGCCTCAGCGATCGCGTGTCGCCGGCCCGGTGAAGAACTCCTCCCCGGGCCGCACGGTGCCCGCAGCCTCGGCCTCGTGGCGCAGCGAGCGATCCGATTCCCCGCTCCAGGCACCGACCGCCAAACGCTCGCGGTCGGCATCCATCGGGCTGCCACCGAGGTCGGCGTTGACGATCCGGGCGCACTTGCGTCCCTCGGCGATCGCGGTGACCACGAGCGATTGCCCGAGGCGCGCATCCCCGCACGCATACACGCGGCCGACCGACGTGCGATACGTCTGGCGGGTGCGGATGTTGCCCCGGCGATCGAGCTCCAGATCCAGCTCGGAGACGAGGCCGCCATGTTCAGGATGCTCGAATCCGATCGCGATCAGGACGAGGTCGGCCTCGAGCACGAACTCGCTGCCCGGGACCGGGGTCAGGTCACGTGACGAGCTGCCGGTGACCTGACGCGCATAGACGTGGCTGACCTGCCCGTCCTTGCCGCCGAAGCCGGTGACCTCAGTGCCCCAGCGGCGCTTGCCACCCTCCTCCAGCGCGTAGGTCATGGCCGTGCGCTTGGGCGGCAGGGGCCACGGCGCCCGCGGATCGCCCGCCTCGGGCAGTTGCGCGTAGACGTCGAGCATGACGACGCTCCGCGCCTCCTCCCGGTGGGAGTTGGAGATGCAGTCCATGCCGGTGTCGCCGCCACCGATGACGATCACCTTCTTGCCCGCGGCGCTGACCTCGGTCCCCGGCTCCGGCGCCCGGGACGTCCGTCCCTGCTCCGCCGCCACCCAGCGGTTGCGCTGGTAGAGGTAGTGCATGGCGGGGTGGATCCCGGCGAGCTCGCGCCCCGGGACGTCGAGGTCGCGGGAGACGCGTGAGCCGATCGCCACCACGACGGCGTCAAAGCGCTCGTCGAGCTCGGCGCCGGTGATGTCGGTGCCGACATCGGTGTTGTAGACGAACTCGATCCCCTCCTGAGCGAGGATCGCCACCCGCCGGTCGATAATCGACTTCTCAAGCTTGGCGTCGGGAACCCCGAAGCGCAGCAGCCCACCCGGTCCCTCATCGCGCTCGAACACCGTCACCGCGTGCCCGCACTTGTTGAGCTCGTCGGCGACCGCCAGGCCGGCGGGGCCAGAGCCCACGACGGCGACCGTCCGGCCCGAGCGGCGGTCGGGCGGGTGGGGCACGATCCAGCCCTCCGCATAGGCGCGCTCGACGATCGACAGCTCGATCTGCTCGATCGTCACCGGGTCGTCGTTGATCGCCAGCACGCACGCCGACTCGCACGGCGCCGGGCAGATGAGGCCGGTGAACTCCGGGAAGTTGTTGGTGGCATGCAGCTGGTCGATCGCGTCCCGCCACTTGTCGCGGTACACGAGGTCGTTCCAGTCGGGAATCAGATTGCCGAGCGGGCAGCCCTCATGACAGAACGGGACGCCGCAGTCCATGCAGCGCGCGCCTTGGCGCTGGAGCTCAGGCACCGGCTGTAGCGCGAAGTACTGCTGGTAGTCATGCACCCGGGTATGCGGGTCGCGCTTGTCGAACCCGACCCGGTGGATCTTGAGAAACGCTCCGAGCTCACCCATGGCGCGTGGAGGCTAGCCGACGTTCGCTCAACACAGCCCTCACGCCCCGACCGCCTCCGGCGGCGTGTCCCGTGAGCGCTCCTGGAGCACCCGCTTGTAGTCCCGCGGCATCACCTTGACGAACCGCCGGCTCTCCCGCTCCCAGCCGGCGAGGATGTTGCGAGCGCGCAGCGAGCCGGTGCGGGCGGCGTGCTCGGAGATCAGCGCCTTGACCTCCTCCTCGTCGGCCTCGCCGAGCGGATCGAGGTCGACGAGCTCCAGGTTGCAGCGCCCCTCAAAGCGGCGGTCGCGGTCATACACGTACGCGATCCCGCCACTCATCCCGGCCGCGAAGTTACGCCCGGTGGTGCCCAGGACGACGACCCGGCCACCGGTCATGTATTCACAGCCATGGTCGCCGACGCCCTCGACGACGGCATGGGCGCCGGAATTGCGCACCGCGAAGCGCTCCCCGGCCAGGCCGCGGATGAACGCGCGCCCGGCGGTCGCACCGTAGAGCACGGTGTTGCCGACGATCATGTTCTCCTCGGCCCGGAACAGGGCGGTCTCCGGCGGACGGACCGACACCACGCCGCCCGACAGGCCCTTGCCGGTGTAGTCGTTGGTCTCGCCCCGGAGCGAGAACGTCACGCCCGGCGCCAGCCACGCGGCGAAGCTCTGACCCGCCGACCCGCTGAAGGAGATGTCGATCGTGCCCTCGGGCAGTCCGGAAGCGCCGCGGCGGCGGGCGATCTCGCCCGACAGGATGCCGCCGACGGTGCGGTTGACGTTACGGACCGGGATCGGACCCTGGCGGACCTGGGTCGCGCTGTCGATGGCCGGCGCGCAGAGCTGCACGAGCTCCCAATCCAGCGCGTCGTCGAGCACCGGAACCTGCTTGCGGGTCTGTGAGCGGGGCACCTCGGGGGGCAGATCGATCGTGGCCAGGACCATCGACAGGTCAACGCCCCGTGACTTCCAGTGGTCGATCGCCTCGTCGGTCTCCAGCAGATCAGCGCGCCCGATCAGATCCGAGAACCGGCGTACGCCGAGCGACGCCATGATCGAGCGGACCTCCTCGGCGACGAACATGAGGTAGGCGGTGACGTGCTCGGGCACACCCTCGAAGCGGGCACGCAGCTCCGGGTTCTGGGTGGCGATTCCGACCGGGCACGTGTTGAGGTGGCAGACGCGCATCATGATGCAGCCCATCGCGATCAGCGGGGCGGTCGAGAAACCGAACTCGTCGGCCCCCAGCAGCGCGCCGATCACGACGTCGCGGCCGGTCTTGACCTGACCGTCGACCTCGACGGTGATCCGCGAGCGCAGATCGTTGAGCAGCAGCGTCTGCTGGGTCTCGGCGAGGCCGATCTCCCACGGCACCCCGGCCCCCTGGACCGAGGACTGGGGTGATGCGCCGGTCCCGCCGTCGTGGCCGGAGATCGTCACGTGGTCGGCGTTGGCCTTCGCCACGCCGGCGGCAACGGTCCCCACGCCGACCTCGGAGACGAGCTTGACCGACACCGAGGCCGTGGGGTTGGCGCAGCGGAGGTCGTAGATGAGCTGCTTGAGGTCCTCGATCGAATAGATGTCGTGGTGGGGCGGCGGCGAGATCAGTCCGACGCCCGGCGTCGAGTAGCGGATCTTGGCGATGTAGTCGTCGACCTTGTGACCGGGCAGCTGGCCGCCCTCCCCCGGCTTGGCGCCCTGGGCCATCTTGATCTGCAGCTGGTCAGCGTTGACGAGGTAGTCGACGGTCACGCCGAAGCGCCCTGAGGCGACCTGCTTGATCGCCGAGCGGCGCGAATCGCCGTTCTCGTCACGCGTGAACCGTTCGGGATCCTCGCCGCCCTCGCCGGTGTTGGACTTGCCGCCGAGGCGGTTCATGGCGATGGCGAGCGTCTCGTGAGCCTCCCGCGACAGGGAGCCGAGACTCATCGCCCCGGTACTGAAACGCTTGACGATCTCCGTGGCGGGCTCCACCTCGTCCAGCGGCACCGGCTCGGGGGAGGTCCGCAGCTTCATCAGGCCGCGCAGCGCCGCCTTGGCGGTCGCCTCCTCGTTGGCGCGGCGGGCGAACTCGTCATAGGACTCCTGCGGATCGCGGGCCGGCGGCGGTGTGCCGCGTCCGTTGCCGTTCCCATTCCCACCTCCGTTCACGTGCCCCGCTTGAGCGCGGACGGCGTGCTGAAGGCTGGCGATCGTGTCCGGGTTCCAGATGTGTCGCTCGCCGTCACGACGCCACTGGAGCACTCCGCCGACCGGCAGGACCTCACGGTCGGTGCGGGGGTAGGCGCGGAAGTGGCGGCCGAGCGCCTCGGCGGCGAGCACCTCGAGCCCGACACCGCCGATCCGCGACGCGGTCCCGGTGAAGTACTCGTCGATCAGCTCGGGCTCCAGGCCGACGGCCTCGAAGATCTGGGCGCCGCAGTAGGACTGGATCGTCGAGATCCCCATCTTGGAGATCGTCTTGAGCAGGCCCTTCCCGATCCCCTTGACGATCCGCTGCTCGGCCTCGTCGATCTCCAGATCCTCGGGCAGCAGCGACCGGTCGGCGAGCTCGTCGAGGGACTCGAACATGAGGTAGGGGTTGATCGCCGACGCGCCGTAGCCGATCAGCGTCGCCATGTGGTGGATGTCACGCGGCTCGCCGGACTCGATCACCAACCCGGTCCGCAACCGGGTACCGGCGCGGACGAGGTGGTGGTGAACGGCGCCGACGGCGAGCAGCGAGGGCATCGCCACCCGTTCGGGGCCGAGGTTACGGTCCGACAGGATGAGGATGTTGGCCCCGTGGTCGACCTGATCGGACGCCTCCCGGCAGAGCGCGTCGAGGCGGCGTTTCATCCCGTCGGGGCCGTCCTCGATCGGCCAGGTGATATCGAGCGTGGCGGCATCGAAGATCTCGTGGGAGACCTGGCGCAGCTTCTCGAGCTGTCCGTTGCGCAGGATCGGCTGGTCGATGACGAGCTGGTGGGCCTGCTCGGGCGCCTCGGAGAGCAGGTTGACCTCGGCGCCGACGCCGGTCTGCAGGCTCATCACGACGTTCTCGCGGATCGGGTCGACCGGCGGATTGGTCACCTGGGCGAACAGCTGTTTGAAGTAGGCGAACAACGGCGGCTGGCGGTCGGACATGACCGCCAGGGCCGAATCGTTGCCCATGCTGGCCACCGGCTCCTCGCCCTTGGAGGCCATCGGGGCGATGACCATCCGCAGGTCCTCCTGCGAATAGCCGAACGCCAGCTGCTTGGAGCGCAGCCGCTCGACGCGCGGCACCAGGGGCTCTCGCTCGGGCAGGTCGTCGATCTGCACCACCGAGCGCTCGTACCACTCGCCGTAGGGCTTGCGGCGGCTGACGCGGCGCTTGACCTCCTCGTCCTCGACGATCCGGCCGTCCTCGAGGTCGAGCAGGAACAGCTTGCCGGGGGCCAGACGGCCCTTGCGCTGCACGTGCTCAGGGGCGACGGTGATCACCCCGGTCTCGGAGGCGAGCACGACATAACCCTCGGTGTCCTGGACCCAGCGGCCGGGACGCAGGCCGTTGCGGTCGAGCACGGCGCCGGCGACCCGGCCGTCGGTGAAGGCCACGGCCGCGGGACCGTCCCACGGCTCCATCAGGCAAGAGTGGAAGTCGTAGAAGCCCTTGACGTCGGGATCGACGTCACGTCGGGTCCGGTAGGCCTCGGGGATCATCATCATCAGCGCGTGCGCGATCGAGCGCCCGGAGAGGACGAGCAGTTCCAGCACGTTGTCGAGCGTGGCCGAGTCTGAACCGCCCAGGCGCACGATCGGCAGGACCTTCTCCAGGTCCTCGCCGAACAGCTCAGAGGCCAGCTGCGACTCCCGGGCACGCATCCAGTTGACGTTGCCCCGCAGCGTGTTGACCTCGCCGTTGTGGGCGACCATCCGGAACGGGTGGGCGAGTTCCCAGCTGGGGAAGGTGTTGGTGGAGAAGCGGGAGTGCACGAGCGCCAGGCGCGACGCAACCCGCGGGTCGCGCAGGTCCGGGAAGTAGCGCGGCAGCTGGGGGGCGGTCAGCATGCCCTTGTAGACGATCGTCCGGCTCGACAGGCTCGGGATCGCCAGCTCGGTTCCGGCGGCCCGCTCGATCACCCGGCGGATCACGTACAGCTTGCGCTCAAAGGCGGCCTGGTCGGTGATCTCCTCGCCGGCCTCGATGATCACCTGGCGAATGACCGGGGCCGACAGCCGGGCCGTCTCCCCCACGAAGCGGTCGTCGATCGGCACGTCGCGCCACCACAGGACCTTCTGGCCCTCGGCGCGGACGGTCTGGTCGATCAGCTGCTCAAATGCCCGCCGTCGCTCCGGATCGGCCGGGAGGTAACACACTCCGACGCCGTAGCTGCCGGGCGGCGGCAACTCGATCCCCGAGACCGCCCCGCGCATGAACGCGTCGGGAATCTGCAGCAGGATGCCGGCGCCGTCTCCGGTGTTGGGGTCGGCCCCCTCCGCGCCGCGGTGCTCCATGTTCTCCAGCGCCTCGAGCGCCTTCTCCACGACGGCATGCGTCGCCTCGCCCCACAGCTTCGCCACCAGGGCGATCCCGCAGGCGTCATGCTCGTTTGAGGGGTCGTAGAGGCCAGTGGCCGGGGGCGGCCCGTTGGCGATGCGGTACATGAAGCGGTGCCTCGTTGGCAGGAGTTGGCGGGCAGGCACTGCGGCGCAGCACGCAAATCGTACCAACGCGGCGCTAACACTTGGGGCCCGCGCGTCCCGGCCCCACTCGAGATTCGCTTCAGCGAATCTCGCCAGCCGATCGCGTCAGCGAGCGGCCAATCTCGCCAGCCGATCGTGTCAGCGAGCGGCCAATCTCGCCAGCCGATCGCCTCAGCGATTGGCCTTGGCCTTGGCTTTCGAGCGGCTCGTGGTCTTGGAGCCCGAACCGTCGCCGTCGCCGTTGCTGGGTTTGCGCGGCTTGGCCGGAGCCTTCTTGGCGGCGGGCTTTTTGGCCGCCGGCTTCTTGTCGGCGGCGACGGTGTCGGAGCTGCCGCTGCGGACCTCGGCCAGGCTCGCCTCCAGGGCGGCCATCAGGTCGGGGGCGGGGCTCGTCTCCTCGGCCTCGGGCTGGACGGCGATCTCCTCGCCGGCGGCCTTGCGCTCGATCAGCTCCAGCACCCGCTCGCGGTACTCGTCCTTGAACTTGCCTGGGTCGAACTGGGCCGACAGCGACTCGATCAGCTGCTGGGCCATGGTCAGCTCCCGCTTGGTGGCCTCCGCCTCGGCGATGGCGTCGAGCTCGTCGAGGCGATCCGGGGGCAGAACCTCGTCGCCGAACAACATCGTGGAGAGCGCCATCACGTCACCGGTCGGTCGCAGAGCGCACAGCTGCTGCTTGGAGCGGATGACGATCTTGCCGATCGCGACCTTGCCGGCCTCGCGCATCGCCTCCAGCAGCAGCCGGTAGGCCTTCGCGCCGCCGGTGGCGGGAGCCAGGTAATAGGAGTGGTCGTAGTAGATCGGGTCGATGTCGGCGAGGTCGACGAATTCCTCGATGTCGATCGTCTTGGTCGCCTTGGGATCGAGCCGGTCCAGCTCCTCGGGCTCGATCAGCACATACCGCTCGGGCGACAGCTCATAGCCCTTGACGATGTCCTCGAAGGCGACCTCGTCACCGGTCGACGGATCGACGCGCTTCTGGCGGATCCGTGCCCCGGTCTTGCTGGAGAGCTGGTGGAAGCGGACGGTTTTGGGCGACGTGGCGCTGTAGAGCTTGACCGGGACATTGACCAGGCCGAAGCTGATGGCGCCACTCCAGATTGCGCGGGGCATGGCTGGTTTCTATACCCCCCGGCTCTGCGGGGCAACCCGTGAGGGGAGTCTTGCCGCGCTGCGCCTCAGCGGCCGATCGGCGACATATCGGCGTAGCGGTCGCCGGCCGCCGAGCCGGCCGGGGCCGCCTCGTCGATGCGCGCCAGCTCGTCGGCCGACAGCGACAGCTCGGTCGCCTCGACGTTCTGCTCCAGATAGGCGCGGCGCTTGGTGCCGGGGATCGGCACGATGTCGCGTCCCTGGGCCATGACCCAGGCCAGCGCGAGCTGGCCGGGCGTGCAGTCCTTGTCGGCGGCGATCTGGCGGATGCGCTGGACGAGGTCGAGGTTGCGCTGGAAGTTCTCGCCCTGGAAGCGGGGACTGTGGCGGCGGAAGTCGTCGTCTGCGAGATCGGCGGGCGAGGTGATCTGGCCGGTCAGGAAACCGCGTCCGAGCGGGCTGTAGGCGACGAGGCCGATGCCGAGCTCACGCAGCGTGGGCAGCACCTCGTCCTCGACATCGCGGCTCCACAGCGAATACTCGGTCTGGACTGCGCTGATGGGGTGCACGGTGTGGGCCCGGCGGATCGTCTGCGGGCCGGCCTCGGAGAGGCCGAGGAACCGGACCTTGCCGGCGTCGACCAACTCCGCCATCGCGCCCACCGTCTCCTCGATCGGGACGTCCGGGTCGACGCGGTGCTGGTAGTAGAGGTCGATGTGATCGACACCGAGCCGCCGCAACGACCCGTCACACGAGGCCATCACGTAGTCCGGCCGGCCGTTGATCCCCCGTGCGGTGGGGTTCGCCGGGTCACGGACGAGACCGAACTTCGTCGCCAGCACGACCTCGTCACGCCGGTCGGCGATCGCCTCTCCCACCAGCTGCTCGTTGGTGTAGGGCCCGTACATGTCGGCGGTGTCGAGCAGGTCGACCCCCAGCTCCAGCGCATGATGGATGGTGGCGATCGCCTCACCCCGGTCGGCGGAGCCGTAGAACTCGGACATGCCCATGCAGCCGAGCCCCTCCGCCGAGACGGACAATCCCTGGGTGCCGAGCTCACGTTGTTCCATGCTGCGAAGCCTAGCCACGCGACGATCTCACACGAAAGGGGGCCGGATCGTTAGATGAGTGTGCGCCTGCCCCCGTTTCAGCAGCTGCTCGACGCGCACGGCCGTGACGTGCATCGCTTCCTGATCGCCAGCGTCGGACCGCTTGACGCCGACGACTGCTACCAGGAGACCTGGCTCTCGGCGCTGCGGGCCTACCCGTCGCTGCGCGACGCCGCCAACCTCCGCGCCTGGCTGTTCACGATCGCCCACCGCAAGGCGATCGACAACGTCCGGGCGCGGGCGCGGCGCCCCACACCGGTGCCCGAGCCGGCCGATCTCGCCGGCGCCGCCCCGCCGGCCGATGGACCGGCGGCGGCTGCCGCGCTGGACGGTGACCTGTGGTCGGTGGTCGCCGAACTGCCCGACAAACAGCGCCATGCCGTGGCGCTGCGGTTCATCGCCGATTCCGCCTACGCGGAGATCGCGGCCGTGATGCAGATCAGCGAGGCCGCGGCCCGGCGCAACGTCCACGAGGCACTCAAGCGCCTGAGAGAGGAGCAAGCCGCATGAACGGTGCCGTCAACGAGGAGACCGACAGCGTGGCCCGCCGGTTGCGTGCCACGCGTGCCGGGTCCGCCGCCGAGCCCCCGGAGATCGCCGCAGCGGCGACGGCGGCCGGCCTGGCCGACGTCGTCTACGCCACCCTCGACTCCCCGGTGGGGTCGCTGCTGGTGGCCGCCACCCCCGAGGGCCTGGCCCGGGTGGCCTACGTCGACTTCTCCGGCGAGGAGGCGGTGCTGGAGGATCTCGCCGCGCGGCTGTCGCCGCGGGTGCTCGCCTCACCACGGGCGCTCGATGATCCCCGGCGCCAGCTCGAGGAGTACTTCAGCGGCCACCGGCAGGCATTCCAGCTGTCGCTCGACATGCGGCTGATGACGCAGTTCACCCGTCGGATCCTCACCGCCACCGCGGAGATCCCCTACGGATCGGTCTCGACCTACCGGGAGGTGGCGGCCGCGGCCGGCAGCCCACGCGGGTTTCGCGCCGCGGGCAATGCGCTCGGATCCAACCCGCTGCCGATCGTGATCCCCTGCCATCGGGTGCTGCACAGCGGCGGCGGCCTGGGCGGCTACACCGGCGGCCTGGAGCGCAAGCAGGCGCTGCTGGGAATCGAGCGCGGGCAGCTGACGCTCGGCAACCCGGCGTTGGGCGGGCTGCAGGGAGGGTAGGAGTCGGTCATGGACGTCATGGGACCACTGCGCCGCTTCGATGCCTACCAGCAGCGCTCCAAGGGGCTGGCGATCCCGATCGCGGTGTTCAAGAAGTTCGGTGATGACCAGGGCGGCAACCTGGCGGCGCTGGTCGCCTACTTCGCGTTCTTCTCGCTGTTCCCGCTGCTGCTGGTGTTGACCACGATCCTCGGCTTCGTCCTGCGTGACCACCCTTCCATGCAGCAATCGGTCGAGAATTCCGTGCTCAAGCAGCTGCCGATCATCGGCAGTCAGATCCAGCTGCACTCGCTCAAGGGTTCGGTCGCGGCGCTCGTGATCGGCCTCGTCACCTCGCTGCTGGCCGGGCTCGGGGTCACCGGGGCCGCTCAGAACGCGCTTGACCGCGTCTGGGCGATCCCGTTCAAGGACCGTCCCAACTTCCTGCAGTCGCGGCTGCGCGGACTCGGTCTGCTCGCCTTCCTGGGTGTCCTGTTCCTCATCTCGACGGTGATCTCCGGTTCGGTGAGCGGCGGCTTCGGGAGCGTCGGGGACAAGATCATCGGCTACCTGATCGCGGTGATCGTCAACTTCATGCTGTTCTTCGCCGCGTTCCGGGCGATGACCGCCAGCGCGATCCCGAACCGTGATCTGCGGATCGGGGTGATCGTGGCCGGGGTGCTGTGGACGGTGCTGCAGTCGATCGGCGGCTACTACATCGGGCACGTGCTCAAGCACCAGAGCAGCGCCGGCAAGACGTTCGGGCTCGTGATCGCCCTGCTGGTGTGGCTGCACCTCGGCGCCCAGCTGATGCTCTATTCGGCGGAGATCAACGTCGTCGTGACCCGCCGGCTGTGGCCGCGCAGCCTCTTCGGGCCGCCCGAGGCACCGGCCGACAAGCGCACCCTCCGGGCGCTCGCCAAGGTCGAGGAGCGCTCCGACGAGCAGCACGTCGACGTGGAGTTCAAGACCTGACCCAGCCGGGGTCGCGCATCACTAGAACAGCGTGTCCGCCGACTCGCGCCGGGTGAGCTCGAGCGGCCAC
>JBAWFG010000085.1:0-12399 GCA_049591655.1 Solirubrobacteraceae bacterium
ACCTTCTATGTTCAGTGGTGTATGACGACCTCTGAGGACCTGACCGAGATCGAGCGCGCCGGCCGGCGGTGTGCCGTGTGCCACACGGGACGCCGCTGGCGTCAGTTCGAAGTTGCCCGCCCCGAAGGCCAGCGCCCGGTCGTCATGTGCCCCGCGTGCTATGCGCGCTACGGCGCAGCCCCGCCGGTGCCCGCGGCCCAGAAGCCCGCTGCAGCCGCGGTCGCAAAGCCAAAGCCCGCCGCACCCAAGCAGAAGTCTGCGCCACGCGAGGATCGAGTGAGACGGGCGCTGCGCGAGCTACCCAGCGAAGCCCATTCAGTCGGCCAAATCGCCAAGGCAGCGGGACTCAACCACCAGAAGACACTGGCCCGACTTCACGCGCTGGAGGCCGCCGGCGAAATTCAGCAGGTCGGCAAGCGCTGGTCAAGCGAGCCGCCGTCGACGGACGTCGAGGCAGCGTTTGACCGCCTGCAGGCCCGGACGAGCAACCTGCGCATCGTCCGGGACCGCGAACCCGTCGCCTGAGCACACTCGCCGCACCGGCCGCGGATTCGCCTAGAGTCCTCGGTTGATGCGTGCGGTGGTCATCACTGAGCACGGCGGACCCGAGGTTCTCCAGGTCCAGGAGCGCCCCGACCCGCCTGTGCGGCCAGGTGAGGTCCGGATCGCCGTCAGGGCAGCGGGCGTCAACTTTGCCGACACGCTGGCCCGAACCGGGCTGTACCCGGACGCGCCGAAGCTGCCGTGCGTGGTGGGCTACGAGGTGGCGGGTGTCGTGGAATCGTTGGGAGCCGGCGTCGAGTCGCTCAAGCCGGGCGACCGGGTGCTCGCAGGGACGCGCTTCAACGGGCAGGCCGAACTGGTCACCGTGCCTGAGAACATGGTCTACCCGTTGCCTGAGCAGCTGTCCTTCGAGGAGGGAGCAGCCTTCCCGGTCAACTACGCCACCGCCCAGGCCGGCCTGGTGGTGATGGGAGGCCTCACGCAGGGCGAGCGGGTCCTGATCCACGCTGCGGCCGGTGGGGTGGGAATCTCGGCCACACAGATCGCCAAGCGCATCGGTGCCGAGGTCTTCGGCACCGCATCGGCCTCAAAGCACGACGCGATCCGCCGGCAGGGAGTTGACCACGCGATCGATTACCGCAGCCAGGACTTCGCCGAGGAAGTGCGCCGGATCACCGGCGGGGAGGGCATCGACGTCGCCTTCGACGCGCTCGGCCCGTCGAGCTTCCGCAAGGATTACCGGTTGCTGCGTCCCGGCGGGCGGCTGATCATGTACGGGGCCTCGGAGGTTCAGACCGGGGAGCGACGAAGCGTCCCGGCCGCGCTGCGGACGCTTGCCAAGAGCCCATTCGCATCGATGCCCTGGTGGAAGGGGCTGGGAATGATGAACGAGAACAAGGGCGTCTTCGGCCTCAACATGCTCTCGTGGTGGGATACCGACGGCAGCCTCAATCGGGTGATCGAGCCGTTGATCCCCGCGCTCCAGTCAGGCGAGCTGAAGCCGGTCGTCGCCGAGGCGTTCTCGTTTGACCGGGCGCCCGATGCCCACCGCTTCATCGCCGAACGGCGCAACATCGGCAAGGTCGTCCTGGTTCCCTGAGCGCCCGGCCACCTGGCTAGCATCACATCAGTGCCGTCGTTCTCCGAGCTGCTCCAGGATCGCGGCGTGCTGCTCGCCGACGGTGCCACCGGCACCAATTTTCAGGACATGGGCATCGAGCCCGGCGTTGCGCCCGAGGAATGGGTCTTCGATGCGCCGCAGCGGGTCAGAGATCTGCATCGGCGCTTTGCCGACGCGGGCTGCGATCTGGTCTCGACCTGTACGTTCGGCGCGTCGTCGGTCCGGCTTGCCGACGGGCCCCTGGCCGGCCGCACCCACGAGCTCAACGTCCGGGCCGCGGAGATCGCGCGCGACGGTGTCGGGAACAGTGTCCTGGTGGCCGGATCGATTGGCCCGACCGGTCAGCTCGTCGAGCCGTTCGGGCCGCTGACGCGTGAGATGTCGCTGCAGACATTCGGCGAGCAGGCCCGTGCCCTGGCTGAGGGCGGTGTCGACGTGCTGATGCTCGAGACGTTCTTCACGCTCGACGAAGCCCTGTGGGCCGGCGAGGCGGTGGCGGCGGTCAGCGAGCTCCCGCTCGTGATGTCGTTCAGCTTTGACCAGGGCACCAAGACGATGATGGGTCTGAGTCCAGCGGACGTGACAGCCGCATTGCAGGACGCTGGGGTTGCTGCGTTAGGGGCCAACTGCGGCCGATCACTCCAGGACACCGCGCAACTCGTGACGGAGTTCCTGGAGGCAAAGTCATGTCACCCACTGTGGATCAAGCCCAACGCCGGCGTGCCACGCGTGACGGCCGATGGTGTCGTCTATCCGGAGGATCCCGACTCCTTCGCCGCGCACGTGGCCCAGTTCGCGCAACGGGGTGCCCGCATCATCGGAGGCTGCTGTGGAGCGACGCCCGAGCATCTCGCGGCTCTGGCCGGCGCGCTCGGCCGCTGACGCCAGACAGCAGCCGAACGCCGCGCAACGTGGCTTGGAGCAGGGCTTTCTGGGGTATTCAGTGCCGATGATCGATCAGGACCCACGGTTGGAAAAGGGCGCATACATCACTGACGGCACCGACCTCTATGAGGTCGTGGCGCTCGAACGGCGCCCTGGCGTGGCGGGAATCAGAACGTTGCGGGTGGTGGTGGAGAACTGCCGCAACTTCCGGGGCTTCGAGTTCCTCCCTGACCGGGTGCAGTCGACGTTTGCGCTGGTCAGAAACGCGCCGGTCGGCCGCTGCCCGGACCTTGTCGAGGAGATCGGCTGGTAGGGGAGACATGGATGACCCGCCGGCTGGCTCGTCGCCGCGCTACGAGCGGATCGGACACGGTTACGCGCGCACCCGGCGCGAGGATCCCCACCTGGCAGGACAGATCCACGAGGCGCTTGGGGCCGCGCGGACGGTGCTGAATGTGGGTGCCGGCGCGGGGTCCTACGAGCCTCGTGATCGCCATGTGATCGCGATCGAGCCGAGCGACGTGATGGCCGCCCAGCGCCCCGCGGACCTCGCGCCCGCCGTCCGCGCCAGCGCCGGGGATCTGCCGTTGCGTGACCAGAGCGTCGATGCCGCGATGGCCATCCTGAGCGTCCACCACTGGGACCGAGAACAGGAGCAGGGCGTCCGGGAGCTGCGCCGCGTCGCGCGTGGTCCGGTCGTGATCGTCACCTACGACGAGCCGGTCAGCAGCCAGATGTGGCTGATCGCCGATTACCTGCCCGAAGTCGCTGAGCTGGACCGGCGCACGATGCCTGCCGTCGACGCGTTGGCGGGGTGGCTGGGCGGCAGCACAACGGTGCACGCCGTGCCGGTCTCGCGGGATACACCCGACTGGACGTTCGGGTCCTTCTGGGCGCACCCCGAGCGCGTCCTCGACTCGGACGCGCGCGGCGCGACCTCAGGCTTTGCCAGGCTGGATCCCCAGGTCGAGCAGCGCGTCGTCCGAGCGGTTGCGGATGACCTTCAGAATGGGGTCTGGGAGCAGCGCCACGGGCATCTGCGCCGGCTTCAGGCCTTCGACGTCGGTCTCCGCCTGCTGGTGAACCATCCCGGACGGGCGGGCGGGATCGGTTCGGCCGAGTAGAGTCCAAGGGGCAGGTCCCACCGCTTTTGGTGCCGCGCTCTCGCATCCGTCGGTGGACAACCTTCCAGTAGAGCGATGAGGGAGTGCAGCGTTATGCCGAAGCAGACCCACGAACCTGGACCAGGACGGTCAACCGCGGGGGCGGCGTTTGACGATCTGCGCAAGGAGATCGCCAAGAGCAACGAACAGGCCTCCCAGAAGGCTCGCAAGCTGCGGGCCGCACGCGAGCGCCAGCAGGTGCTCACCCGTCGTGAGTGGGAGCGCCTCTAGGCGTCGGGGCGTCGGGGCGTCGCGGCGGCCGGGCTGGGATGCTCAGCCGAGTTCTCTGGGGGAGATGAATGCGACAAGCTGCGCGTGCTCCGGTGCCAGCGCGCCCCATGGTCCCGAGAAAGTCAACGTGGCGAGCGCCGCCGTGGGGAATTTGCGGTCGGCAAGCTCGCTGCCATCTCCGACGAGCGTGATGGCCAGCTCACGGATGGCGGGCTCGTGTCCGATCAGCATCACCGCGTCGATCTCGTCCGGGACGTGGCGTAGACGCTCGAGCAGCTCCTCGGCCGCCGCGCCATACAGCTCCGGCTCGATCCGGATCGCACCGGGCGGCGCGACCAGATCAAGCGTCTCCCGGGCCCGCCTCGCCGAGGAGCACAGCACGAGCGCGACGTCGACCTGCTCTCGGCGCAGGTACGCCCGAATCCGCTTTCCTGCTTTACGGCCCCGCGGCGCGAGCGGCCGATCGTGGTCGGCGAGGGACGGATCGTCCCAGCTCGACTTCGCATGGCGCAACAGGAGCAGGCGCTTGGTCTCGGTCATCGCCCCGGCCACGGTCAGCCGTCGCTGAGCTTCATTCCCATCAGCACGTCTCGAGCGGTCTCAGACATGCCCTTGCTGTGCGGGGAGAAACCGATCGAGCGGTACAGCCGCATCGCTGGCGCGTTGTCTTCGTTGACGTCCAGCTCGATGCGGCCACATCCGCGCCGCCGGGCATGGGCGCAGGCCGCGTCCACCAGTGCCCGCCCCAAACCCGTCCGGCGGGCGTGCTCGAGGACATAGACGTCCTCGATCCAGCAGTCCTCGGAAGCCGTCCAGACCGAGAGCCGGAAGCGGAGCTGGCAGACCCCCTCCGGCGGCGCGTCACGGTCGACTGAACCCAAGAGGAACGCCGTGTTCGCATCCTGGATGAGGGTCTGCACCGACGCGTGGAACATGTCCGCCGACGGCCAGCTGCTCCCGGCCCAGTCACGAAACCCAACCAGCAGATCGGAGACGGCGGTCGCCTCCGCGGGCCCGGCTTGCCAGACGACGTGCGCGGCCATCGCGCCCGACGCTACCTGATATGGGGAGCCCGTCTAAGCGATGCCGGCTGCGGCGGTCCCGCTCCCGAGGCACTCGATCAGCTTCGTCGCGTCGCTTCCATGGGCGCGCAGCGCGTCGTCGAAGACGCCGCCATATACCGTCATGACGGCGAGAAGCAGATCGACCGTGCTGACGGTTGTCGAGCCGCGTTCGATCGCGAGTTCGGTCGCGGCGACGGTCACCCGGGTCACCGAGGACCGGCCGGCATGCACCGCCACGTTGCCCCCGGGGCGGGTGGCAACTGGCGTAGCGTCGGCGAGTCCCAGGGAGTTCAGAGCACGCCCCGCCTCGCCATGGGTCTGCAGGATGCGGATCCAACGCTCGACCTCCGCGGCGGCGGAGTCGGCGAACGGCAGCGCCGTGGCGGCGAGTCCGATCACCAGGGCAGCGTCGGATTCAAGTGACGGCTTGTCGTCGCCCGCACCCCGGCGGATGGAGGTCAGCGCATCCTCGACCGTGGCGAAGGTCTCAAAGCGGTGGTCCAGACCCGTGAGTTCCAGCAGCCGGCGCGCACGCGCCGGAGCTGCCGCGATCGTCATGAGCCCATCGACGGGAAGCCGCCGGACGAACCCCACCAGCACCCCGAGGCCGGTGGAGTCGATGTACCGGACGGCTGAGAGGTCGAGCACGAACCGGGCGTAGTTCTCGGCCAGCAGCGCCGTCAGACCGGACTTCAGCGCGGGAGCCGTGGCCAGGTCGATCTCGCCGTCGGGGGCCACGACGCAGATCCCGGCGCCGCAATCGCGATGGCTCAGGCTCAATGCGGGCGCCGGGGCGGGGCTGGGCATATCAACAGGACTCGGCATGGATTCTCCCTTGGCATTTGGCAACCACGGTGGGTGCACCGACGCCCCACCCGCCGCTGCCGGTATCGCAGACAGGAGTTCCTCGGGACGTTGGCCTGCTTTCTGGACGGCACGGGCGGTTCTTCAACGAACGTCCAGTCCAGATCACCCCTCCGGGGTGATGCGCGGCGGTGGGGGAGGACCGACACTCGATGATCTCATCCAGGACGAATGGAAACGAGGAGGCGAGCTGATGGCAAACGAGGAACTGCGCGAAGCGACCTGGGCCTGGTGGCTGGCTCTGCTGATCGGGGTCATCAGCATCGTTGCCGGCGTGATCGTCATCGCCAAGCCGAGCAACAGCCTGGCCACCCTGGCGGTGATCTTCGGGATCTTCATTCTGGTCGACGGCATCATCGAATTGGTGGGGGCGCTGAGCGGCCACACGCAGAACCGTGGGCTGCTCGCGGTCCTGGGGGTGATCAGCGTGATCGCAGGCGTGCTGCTGATCCGTCATCCACTCGGTGGCGTCCGGGCGGTCGCGCTGCTGATCGGGCTCTGGCTGATCGCGGCCGGCCTGGTGCGGCTCGTCGCCGCGTTTGAGGTCCCGGAGAATCGGCTGTGGCGGATCGCGGTCGCGCTCGTCCTCGGGATCTTCGGCGTCGTGATCGTCGCCAGCCCGCACATCGGGTACGCGACCCTCGCCGTGATCACCGGCATCGGGTTCATTTGCTACGGGATCGGCATGGCGACGCTCGGATGGGCGATGCACGCCGTCCGGCACGAGGGCGTGTCCCCGAACGCCAGCGCCATGACCTGAACCGGTTCTGTCGCTACCGGAGCGTGGTGCGGCTACCGGAGCGTGGTGCGCCAGTAGTGCGTCTGGATGTCGTCGAGGTGGCGCTGCTCGTCACCTCCGACGGCGCTACGCCAACGCCGGAGGAGGTGCGCAGCGCAATGCGGGAACACGACAAAGCCCCAGACCATCGCGAAGAGGATGCCGAGCGGCGTGCCGATGGACACCAGGACGATTCCTCCGAGTAACCCCAGTGGGAACAACCAGATGGGCATCCAAGCCCTCATGAGGTGAGCCTACGCTCGTCAGGGTCGCGACACAAGCCGCGTATGACCCGGGTTACGTACCAGGAAGGGTGCGTACGCGGGCGTTTGACCAGACGAGGCGTAGGATCGTCGGCGATGAGCATCGTCAAGATCAACGCGATCACCGTCCCGCGTGAGCGTTTTGAGGAGTTCGCGCAGCGATTTGCGTCCCGGGCGGGTCGGGTCTCCGGCGCCCATGGCTTCGAGAGCTTTGAGCTGCTGCGACCCAACGATGAGCGCGACGTCTGCCTTGTGATCACTCGCTGGCGCTCGGAGGAGGACTTCCAGGCGTGGGTATCAGGGCCGGATTTTGCGGCCGGCCACGCGCAGCACCGGACCAGCGGGCCGGTTGGTACGGCGAGTGAGCTGTGGTCGTTCGACGTACTCGAAACCGAGGCGCCCGCCGGCGGCGAGTAGCAGCGCGCCACTCTCAGCCCGACCGCGGTGGCCACGGACGGGCTGAGACGTATCGGGGCGTCAGCGTTCTAGACGGCCAGGACGGCGGCGGTCTCAACCGCCTTGGCGCCTGGACTCTCCGGTCCACACAGCACGACCTTCAGCGCGCCGGAATTGGCCGCGTCGGCGAACGTGTCGTATGCGGTCATGGTGTCGCTCAACGCGAACCGATGGGTGGCGAACAGCGAGGGGTCAAGCCGCCCACTGGAGATCAGCCGCATCAGCTGCGGGATGCTGAACGTGTCGACCAGTCCGGTCGTGATCGTCACATCGCGGATCCAGAGCTTTTCCAGATGCAGAGAGACCGGCTTGCCGTGCACGCCGATATTGGCGACGCGCCCGCCAGGGCGAATCAGCTCCGTGGCCAGCTCGAACGTCTGGGGCACGCCGACCGCTTCGAAGGCGCTATCCGCCCCGAGTCCGCCGGTCAGCTCCATGATCTTCTCGACCGGATCCTCGCGACCATTGTTGATCGTCATGTCCGCGCCGAACTTCCGAGCGCTCTCCAGGCGGCTGTCGGCGAGGTCGATCGCCACGATTCGCCCCGGCGTGTACAGCCGCGCGGTGAGAATCGCCGCCAGCCCGATCGGGCCGGCACCGACGATCGCGACGACGTCTCCGGGTGACACCATCCCGTTGAGTACGCCCACCTCGTAGGACGTGGGCAGGATGTCCGCCAGGAACAGGACCTGCTCGTCGCTGAGCTCATCTGGGACCTTGTACACGGAGTTGTCGGCGAACGGCACCCGTGCATATTCCGCCTGCACGCCGTTGATCAGGTGCCCAAAGATCCAGCCTCCGCCGCCAAGGCATTGGCCGTACCGACCTTCCTTGCAGTAGCGGCATCTCCCACAGGAGCTGACGCATGACATCAGGACGCGATCACCGGGCGCGACTGTCGTGACGCTGGCGCCGATCTCCTCGACAACTCCCACTGCCTCGTGCCCAAGGATCGTGCCCGGGGTGGTCTCCGGTACGTCGCCCTTGAGAATGTGCAGGTCGGTGCCGCAAATTGTCGTTGTGTCGATCCGGACGATGATGTCGGTGGGATCGATGATGGTCGGATCGTCGACCGAGTCCCATCCGCGTTCGCCAGGTCCGTGGTACACGAGACCTCTCATGTGACGCTCCTTCGATGGTGGTTTTCACCGATGGTGGCCAGCCAGACCCGGTGTGACATCGGGGCATTCCGGTGATCCGGGCGCGGGTTCGCCGCAAAACGTCAGGTGGGCGAACGATCGTCAGCTGGACGCGACCCCGATCCGGTGCCCGTGGGCGTCGGCCAGGACGCCGAAGCTCACGCCTGGGACCTGTTGGGCCGGCTGGATGATCGTGCCGCCGAGTGCCTCGGCTCTGCTGAGCGTGGCGGCGACATCGTCGACGGCGACGAAGAAGAGGACCTCGTCTTCGCCATCCTGGCGCGGGCTGATCGCCACCGCGGGCCCACCCTCGGCGCCGGTGTCCATGAACGTGTAGCCGGGGAAGCCACCCTCCGAGGCGACCTTCCAATCAAACAGAGCAGCGCAGAACTCCCGCGTCGCGTCGGCGTCCTGGGAACGAATCTCGGCGTGGATCACTGGATGGGACATGAGCACTCCTTGTGGAGATCGTGACGGCCCCGGTGGCCGTCATTGCTCGCTTAACGAACGGGACGTGCCGTGGGGGACAGGGCCACATGAGCCGGATCTCCAGCCATCGTCCGTCGATGTGGTCAGTCGACGGTCAGGTGCTCGCCCGCGAGCGCGATGTCGTCGCCCGGGCGCAGCTCGCAGCGTCCGACGGGGCAGCCGTTGACCTCAGTCCCGTTGGTCGAGCCGAGGTCCTGAAGGATCCAACGACCGTCGCGGAAGACCAGTCTGGCGTGGTGGCGTGAGACGGCGAGGTTCGCCAGGACCACGTCGCAGCCGGCGTGCCGTCCGATCGTGATCTCGGTCTGCGCGCCGCTCCAGTCAAGGGCGAGCAGCGCCGCCGGCTGCGCAGGCTCCGTTCCGGGCTGGCGCGCCCAGCGTGCCACGGTGGCTGCGAGATCGGCCAGTCCGGCTTTGGCGCGGAGGTTGAGATCCCCGATCAACCGGGCCGGGTCGATCAGTCCGCCCCGGAGCAGCAGATCGGTGCGACGCACAAACGTATCCTCGCTCAACAGTCCCGACGCGTAGGCGGCATTCAGTCTGCGGTGGATGTGCTGTCGCGAGCGGTCCGGGTCCGACATGCCCCAAGTGTCCCGCGTGTGCCGCCGCGTGTCCACAGCGCGGTGCCATGGTCAGGAGCCGGTGTCGCGGCGCCGTGGTCGTGCGCGAGATCAGGCGTTGAGAATCTCGCGGTGCAGATCGAGCAGCCTCGGCACATCGTCGGCCGCCACGCGTCCCATCCCGCACTCGGTGCAGATCCCCCACTCACGTCGTCCGCCTGAGGACTCCGCCAGTGCGCTGTCAACCTGTTGGATCTGCGCAGCCGTGGTGCCCTCGGCCTGATCGTCCGGGTGGTAGGGGACGAGCGCGAAATACAGCTCGGTCTCCGGTCCGGATGCGAGGCCCCGGAGCGGAGCGAAGTAGCTGATGTCGTTCCTGGCCTGGGGCACGGTGAAGGACGCCCAGTTGAGGGGCCGTCGTGCCGCGGACACAACGGAATTGACGACATCGACCTGCATCTGGACTGACTCGGGCTGTTTGAAGTGCTGGTGACCATAGTCGCCGTAGCAGAGGTGCATCCCGACCGGGACATCCGCCGGCACCTGGTCCACACAACGCGCCAGGGCGGGGGTGACCTGGTCCATCGGCATCGCCGAGCCGGGCCCCATCGCGCCCTCCAGCAATCCGAACTCCACCGCGACGTCCCACTGCACCGCGCAGCGGTCGTGTGGCAGCCGCGCCAGCACGCGCTCGAGGTCGGCGAACAATGCTGCCTCGTAGGACGCGGCGACCGCGGGCAGGTCGTCCGGCACGATTGTCCCGGCCATCGAGGCCAACGGAGTGGGGTACTGCATCTGGAAGCGCACGCCGGCCGGAATCGTGCCGCTCGTTTGCAGCCGGTCGAAGATCTCAAAGGACTTGGCGTACTCATGGGCGTAGCCGAGGTCGGGCCAGTTGATTGTCTCCGCGGACGCTCCCTCCGCGAGTTTGAGCTGGGGCATCGCCGGAGCGTCGGACGCCGTCTCATAGGCCTGAGTGACCGTCACCGACTCGAACTCCGGCATTTGCAGGAATTTCTGGATCTGAAACAGGATCCAATAGCCGCGTTCCCCGGTCTCACCGTCGGTCATGCGACGTACGCCGTTCGGGATCCGGGAGCTGATCTCCCGCATGACGGTGCCGGCGTCGGGCAGGTTGACCGAGCCGTTGAAATGAACGCTGCTGGGTGGCATCGCATCCTCTCCGTTGTCCGCTCGCGCCTGAGCTTGTAATCCGTCGGCCCTCAGCCCTCCGTAATACCACTCCGCCTTGACATTCGTGCCACAGCGCCGAGCATCGACGTCCGAATGGCCGCCGGCGCGCCTCCGAGCTCTGGTGCAGTCGTCGTTGCGCTGGGAGGTCGCCCGGTGAGATAGTGGTCAGATAGGTCCGGTTCGGGGCCGGACCGCCACAGGAAGGAGTCGGCATGGCCGACCGCGTGCTGTTCATCAGCTGGAGCACACCCGTACGGGGATCTGAGGAGCGTGGGCTTGAGGTATTCAACGCCACGCTGGGCCTCTATGGCCGAATGCAGCAGGACGGTCGAATCGAAGCCTTTGACGTGATGCTGTTCGAACCCAACGGGGCGATCAATGGCTGCATCCAGATCCACGGCAGTGCCGAGCAGATCGCGGCGGCCCGTCAGGATGAGGAGTTCCAGCGCATGACGATCGATGCGGCCCTGATCGTCGATGACCTCCGGCTCGTCGACGGCTACGCCAACGAGGGGGTTGCCCGGCAGATGGGTATGTACCAGGAGGCGATTGCCAAGGTTGCGCAGCGGGTCTGACGGGAGTCGGGTCCCCAGGGGCGCCCCGTGTGACACGGGGCGCCTGGGGCGCCCGCAAGAAGCGCCGGCCGCAGGGCGAATCCCACGACCGGCGCAGGAGAGGAGCAGGGATGGCCAGGGTGAGCGTCCGTTACATCGTCGACGACGTCGATGCCGCGATCGCGTTCTACTGCCAGGAGCTCGGCTTTCATGAAGAGATGCACCCGGCGCCCAGCTTCGCGATGCTCTCCCACGGCGAACTGCGCCTGGTGCTGAGCGCGCCGGGCGGCGGACCCGGAGGCGGGCAGGCGATGCCCGATGGATCCATGCCGCGCCCCGGAGGTTGGAACCGTTTCCAGCTGGAGGTCGCTGACCTCGAGGCGACCGTCGCGCGCCTGCGTGAACACCAGGCCCGGTTCCGCAACGAGATCGTCGCCGGCGTCGGCGGCAAGCAGATCCTTGTCGAAGACCCCGCGGGTAACCCAATCGAGCTCTTCGAGCCGACGATCCGGGAGGCAAAGCTCTCCGACAGCCCCTGACCCGTGTTGCCCCTCGGGCTTGCAACCGGCGCCGGGTGTCGGCAAGCTGCGCGTGCACATCCTGCAGCCGTTCACCGAGGAGACCCACATGGACCGGACCACCCGTGGACCCATTCTGTTCACGGCCCGCCGACGCCGGCGGTTCGCGGTGAGCCTGCTCACGGTCGCGATGGCGATGCTGACCGCGGCGGCAGTCGTGCTCGCTGCCGTCCCGGTCAAAAAGGGCGCCACCTACCGTGGCACCTTCAAGGCCGGCGCCGATCTGCCCCGGCTCTCGTTCAAGGTGTCGCCCAACGGCAAGACGGTGACCAACATCTCGACGACCGACACCGGCCTGTACTGCCCGGGCGGCGGTGCCGTGACGCCGGTGCACTTCAAGAACGCCGCGATCTCGGCCAAGGGAACGTTCACGACCACCGGCCAGTACCGGATCACGTTCGGACCCCGCAAGGGTCAGATCGGCGAGCACCTCACGCTCACCGGAACCTTCAAGAAGGGGGGCAAGGAGAGCGGCAGGATGACGACGACGTTCCTGGCGCCGGTGCCGACGGCATGCTCGGGAACGAGCCCGTACACGACCTCAGCCTCCTGAGGCA
>JBAWFG010000086.1:0-4365 GCA_049591655.1 Solirubrobacteraceae bacterium
GATCAGCTCTGCATCGATGACGGTGGCGCGCTGCTCGGCGGGCAGCAGCAATCCACAGCCGCCGGTGCGCGCCAGTTCAAGCACGATCGACGCGGCGGCGCGCACCGCTGCGTCGAGGACCTCGAGCGGGGCTTCGGGCGGGGTGCGGGCGTCGAGCACGACGAGCGGGCGGCTGTCGCCGTCGGCCTGCAGCCGGCGTTCGATCAGCCCAGCGCCGCGCGCCACCGCCGGCCAGTGGATCCGTGACGCCGGCGTCCCGCGGCGGTAGGGGCGCAGCCCGTCGACGTCGACCGCGGCCAGGGCCTCGGACCCGGCGGCGCCGTCGGGCCGGGTGAACGAGCGGCCGGCGCCGCGACGATGCCAGCGAACCGGCTCGGTGCGCGGCAGTACGAGCAACTGGTCCACGCCCGCGCCCGCGCGCGTGACCCGCGCGAGGTCGAGTGGATCACTGACGGTCAGGTTCGGCGCAGCCAACCGGTGCAGGCCGCGCCGCGAGAACCGGGTGACCACCCGCACCGCGACCGTCGGGTCACCCCGGACCGGCCCGAGGTCATCGGCGAGCTCGTAGGTGCGGTTGGTGAACGGGTCACTGAGCTCGGCGCCGGGCAAGCCGAGCGGGCCCCGTCGCACCTCGATCGTCGCCTCCAGCGGTTCGTCCTCGACAACGCGCTCGGCGGTCAGGTACCGCTGCGCCCAGCCGCCGCGGGCGCTGAGCGCCACCCACGCCGGCGCGCCCGCTCCCAGGATGAGAAGCGCCACCGCGGGCACGAACAGCGGCGCGGCATCGAACACGAGTGAGACGAGGGCGAGCAGCCCCCCGGCGAGCGCCACCGCGACGGCTCGGTGCGCGCGCATCCGGGCCGGCCCCATTCGCGTCGCCCCTACAGCGCCCGGGTCGCCGCGATGGCGTCGAGCACCACATCGCGCGCCGCCGCCCGGGGCGTCTCCGGGGCGAGCATCAGCCGGTGGGCGAGCACCGGCACCGCCAGCGCCTGGACGTCATCGGGCAGTGCGTGGTCGCGGCCGTCGATCATCGCGTTGGACTTGGCGGCACGCAGCAGCATCAACCCGGCCCGGGGGCTGGCCCCAAGCTCGACCCGGGGATCCTCACGCGTGCGCCACAGCAGCTTGACGATGTAGTCGCGCAGCGGAGCGGTCGCCCGGACCCGGGCGGCGGCGTCCTGGGCGGCGAGCACCTCGGCGGCGGTGACCACCGGGCGCAGTGTCTGGACACGGTCCCCGTTCTCGTGCGCGGCGAGCATGCCGGCCTCGGCGGCCCGGTCGGGGTAGCCGAGCGAGAGGCGGACCATGAACCGGTCGACCTGGGCCTCGGGCAGCGGATAGGTGCCCTCGTACTCGACCGGGTTCTGGGTGGCGAGCACGAGGAACGGGCGGGCCAGCTCATGGGTGTGGACGTCGACCGTCACGCGGCGCTCCTGCATGCACTCCAGCAGGCCCGACTGGGTCTTGGGCGAGGCCCGGTTGATCTCGTCGACGAGCACGATGTTGGCGAACACCGGGCCGGGGCGGAATTCGAAGCGCTGCTCACGCTGGTCATAGACGTTGGTGCCCACGACGTCGGCCGGCAGCAGGTCCGAGGTGCACTGCACCCGGGCGAACTGGCAGTCGATCGAGCGGGCCAGCGCACGGGCCAGCGCGGTCTTGCCCACCCCGGGGTAGTCCTCGACGAGGGCGTGGCCCTCGGCCAGCAGCGCCACCAGCAGATGGCGCAGGACCTCAGGACGAACCTGAACCGCCTTCTCGATATTGGCCATCAGCGCCCGCCCGAGCGCCGCGAACGCCTCAGACTCCTGCGGTGCGAGCGGCGTCTGCTCCGACGACTCGATCTCCGGACTCCTTGACTAGCAATCTCTCCACCTCGTCAAGCACACCATCGGCGATGCGCTCCTTGCCTGACTGCTCCAGCCGGCGCTCCCCCGCCCCCGCCAGCACGATTGTGACCTCGTTCTCCTCGGAATCAAACCCGATTTCTGGCCGGGAGATGTCGTTGACCACGATCGCGTCGAGATTCTTGCGCTCCAGCTTGCCGTGCCCGTAGGCGACCGCGTCCTCGCCATGCTCGGCGGCAAAGCCGACGAGGACCTGACCGGCGCGCCGGCGACCGGCCAGCGCACTGAGCACATCCGGGGTCGGCTCAAGCTCGACCTGCGGCGTTCCGGCGTCCTTCTTGAGCTTGTGGGCGGCCGGGTCCCGCGGGCGGAAGTCGGCCACGGCGGCGGCCATCAGCAGCACGTCGCAACCGTCAAAGCGCTCGTCGCAGGCTCGGCCCAGTTCGGCGGCGGTGCTCACGGGGATGACCTCGACGCCGTCGGGGTCGGGCAGCGAGGGGTTGGCCGACACCAGCGTCACCGTGGCGCCACGACGGGCGGCCCGGCGGGCCAGCGCGTACCCCATCCGGCCCGAGGACCGGTTGCCGATGTAGCGAACACTGTCGATCGGCTCCCGGGTCCCCCCGGCGGTGACGAGCACGCGGACGCCGAACCACGGCCGCGCGCCGGCCGCGTCGTCGCCCAGGCACGCCTGGACCGTCGCCAGCAGGTCGGCGGGCTCGGCGAGGCGACCGATCCCCTGCTCGCCGTGGGAGGCGAGCGCGCCCTCTCCCGGGGCGACGATCGTCACGCCCCGTTGCGCCAGCAACGCGACGTTGGCCTGCACCGCTGGGTGCAGGTACATCCGGTTGTTCATCGCGGGGGCGACGATCACCGGGCATCCGGCGGCGAGCGCCGCCGTGGTGACGAGCGTGTCGGCGTGGCCGTGGGCGAGCTTGGCGAGCGTGTTGGCGCTGGCGGGGGCGATCAGGTAGGCGTCGGCGTTCTCCACCAGCGCCAGGTGGCTGATCGGCGCGCGCTCGGGTGCCGGATCGCCCGGGTAGGCGCCCCGCAGTGGGTCCTGCGCAAACTCGCTGGTGAGCACCGGAGCGCCGGTGATCCCGGCAAACGACGCGGGCCCGACGAAACGCCGGCTGGTTGGCGTCTGGATGACGCGAACGGCGTGACCGGCCTTGATGGCCAGCCGCGCCGTCTCGAGCATCTTGTAGGCCGCGATCCCGCCGGTGACCCCGAACAGCAGACGCGACATCGCCGCTACCGCCCGGTCATCGATCGTCCCGGCTGCGCGACACCGGTTCGGTCGCTACCGGTAGTGGTACTTGAGCTTGCCCTGAGCGACTTCCTCCAGGGCGATGGTCAGGTAGTTCTTGGAGCGGGTGTCGACCATCGGCGGCGGAAACTCGTCGAACGTGCCCTCGCCGAGGTTGTGGTAGTACGAGTTGATCTGACGGGCGCGCTTGGCGGCCACGAGCACGCTGGCGTAGTCGGAGTCGACATGGTCCAGCAGCTTGTCGATACGGGGTGAGATCACAGGGTTTCGTCCTTCGTCGGGAGGGCCTTGAAGACTAGCGGGCGCTCAGGCCGCGCCCGGCAGTTGTCCCTGCACGATCGCCACAAGCTCGTCGGTCGCCTGTTCCAGGCGGTCGTTGACGACGACGTGGGCGAACTCAGGCTGGGCCTCGAGCTCGGCCTCGGCGGTCCGCATCCGCTGCTCGATCTGCTCTGGCGGGTCGGTACCGCGACCGATCAGCCGCGCGCGCAGCGCGTCACGCGAGGGGGGCGCGATGAACACCTGCAGAGCCTCGGGCATGGCCCGGCGGACCTGGCGCGCCCCCTGGACCTCGATCTCCAGCACGACCGGCTCGCCCCGGCGCAGACGGCCCTCGAGCTCGGAGCGCAGGGTCCCGTAACGGCGCCCGGAGTAAGTGGCGTGCTCGACGAAATCCCCCTCCTGGGCCCGCTGATCGAACTCCTCGGCGCTGAGAAAATGGTAGTCGACACCCTGCGTCTCGCCGGGCCGCGGAGGGCGTGTCGTGGCCGACACAGAGAGTCCCAGACCGGGCACGCGCTCGAGCAGGCCGCGGATCAGCGTGCCCTTGCCGACGCCCGACGGTCCGGTGATGACGAACACCCTGGCCACTGCGCGATCGCCCGCGGGGAGCGGCTCAGCGTCGGCGCAGCAGCGCGACGAGCTCGCCGCGCTGACGCTCGGACAGACCGCCGAGCGTCTTGCTCGGCGAGATCCGGCACTGGGACAGGATCTTGTTGACCTTCACGCGGCCGTACTTGGGGACGGCCAGCAGCAGGTCAAAGACCTTGGCGGTCTGCAGATAGTCCGGCGGGTCGAGCAGCAGCTCGGAGATGGGCTGACGCCCGGCTTTGAGATCGCGCTTGAGCTGGGCCCGCCGGCTGCGAATGTCGTTGGCGCGCTGAAGCGCCTCCATCCGTTGCACGAGGGAGCGCTCCGGCGCGGCAAGCGGCTTGGAGAACGATTCACTGACCGGCGGCATGGGCG
>JBAWFG010000087.1:0-6142 GCA_049591655.1 Solirubrobacteraceae bacterium
ACTGCCACGGGAATGTCCCAGGTGCGAGTGACGCCAACCAATCGCAAGAACAACGCCTCGATCGTCGCCGCGGTTGCGGCGGCCCGGCAGGCGGGAATCGCCGGGGCGATCAATGACGCGAGGGCGAACGCGGAGCGCTACGCGACCGCGGTTGGCCTGACCCTCGGCTCCGTGATCTCGGTCAGCGACGCGCAGACCGCCTTTGGCTACTACGGCCCGTTCGGTGGCCCGTTTGGCGGGAGCTTCGGTCCCAACCAGTACTGCGGAACGATCCGGCAGGGGAGGATCAAGGTGATCAAGGGACGCCGGAAGTTCGTGCTGGGTAAGAAGGTCCATCGCTGCTTCGTTCCCGGCTTTGAGGACACGACACTGACGCTGACGTATTCCGCCAGCTAGCTGATCGCCCCGCCATATCCGAGGGATGGCCCCGTCGCGACCCGAGACGTTGGCCTGCCCGTGACAGGGCCTCGCTACGCTGTCCGTGAGATCGCCCGACCGGACGAGGCCAAGTGGTGTTCAGCCGCAGGACCAAGATTGTCGCGACGCTCGGTCCGGCCACCGATCAACCGGGAGTACTCGAAGCATTGGTGGCGGCCGGGATCGATTGTGCGCGCCTGAACTGCTCGCACGGAACCCACGAGGATCTGCGCCGTCGGACGACGGCCGTCCGCGAGGTCGCGGCGCGTGCGGATCGCGCGATCGCACTGTTGTTTGACCTACAGGGCCCCAAGCTCCGACTGGGGGCCAACATCACGCCCAGACACGTGCGTGCGGGGGAGATCGTGACGTTCGTGGGTGGCGCGGATTCCGTGTCGGATGATCGGGTGACGGTGGATTTTGCCGCCTTCCCGAGGCTGGTATCGGAGCGTTCGGAGATCGTCATCGGGGACGGGGTGCCCCGGCTCGTGGTCGAGTCCTTCGGCCCGGGGGAGGTCGTTGCCCGGGTTGTGTCGGCCGGGGAGCTTGCCCCGCGCAAGGGCATCAACGTCACCTATGCGCGGCCTGAACTGCCGGCGATCACCGAAAAGGACCTGCACGATCTGGCCCTGGCGGCCGAGGTGAACGCCGACTTCGTCGCACTCTCATTTGTCCGGTCGGCGGCGGACATCGACCAACTGCGCGGGCTCCTGAGCGAGCGGGGGTGGCGCGGGCGCATCGTGGCCAAGATCGAGAAGGTCGAGGCGTACGAGCATCTCGACGAGATCATCGCTGTCTCGGACGGCGTCATGGTCGCCCGCGGTGACTATGGCGTTGAGGCGGGGGTTGCCCACGTGCCGCTGATGCAGAAGGACACGATCTATCGCACGACCCAGGCGGGCAAACTGGTGATCACCGCGACGCAGATGCTCGAGTCGATGATCCACGCGCCCGAGCCCACCCGCGCGGAGGCCACGGATGTGGCCAATGCGGTGATCGACGGGACGTCCGCCGTGATGCTCTCGGCCGAGACGAGCATCGGCGATTACCCGGTCGAGGCGGTACGGGCGATGTCGCAGCTGGCAGAGGCCGCCGAGGAGTTTCCGGAGATCCACGGGCGGGCGCGACCCGGCACACGAGACACGCCTCCCGCCGCGGTGATGCATGCGGCCGTTGAGTTGGCCGAGGAACTTGACGCCGCGGCGCTGCTGGTCCCAACCTCGCTGGGCGGCTCGCCCCGGGCGTGTGCGAAGTATCGTCGCCGACGCCCGATCATCGCACTACCGCACGATCAGAGGGCGGCCAATCAGCTCGCCCTGGAATGGGGGGTATACCCGCGGACGATGCCGATCAGCGAGTCAGTCGATGAGCTGATCGAGACGGCGCTGCGGACCGCCAAGGAGTTCGCCGGGCTTCCCGCCGGCGCCCTGGTGGTGATCACGGCCGGCCGTCAGACCGGCTTTGCCGGGGCGACCAACCTGATCACCGTGCGCGAGATCCCATGAGATGGACCCGCTCGCGCACATGTCCGCGGAGTGTGGGGAGGCCGCTTAGGCCCTGAGGCTGAACGGCGGGTAGCGGTCGGTGATCAGCAGGAAGGCGTAGGCGCCGACGCGGTTGTGCCAGCGGAACACGCCCTCGATGAAGTCGAACAGGGACCGCGGGTAGCGGCCGGTGAAGACGATGGAGAACCACGCGAAGATAGCGGCGAGCAATGCACCGATCGTGAGGAAGAACAACACGATGTAGTGGGGGATCGCGAGTAGCCACTTGACCAGCGGCAGGCCCTGGCTGAGGTCGTGTTCAGCGTCGGGATAGGCGAAGTTGAGATGGACGGCCTGCTCCTCGTCGGTGGACGGGTAGCGGTCATCCATGAGCGCGAAGTACACGG
Organism: Solirubrobacteraceae bacterium; assembly: GCA_049591655.1. Taxonomy (GTDB): domain Bacteria; phylum Actinomycetota; class Thermoleophilia; order Solirubrobacterales; family Solirubrobacteraceae; genus Palsa-465. Next base: position 2,309 of record JBAWFG010000087.1, read on the forward strand.
CGACGCGGTTGGTGAAGCGGGTCAGCTGAAGGTTCCAGTCATACCACCAGCGCGGGTACTTCCTGCGGAACAGCAGCATCAGCAGCACGGGGATGACGAGGATCCCGATGCCGCCCCCGGCGTAGCGGGCGCCTCCCGTACCGGTCTCGAAGCTGCCGCCCTCGATCGTTGCCGCGAGGATCCCGATCGGGATGATCGTGAAGATGCGAAAGGCCGTGCTGAGACGGTTGAGGTCGCGGTCGGGATAGTCAACCGAGAAGGTGAGCGGGTAGCCATGGCCATCGCCGGGCGGTGTCCCTTCGCCCGGCGATGGTGCGGGCGACTGTCCTGAACTCTCCATGATGGGCCCTCTCTCTCAGGTGTACGGTGTACACTCTTCGGCGAACTATAGGTATACGCCGTACACCTGTCAAGCGATGACCCCAAAGCTGAACACCGGCCGGACGCGCCTGAGTAGACCGCTCGTGCTCCAGGCTGCCGTAGAGCTGGCAGACGAGGACGGGCTGGAAGGGGCCAGCATGCGCAGGCTCGCGCAGGAGCTCGGCGTGGTGCCGATGGCGCTCTACAAGCACGTGGCGAATAAGGATGAGCTCCTCGACGGCATGGTCGACATCGTCTTCGGCGAGATCGCGTCTCCGGCGATCGACGAGGACTGGAGGTCGGCCATGCGAGGCCGGGCGATCTCGGCGCGCCAGGCGCTGAAGCGCCATAGCTGGGCGATCGGCCTGATGGAGACGCGGAGCCCCGGGCCGGCCAATCTGCACAACCACAACGCGGTCATGGGCTGCCTGCGCGAGGCGGGCTTCTCGTTCGCGACGGCGATCCACGCCTATTCGGTCCAGGACGCCTATATCTACGGTTTCGCCCAACAGGAGAAGGCCCTCGGGTTCCACACGCCCAGCGATGCTGGAAGGGCGGCGCAGAGAAGGGCGCAGGCGATCGAGGCGCCCGACGACTACCCGTACCTCGCCGAGATCGCAACGAAGCTGACCGAGTCCGGATACGACAATGCCGTCGAGTTCGCCTGGGGGCTCGACCTCATTCTCGACGGCCTCGACCGCTGCCGCCGGGCGGACTCGCAGTAGGGCCGACTTCCCCACGCAGGCCGGTGGTGGCTGTCGTTACTCCCGTGTTACCGGTCGCCCGGTAAAACCAGTGGCTCAAGCGGTCACACGAACGGTGCGGCCCAGTTCGCTGACGCTCAACCAGGCTTGATCTGAGCAGCTCCGCAGGGCTCTCATGGGTCAGCAGCGCACCCAGAGCACCGTGCCCTGGTAGCCGCCGGCGATCGGGAACTTGACCGTCTCCATCCGGACCCGAACGGCGTGGTAGTACGGCAGGCAGACCGGGCGCCGGTCGCCGTCGTTGATCGTGCCATTCGCGTCCACCCACGGGACCCGGGCGGGCAGCAGATAGGCGAACCCGGTCGGCGCCCGGTTCGGTCTCTGCGCGCGGCCGAGGTACGCGGTGCCCCCGTTCGGGCCGGCGTAGGCCAGGCCGGTGTCGGTGTGAAACTCGGCACCATGGTCACTGTGACCGAGCGTGTACCCCACCACTCCGGCGAGCAGCAGGGCGACGATTGCCCCCGCCCAGCGAAACCGTGCCGAGAGGAGTTGGGTCACAGCGCGGCATCATAACCGCGCTGCTCTGCCGCCACGACGGGTGCGCTGACTGCCGCCCGAGCGCAGCCGCTCAGGTCACGGGAGCGGGTCGGCTCTCGATGGCGGCCCGGCCCGCGAAGGTTGCGTGATCGCGCAGTTCTTCCTCGATCCGGAGGAGCTGGTTGTACTTGGCCACCCGCTCGGAGCGGGCTGGAGCGCCGGTCTTGATCTGGCCAACGCCGGTGGCGACGACGAAGTCGGCGATGAACGCATCCTCGGTCTCGCCGGAGCGGTGTGAGACGACGGCCCGGTAGCCGGCGTCGCGGGCCAGCGCGATCGTCTCCAGCGTTTCGGTGATGGTGCCGATCTGGTTGAGTTTGATCAGGATCGAATTCGCGATTCCCGCCGCGATGCCGCGGCGCAGAATCGTGGGGTTGGTGACGAAGACGTCGTCGCCGACCAGTTGCACGACGCTGCCCAGTCGTTCGGTGAGCATCCGCCAGCCATCCCAGTCGTTCTCGGCCATCCCGTCCTCGAGCAGAACGATGGGGTAGCGGGCGACCAGTCGCTCCCAGTAGTCGACCATCTCCGCCGAAGTCAGCGTGCGACCCTCGCCCTCGAGGCGGTAGAGGCCGTCGGAGAAGAACTCGCTGCTGGCCGGATCAAGCGCGATCGCGACCTGCTCGCCAGGCTGATACCCCGCATCCTGGATCGCTTCAAGCAACAGCGCCAGCGGCGCCTCGTTGGATGCGAGGCTCGGCGCAAACCCGCCCTCGTCCCCGACACCGCCCCCCAGGCCACGGGAGTGCAGCGTGCGCTTGAGCTGCTGATAGACCTCGGTCGCGATGCGCATCGCCTCGGTGAATGTGCTGGCGCCGACCGGGACGATCATGAACTCCTGGAAGTCAACCGGGTTATCGGCGTGGACGCCGCCGTTGAGCACGTTGAGCATCGGCATCGGCAGCAGCGGACCGTGCTCGCCGGCAAGATGGCGCCACAGCGGCAGCTCGAGTTCTGCGGCCTGCGCCCGGGCCACAGCCAGCGAGACGCCAAGGATCGCGTTGGCACCCAGCCGTGACTTGTTCTCGGTCCCGTCGAGCTCGATCAGCGCGCGGTCCAGACCGGCCTGATCGGCGGCGTCACGACCGTGGGCGGCGGCGGCGAGCTCGCCGTTGACGTGCGCCACCGCCTCCAGGACCGCCTTTCCGCCGTACGCGACGCCGCCGTCGCGTAGCTCGACGGCCTCGTGCTCACCGGTTGACGCTCCGGAGGGAACGGCTGCTCGGCCGAGTGAGCCGTTCTTTAGCCGAACGTCGACCTCGACTGTGGGGGTGCCGCGGCTGTCGAAGATCTGGCGGCCGTGGACGTCTGCGATTGCGCTCATGCCGATCAACCTACTCCGGCGGCCCGGCGGTCATGAGTGGAGTCCTCCGACCACAGGTCACGGCGGGCTACGGACGACCTGACGGACTTCCGGCGAGAGCCCGCGGACGCTCCCGGGGTCAGTCGGCTGCTTCGGTGACCCGCATGCGTGCCCGCCAGGTCGCGGCGTCAAAGACCACCGGCTCAGTCGCGCGGCAGAAGTCCTCAAGTGCGGAGACGAACCGCTCCGGCGCCTCCACATGAGGGAAGTGGCGAACGTGTTCGAACACGGAGAGTGTGCTGTGGGGCATCAGTTCGTGCGCAGCCGCGGCGTGCTCGACCGGAATAATGGGATCCGCGGCCCCCCAGATGAGCAGAACGGGAAGGTCTTCGGCCAAGTAGAGGCGATCCCCCGCCCGGACGGTCTGGCCGGTCAGCCCGACGACGCTGCGCACGGTGGCCAGGAACGCGGAGCGACGATCGGCGTCAGCCAGTGAGGCGTAACTGCGAACCAGCTCGTCAAGGCCGGCGTTCGACGGCGAATGAGCGGCTCGAAGGACGCGTCCCGCGATACCCGCGGCCCGTTGGGTCACCCCGGCAGTGACAGACAGGAACAGGTTGGCGCCTGGTAGCGAAGCCGCGCGCAGCGCCGGATTGACCTCGAGGCCCAGACCGCCGCTGGAGACCAACACCAGCCGCTCGGTCATCTCTGGGAACTGATAGGAGAACTGCATTGCGATGCCCCCGCCGAGGGAATGGCCGACCAGCGTCACGCGGTCATGACCGAGTGCCACCAACACGTCGCGCAATCCGGAGGCCAGCGATCCAAGCGAGTAGTCGCCGCCGCCTGGACTGGACGCACCGTGGCCGG
>JBAWFG010000088.1:0-2136 GCA_049591655.1 Solirubrobacteraceae bacterium
GCCCCTGGGTGTGGCCACTGGTGCGGGCGGCGGCGGGCGCGGCCACCGCTCGCTTGGCCTCCGGGCGCGCTGGGCGCTCGGGGCGCTTGGGGCGCTCGGTGGTGGGCTTGCGTCGAGTGCTCGTGCGGGCGGCGGGCGTGAGCGCGGACGGCGTCATGAGACCTCCAACTTGCGGGCGGCGCGCAGGTGTGCGGACCTGGATCGAGGGTTGGCGGCGACTTCGCCCGGTGTCGGAGCCACTGCACGACGGGTAAGGAGTTCGGCCTCCGGCTCATGGCCGCAGACGCAGATCGGGAGCTCCGGCGGGCAGATGCAGCCACGCGCCCGGGCCGCCAGGAATCGCTTCACGAGTCGATCCTCGAGTGACTGGAAGGAGATCGCCGCCAGCCGGCCGCCGGGCGCGAGCACCTCCCATGCCTCGGGCAGCGCCTGCTCAAGCTGGGTCAGCTCGTCATTGACGGCGATCCGCAGCGCCTGGAACGTGCGCTTGGCGGGGTGCCCCCCCGCAAACTGGGCCGGAATCGGAACCGCGGTCTTGATCGTGTCAACGAGCTGCTGGGTGGAGGCGAACGGCGTGCGCCCCCGCGTGCGTACGACCGCGCGTGCGATCTGACCGGCATAGCGCTCCTCCCCGTACTCACGCAGCAGGCGGGCCAGGCGCCGCTCCTCCCAGGTGTTGACGACCTCGGCGGCGGTCAGCTCCTGATCGGGGTCCATGCGCATGTCCAGCGGGGCGTCGTAGGCGTAGGAGAAGCCGCGCGCCCACGTGTCGACCTGCATCGAGGACATGCCGAGGTCCATGTAGACGAGGTCGGCGTGCAGATGCTCGTCGCGCAGCTCGGCCAGGCCGGTGACGAAGTCGGCGCGGATGAAGCGGGTCTCGCACGGCACCTCGGCGGCGAGCGCGGCGAAGCGCTCCTCGGCGATCGGGTCACGGTCGATCCCGATCAGCGTCCCGGCGGGTCCCAGCCGCTCGGCGATGAGACGGGCATGGCCACCGCCGCCGACCGTGCAATCCACCGCAACCTCGCCGGGCTGCGGGTCGACGAGATCGATCAGCTCGCCGGCGAGCACCGGGATGTGGGTCTTGGTCATGTCAAGCAGTGTTGCCAAGGCTCGCTGCGATGTCGGGGATGCGGGTCAGTACGTCCTCGAAGTTCTGCGTGTAGCCGGCGCGATCCCAGATCTCCAGGCACTCCCCGGATCCGGTCACCACGACCTCCTTCTCAAGGCCGGCATAGCTCATGAGTTGCGGAGGGATCATCACTCGGTTGGCGGCGTCAAGCTCGGTGTCGAAGGACGCGTTGAAGAAGAAGCGCTTGAGCTCCCGCGCCTTGGGCGAGGACGGGTTGAGCCCCTCCAGCGATGAGGTGGTGAACGCGTCGTAGCCCTCGGGCGTCCACACCGCGACCGTGCGCGGGGCTCCCGGCGCCACCTCGTGGGAGGCGGCGAGCACCACTCCGTCCGACAGAGCGCCGCGGAACTTGGCCGGAATCGTCAGCCGGTGCTTCGCGTCGAGCGCGTGTTCGAAGGTGCCGCGGAAGGTCAAGTGGGCTCATGCAGAAGACGGGGAGCTCAAAACCCGGGTGGCTGGGTGGGAGGAGCCCTGCCACCCGGGTTCCTGAAGCGTCGCCCACAGTATCCCACTCTCTCCCACAATGCAACCTGATTCCCACTCTCTCCCCCACTTCAGCTCCATTTCGCCCCCGAAGGGGTCGTAACCCACCACGGGAGCACGTGATCGGCGCTGACCGCCCCATCGCCCCGGGATTCATCCCAGCTGCACGATCACCTGCAGATCCGCCATCTGCCGACCTGCGTTGCATCCGGCGGCCGGTTCCGTCCGAGGCCTGTGCCGGGGCCCTCGACCAGCCCGGCCGGCCCACCCCGGCACGCCCCGCTCCCGACAAATCTCCGAACCCCAGAAACTTCCCAACCGGGCCACCGCGCGCCCCCGCGGCGGAGATTGCCCGCTCCCAGCCCCATGAACTTCCGCGCCACTCCAGCTCAACCGCGCGCGGTGGAAGTTTGTGCGGTTAGCGGGCCGCCCCCAGGCCCCCTCAGCCCACCGGCGCCGCCGGCGGCGACATCGCTGCCGCCGCCGGTAGCTCCAGCACCAACCGGGCCCCTCGCGGC
>JBAWFG010000089.1:0-5101 GCA_049591655.1 Solirubrobacteraceae bacterium
GATGCACGGGTTGCAGACCTTGGCCCAGGCGCCGGGCACCAATGTGGCGGTCAACGCGCTGACCGGCACGGTGCAGACCCTCAACCCGATGGTCCGTTACCTCGGCCCCTACCAGACCGTCTGCAACAGCTGGAATTACTTCTGGACCTATCTGTCTGATCACGTGTCGGAGGCGACGAGCTTCGGCTTCGCCCAGCGCGTCCTGCTCAACCAGGGCGACCCGCTGCAGGCCAACAACGTCGGCCAGCAGGGTGCGACGGCGCCGGCCAACGGCGGCGGCACAACATCGTTGACCAGCGGCGGCAACGAGTTCCTGCACGCGCAGGCGTACGGCTCGGCGATCAGCAACACCGGTCAGGCCGACTGCGAGACCGGGCAGCGTGGCTATCCGCTCAAGCTCAACCATCTCGATCCGCAGGGCCGCAACCTCGGCACCGACGCCCACACCCCCGGCGCTCAGGGTCCGACGTATGCCGGCCGGGCCAGCGTGCCCGCCGGGGAGACGTTCACCCGCAACCCCAGCACCGGCCCCCAGCTGGTCAACGTCCCGAGCAACCCATGAGCCGCTTCGGTCGCAAGCGCAAACGCCGCACGGGCCTGAACACGTTCACGGCCGGTCTGATCGGGCTGATCGTCGTCGTCGTGTTCTCGTACGCGGCGTACACGAAGTTCGCCAACCCGTTCGCCAGCCAATACACGGTTCATGCCGTGTTCGCCAACGCCAACGGGCTGCAGCCGGGCTCGCTGGTCCGGATCGCCGGCGTCAACGTCGGCACGGTCACCTCGGTCAGCGCCGAGCCGGGCTGTACGAAGTCGACCAAGAACCAGAGCACCTGCCAGGCATCGGACGTGGGGATGACGATCTCCAACCAGGGCCTGCCGATCCACGACGATGCAACGTTCGCGATCCGGCCGCGCATCTTCCTGGAGGGCAACTTCTTCGTCGATGTCTCCCCGGGAACTCCTGAGGCTCCGGTCGCGCACCAAGGGCACACGTTCCCGGTTCAGCAGGGCGTCGAGCCCGTCCAGCTCGACCAGGTCCTCACCGGCCTGCAGCAGAACACCCGCCAGAACCTGCAGACGCTCCTGCAGCAGTACGGCAAGGCGGTCAAGGTCGGCGGTCCGGCCTATAACCGCTCGATCTCCTACTGGCTGCCAGCCTATGAATACTCGTCGGTGGTCGCCCACGACGCGCTCGGCCTCCAGCCCCACGATCTGTCGAACTGGATCGCGGCCCAGGGCCCGGTGGCGGGCGCCATCGACGCGCATCCGCAGAACCTGGAGAACCTGGTCACCAACTTCAACGTGACCGCCAACGCGTTCGCCACTCAGCAGCGCTCGCTGCAGAACACGATCATCCAGCTGCCGAGGGCGCTCGGCGCCGCGATCCCGGCGTTCAACGCGCTCAACGCCGCGTTCCCGCCGCTGCGGGCGTTCGCCCGGGCACTGATCCCGGGCGTCAAGTCGACGCCGGCGATGGTTAACGCCAGCCTCCCGTTCGTCACCCAGCTCAACGACCTGGTCCAGCCGGCGGAGCTCCGCGGCCTCGTCAAGGATCTGCGACCCACCGTGCCGGCACTCGCTCAGCTGACGCTCGACACGATCCCGCTGATGAAGAACGAGGTCCGCCCGGCCTCCAGCTGCGTGAACACGATCATCCATCCGTGGTCGGAGCTCACCGTCCCGGATCCCAACTTCAACGCCTCCAACGGGTTCCCGCCGCGTAAGGTCTACGTCGAGGCCGTCGACTACCTGCCGGGTCTCGCCGGCGAGTCGCGCAACTTCGACGCCAACGGCCCCTACGTGCGGATCCTCGGCACCGGGGGCACGCTGACCTACTCGCTGCAGCCCGGGTTGTTCGGTCAGTCGCTGGGCAAGCTCGACGCAGTTCAGCCGATGGTCCCCCCCGGCGGCAAGCGCCCGCCCTATGAGGAAACCGTCCCCTGCGAGACCCAGGCGCCGATCACCGACCTCTCGACCCCCACGAGCGGCCCGATCTCGCAGAGCTCGACCAGCCTGTCGGCTCCTGGCGCGCTCGCCCGCTGGCAGGGCGTCGCCCAGAACTCCATCCCCGCGCTGCGCCGCCAGGCCGCCGCCTCCGGGCTCAAGCTCAACGACTCGGTGATCGGTAAGAGCAAGTAGATGGTCCGCGCGATCCGAACCCACTCCAAGGACTTCGCCGCCATTCTGGTGCTGCTCGTGCTGTCGGTCGTCGTCGCTGGCTACATCCTGCAGCACGAGCGATTCCGGTTCCCGCTCATCCAGTCCTCGCCCTACACGCTCAACGCCGAGTTCTCCACGGGACAGGCGGTCACCCCGGGCCAGGGCCAGACGGTGCGGATCTCCGGAGTGCAGGTCGGCCAGATCGGCAACGTCACGCTCAAGAACGGCATGGCGATCGTGCAGATGCAGATCCAGGACCAGTACAAGCACGTGATCCACACCAACGCCACCGCGCTGCTGCGTCCCAAGACCGGCCTCAAGGACATGTTCGTCGAGCTCAATCCGGGCTCAAAGCCGGCGCCGGTGGCCCAGCCCGGCTGGACGATGCCGGTCTCCAACACCCTTCCGGACGTCAATGTCGACGAGATCCTGTCCTCGCTGGACGGCGACAGCCGCAGCTATCTACAGCTGCTGGTCAACGGCGCGGGCTACGGGCTGCGGGGCAAGGGCGGCAGCGAGCTGGCCCAGGTGTTCCAGCGCTTCGAGCCGACCCACCGCGACCTCGCCCGCGTCAATAAAGCGGTGGCCGCCCGCGGCGCCGACCTGCAGCAGCTGGTCGACTCGCTGCGCCGGCTCAACCAGGCGCTGCTCACCAAGCAGGGCCAGATCGTGCAGCTGGTCGACGCCAGCAACACCGTCTTCCGGGCCTTCGCCTCCCAGGACCACAGCATCAGCCGCGCCATCGTCGACCTGCCCGGGACGCTGGCCCAGACGACGGCGACCCTCGCCCGCGTGCAGTCCTTCGCCCGCCTGCTCGGCCCGACGTCCTCCAACCTGCTGCCCGCGGCACGGGCGATCCCGGCCGCCAACGCCGCTCTGACCGCGTTGGCCCAGCCGAGTGCCCCGATCGTCCAAAAGCAGATCCGGCCGTTCGTGATCGCCGCCCGGCCGCTCGTGCGCAACCTGCAGCCCGCGGCGGTCAATCTCGCCAAGGCGACGCCGAACATCTCCAAGACCTTCGACGTCGTCAACCGGTTCGTCAACATGCTCGGCTACAACCCGGGCAACACCGAGCACGGCTACCTGTGGTGGCTGGCGTGGCTGGATCACAACGTGCGCACGCTGTTCTCCGTCCAGGACGCCAACGGCGACTTCCGTCCGCTGTTCCTGCAGGCCAGCTGCGCGACCTACACGCAGACGATCAACAGCCTCAACCAAGCCTCGGGCGGCCTGGGCTCAGAGTTCGAGAATCTGCTCAACGTCAGCCCGATTCTCACCAGTGCCGGCCTGTGCCCGACGCAGGCGGCGGCCAACCAGGCTGCCTACCGCTCCTACCAGCAGCAGCAGCAGGGTCAGAAGGCATTGGTGCGCACCCCGCTGGGTAACACCACGACGACCCTCGCTCCCTTCGACCCCGCTCTCCCGGTGAAGTAGATGGAAACCGGCAGCCCATCGATCACCAAGATCCTCACGATGGTCCTGTTCGCCCTGTCGGTGATCGGCCTGATGCTGTTCCTGTGGCTGTCGTTCGGCGGCACGATCCCGCTCACGCCGCAGGGCTACGAGTTCCGGGTGTCGTTCACCAACGCGAGCCAGCTCGCCGACCAGGCCGACGTCCGGATCGCCGGCGTCTCGGTCGGCAAGGTGATCGGCAAGACGCTTGATCCCCAGCACAACCGGACGATGGTCACGATCCAGATGCAGAACCAGTTCGCCCCGATCCGCAAGGACACGCAGGCGATCCTGCGTCAGAAGACGATCCTCGGCGAGACCTATGTCCAGCTGTCGCCCGGCCCCCCCAACAGTCCGGCGCTCCCCGACGGCGCCCTGCTCGCCCGCAGCAACGTCACCAACGCCGTCCAGCTCGACCAGATCCTGAACGCGCTCGATCCCACCACCCGCCAGGCGTTCCGGACCTGGCAGCAGCAGATGGCGATTGCGGTCAAGGGCAACGACCAGAACCTCAACAGCGTGCTCGGCAACCTGCCGACGTTCGCCGCCGACGCCACCGACCTGCTGCAGGTGCTCGACATCCAGCACACCGCGGTCGTCAACCTCGTGCGCAACGGCGGCACTGTCTTCCAGGCACTGTCGCGCAGCCAGTCGGCGCTGCACAACCTCGTGGTGACCGGGGAGCAGACGTTCCACACGACGGCGGTCAACGCCAACGCGATTGCCGACACCTTCCGCGTCTTCCCGACGTTCCTCAACGAGACCAAGGCCACGATGCAGCGCCTGCAGAGCTTCTCGCAGGACACCGATCCGCTGGTCAAGGAACTTGAGCCGGTGGCGACCAACCTGCGTCCGACGCTCGCCGACGTCCGCGCGCTGGCGCCGTCGCTGAAGTCGTTCTTCTACCACCTCGGGCCGCTCATCACCGTGTCCAAGACCGGCATGCCGGCGATCCGCGACGTGCTCACGGGCGCCACCCCGCTGCTGGCACAGCTCGGACCGTTCCTGGAGCAGCTCAACCCGATCCTGACCTGGCTGTCGCTGCACCAGCAGCTCATCTCCGACTTCCTCTCCAATCTGCCGGCCGGTATCGCCGCCAAGACGACGAGCTTCTCCGGCGGAGGCACCGGCCACTACCTGCGCCAGTTCCAGCCGATCGGTCCCGAGACGCTGTCGATCGCCGCCAACCGCGATCCCTCCAACCGCGGTAACACGTATCCGGGCCCGCTGTGGCTCGCCGATCCGCGTGACTTCTCCGCCGGTGGCAAGTATCCGGGCAGCTTCGCCCTGCCCTCCTGGGACTGCAGCAACACCGGGTCCCCCGGCGACGGCTCCCAGCCCGCCACCGGTTCGTCCTCGACACTGTCGGCCGGTAGCCCGGCCTGCTGGGTCGCTCCCCCGCTTGCCGGGCTGCTCGGCCAGAGCGGGAAGTTCCCGCACCTCACCGCCGCGAGCTACTCCAACAAGTAGTCGCACGCGGCGCAGC
>JBAWFG010000090.1:0-4315 GCA_049591655.1 Solirubrobacteraceae bacterium
ACCCAAGTCGTTGGGGCGAGTTCCGCGGTGATCCGTGGAAAGCGCCAGCCGGCCTCACCGGTCGGCTTGCGCGAGCCCGTCAGCTAACCCCGCAGGCACATGGCTCATATCCACGGTGCGCTTGCCGCCAGCACTCACGGAGCTCAGCTTGCCCATACCTGCATTCGTCTCGTCGTCAACGCCGACCCCGGCGCGCCCGCGCGCGCTGGCCGGCCGGATCGTGCTGCTGGCGACCGGCGCACTGGCGCTCGCCGCGGTGTTCGTCGCCACCGCCTCCGCCACCGCGTCGCCGATCCACCGGGTGCTGCGCGTCGGAGATCACGGGCCTGACGTGTCGACCCTGCAGCGCTGGTTGAGCGCGATCGGGTTCCGCACCTCGGTCGACGGCGACTTCGGCCCCGGAACGCGTGGCTCGGTGATCCGCTTTCAGACCCAGGCCCAGCTGTCGCCGGCGAGCGGCACCGTGGGCGCCAAGACGCTGGCGACCCTCGAGGGCTGGAAGCACAACGGGACTCGCGCGCCGCACACGACCCGCACCAGCACCACGCGGACCAGCACAACGGGCGCCCCCGCAGGCTGGGTGTTCCCGATCACGCCGCGCAGCGTCGTCGTCTCACCGTCGAGCTGGACCCAGGATCAGGGCGTCGACATCGGCACCGTCAACAACGCGTGCGGCTCGGCGGCGACCGAGGTGGCGGTCACCAGCGGCACGATCGTGCAGGAGGGCATCAACGGCTTCGGGTCCCAGGCCCCGGTCGAGCAGATCTCCGGCGGCCCGCTGGCCGGCAGCTACGTCTACTACGGACATGCCCAGCCGGCGCTGGTCAAGGTCGGGGACCACGTGACCGCAGGCGAGCCGATCGCCGAGGTCGGCTGCGGTGACGTCGGGCAGTCCCAGGCGCCGCATCTGGAGATCGGGATCAACCCCGCCGGCGGCGCCCCGTGCTGCCCGTCCTACCACCAGACCTCGCAGCAGATCTACAACTACATGACCGGGCTCTACACCGCGACCAAGACCAGCTGACGCGGGCCGCGACGGCGTCTACAGCTGGCGCGAGGACCAGAGCACGGCCGCCAGCACGACGCTGACGATCGAGACGACGAGGCCGACCAGCCACCCCTGGGAGTTGCTGGAGACCATGATCGCGGCGATCGCCACGCCGATCCCGACGATCCCGCCGGTGGCGATGAGCCGGACAAGGAAACGCTCGGCTCCCGACCGGCGCCGATCCCGCGGCGGGAGCATGTTGTGCGAGTTCGGCCGGCCGGCGGGCGCCACAGGGTCGGCGGACCCGACAGCGTCGCCGGGTTCGGTCAGCGCCGTCCCCGCCTCCGTGCCCTCCGAACCCGGAGCGTCGCCGGTGCCGGCCGGGACGCCGGACGGTTCGCCGGTCGGCGTGACCAGCGGCTCGTCGTGCGCGGGCAGGCCGGTCTCGGGTTGGTCGCTCTCAGAGCTCATGCTGGCGTGTCTATCACCGTTTTGACGGTCCGGCAAACCGCGGTCGGGCCTGAGCGGAGCCGCGGCCGCGCGGCAGACGGCGCCGCTGGACGCCGCGCGGGGCCCGCAAGTAGGATCGGTCCCGTGAGCTGGGCGCACTTCACAGGCCGTCGCGGGTGACGGCGGCGGCGCAGCAGGCGCAGTCGGTCGCCGACGTCGTCGGGCACACGATCGCCGCCACCGGCCTCACCGACGCGTTCGGGGTGCTGGGCAGCGGCAACCTCGTCGTCACCAATGCGCTCTGCGCCCAGGGAGCCCGGTTTCATCACGCCCGTCATGAGGGCGGCGCGATCTGCATGGCCGACGGCTACGCGCGGGTCAGCGGCCGGGTCGGGGTGTGCAGCGTGCATCAGGGACCCGGGCTGACCAACACGATGACCGGGCTCACCGAGGCGGCCAAGAGCCGCACGCCGCTGCTCGTCCTCGCCGGTGAGTCCCCGGCGGCAGATATCAACTCCAACTTCCGCATCGACCAGGCGGGGCTCGTCGAGTCGGTCGGCGCCGCCGCCGACCGCGTCCACAGCGCCGCCACCGCCGCCGACGACGCCCAGCGCGCCTACCAGCGCGCGGTGATCGAACGCCGCCCGATCGTGCTGATGCTGCCGATCGACATCCAGCCCCAGGCGCCCGCCGGAGTGTCGCCGACCCATCCGCCGCTGCCGTCGTTTCCGACCCCTGACCCGTCGGTGCAGGCGATCGCCGCCGTGGCCGACCTGCTCGCCGCAGCCCAGCGGCCACTGATCGTCGCCGGTCGCGGCGCCGTGCTCGCCGACGCCCGTGACGAGCTCGAGGCGCTGGGCGCCCGGATCGGCGCACTGCTCGTCACCTCGGCCCCCGCCAACGGCCTGTTCGCCGGGCTGCCCTACAGCCTCGGGATCTCCGGCGGGTTCGCCTCCCCGCATGCCGCGCAGCTCATCCCGCAGGCCGATGTGCTGCTCGTCGCCGGCGCGTCGCTCAACCACTGGACGACCCGCCACGGCCAGCTGATCGGTCCCGGCGCCCGCATCGCCCAGATCGATCTGGAGCCGCGCGCGTTCGGACGCCACCGCCCCGCCGACGTGGCGGTGCTCGGCGACGCCGCCGCGGGCGCGCGGCGGCTGCACGACGATCTGGAGCGCCGCGGCCACCGGGCCACCGGCTGGCGCACCGACGGAGTGGCCGCCGAGATCGCCGCCAACCGCTGGCGTGATGACCCGTTTCAGGACGCCGGCACCGAGGAGTGGATCGACCCGCGGACGCTGTCGATCGCGCTGGAGGCACGGCTCCCCGCCGAGAAGGCGGTGGCGGTCGACTCCGGGCACTTCCTCGGCTACCCGTCGATGTTCCTGTCGGTCCCCGACGCCCGGGCCTGGGTGTTCCCCAACGGCTTTCAGGCGGTCGGGCTCGGACTTGGCACCGCGATCGGAGCCGCCATTGCGCGCCCGGACCGGCCGACCGTGGCGGCGGTCGGGGACGGCGGCGCGTTCATGGCGCTGGCCGAGATCGAGACCGCCGCTCGGCTGGGCCTCAAGCTGCTCGTCCTCATCTACGACGACCGGGCCTACGGAGCCGAGGTGCACCACTTCGCGCCGATGGGCCACGACGTCAGCCGGGTTCAGTTCCCCGACGCGGACCTGGCGGCGATCGCCGCCGGGGCCGGCGCTCGGTCGGCGACGATCCGCCGCGCCGACGAGCTCAGCATCGTCGACGAGTGGCTCGCCGAGCCCGACCCGCGGCCGCTCGTGCTCGACGCCAAGGTCAACCCCACCATCTGCGCCGACTGGCTGGCCGAGGCGTTCCGCGCCGGCTGACCCCGCCAGCCGCTGTCCCCACCCACCGACACGAAGGAGATCGCCGATGTCCAGCACCCACGACACCCGGGTCTCAGGCCTGCTCGAAGGGCTCGCCTCCGGAGCCGTCCAGATCGTCGACCTCACCCAGCCACTGACCGAGACCACGCCGGTCATCCAGCTGCCGCCGCCGTTCGCCAACACCCCCGGCCTGAGCCGGGAGGAGATCTCGCACTACGACGATCGCGGGCCGGCCTGGGCCTGGTACACGCTGACGATCGGCGAGCACGTCGGCACTCACGTCGACGCCCCTATTCACTGGGTGACCGGCAAGGACGGCTCCGACATCGGCTCGGTGCCGGCGCAGACGCTCGTCGGCCCGGCGTGCGTGATCGAGAAGACGGCCGAGACCGAGGCCGCCGGTGGTGACTATCTGCTGACCGTCTCAGACCTCGAGGCCTGGGAGGCCGAGAACGGCCGGATCCCCGACGGCGCGTGGGTGTTGCTGCGCTCGGGCTGGGGATCACGCGCCCAGGACCAGGAACAGTTCCTCAACGTCGGCGAGAACGGTCCGCGGACGCCGGGACCCGATGTCGAGGCCTCGCGCTGGCTGGCCAACGAGCGGGCGATCGCCGGCTTCGGGACCGAGACCGTCGGCATCGACGCCGGCTCGGCCGGTGGCATGGAGCCCCCGTTCCCGCTGCATAACTTCCTGCTCGGCTCCGGCAAGCTCGGGCTCACCCAGCTGGCCAACCTCGAGCAGTTGCCGGTCACCGGCGCGCTGCTCGTCGTCGCCCCGCTGCGGCTCGTCGGCGGCACCGGCAGCCCGAGCCGGGTGTTCGCGTTCGTGCCCGGGACGTAATGACCCGGGACGCGGCGGTCGCGCTCGACGCCGCCGACCCGCTGGGCGCCTACCACGAGCGCTTTGCGGTCGCCGACGACGGGCTCGTCTACCTGGACGGCAACTCACTCGGGCGCCTGCCGCGCGACACGGCGGCGGCGCTCGCCGCGGTCGTGGAGCGCCAATGGGGGACGCGGCTGATCCGCG
>JBAWFG010000091.1:0-6501 GCA_049591655.1 Solirubrobacteraceae bacterium
GTCCGCCCCCGCCGGACCGCCGCCGGCCGCCACCGAGCCCCCGCCGCTGCCGGACCCCGCGGACCCCGAGCCTCCGCTTTAGCGAGTAGCGGGCCCGACGGTAGCCTTCGTCTCGAGATGGCTGACATCGGCGCCACCCTGCGCGAGGCTCGAATGCGCGCACGGATCGACATCAACGAGGTCGAGATCCGGACCAAGATCCGCGCCAAGTACCTGCGTGCGATGGAGAACGAGGAATGGGACCTGCTCCCCGGCGACGTGTACGTCAGGAGCTTCCTGCGCACCTACGGCGACTTCCTGGGGCTCGACAGCCGTCAGCTGATCGACGACTACAAGCGCCGCTTCGAGCGACCCTCCGACCACGAGCTGCGCCCGATCGCCCCGCTCGGGCGCGACCGTGAGCGCCGCTCCCGCGGTCCGCGGCGCCCCCGCATCCCCTCCTGGTTTGTGATCGTGGTCGTGCTGGCGGGGATCCTCGCGGCGCTGT
Source organism: Solirubrobacteraceae bacterium (assembly GCA_049591655.1). Taxonomy (GTDB): domain Bacteria; phylum Actinomycetota; class Thermoleophilia; order Solirubrobacterales; family Solirubrobacteraceae; genus Palsa-465. Next base: position 488 of record JBAWFG010000091.1, read on the forward strand.
ACTTCGTCGGCGTCAACAACGGGGGCCCGTCGACGCCCACGACCACCACGCACGCCACCGTCCACCACCCTCGGCACACAACCCACCGGCGAACGCGGATCGTGGCCACCCGGGTCCGCCTGCAGCTCGTGCCCACCGGCGCGGTGTACGTGTGCCTGATCGACGGCACCGGCCACAAGCTGATCCCGGGCCAGATCTTCAACATCGGCCAGACGATCCCCACCAAGACAGCCCCGAAGCTGCTGCTGACGCTCGGCAACGCCGCGGTGCGGATGAAGGTCAACGGCACGTTGGTCCGGGTGCCGGCCACCGGCCGCCCGGTCGGCTTTGAGCTGACGCCGGACGCGCATACGGTGCTGCCCGCCGCCAAGCAGGCGACCTGCGCATGAGCGGGGCGTCCCCGGAGAGCAGCGGGGAGGGGGTCACGCTGCCCCGGGCCGGGATCCTCATCACCGGGACCGAGGTGCTGACCGGGATCATCTCCGATCGCAACGGGCCCTGGTTGTCGGAGCGTCTGCGTGAGGTCGGCGTCGACACCGCGACGATTCAGATCGTCGGCGATCGCCCCGAGGACCTGCTCGTCGCTCTACGCCACATGGCCGCCGACGGGATGGCGGTGATCGTCACCAGCGGCGGACTGGGCCCGACCGCCGACGACCTGACCGCTGAGGTGGTTGGGCGCTTCTGCGGGCGTGAGATGGTCCTCGACGCCGCCCTGGAGCAGCGCATCGCCGAGATCCTGGCGCCGATGATGGCCCGCTGGCCGGGCCTCGATGCCGATGCGATCCGCCGCTCCAACCGCAAGCAGGCGGTGATCCCGGAGGGCGCGACGATCCTGGAGCCGGTCGGCACCGCGCCGGGACTGGTCGTGGCACCGGCGCAGGGAGCCGAGGGCCCGACGATCGTCGTGCTGCCGGGGCCGCCGCGGGAGCTGCAACCGATGTGGGAGACGGCCCGCGCCACTGAGGCGTTCGCCGCCGCCATCGCCGGGGCGACCGAGTATCGCCGGGAGATCGTGCGCCTGTTCGGGATTCCGGAGTCGGAGATCGCCAACACGCTGCGGGCCGCCGAGGAGCAGGGTCTGGAGCTGGCCCCGCTGGAGATCACCACCTGCCTGCGCCGGGGCGAGATCGAGATCGCCACCCGGTATGAGCCCGCCGCCCAGGGTGCTTACGACGCGTTCGCCGCGTTCGTCGCCGCGCGGCATGCCGACACCCTGTTCTCGCTCGACGGGACCACGATCGACGAGCAGCTCGCCGGGCTGCTGACGGGGCACACGATCGCCGTCGCCGAGTCGTGCACGGGAGGCGGGTTGGCCACTCGGCTGACCGACCGGGCGGGGTCCTCGGCCTACTTCCTCGGGGGTGGCGTCGTCTACTCCAACCAGGCGAAGGTCGACCTGGCCGGCGTGGACCCGGCGCTGATTGAACGCGCCGGCGCGGTCTCGACCGAGGTTGCCGATGCGCTGGCGGAGGGGATCGCACAGCGCTTCTCCGCCGATCTCGGGGTCGGGATCACCGGGATCGCCGGGCCCGGCGGCGGCACCGAGGACAAGCCGGTCGGGCTCGTGTGCTTCTCGGTCTGGCGGCGGGGGCAGGATGGCGGGCCCGCATCGCGCATGACCCGGCGCACCCGGCTGCCCGGGGGGCGCGCCGACATCCGTGACCGCTCGGTCACGGTGGCGATGCACATGCTCCGGCGGGTGCTGCTCGGCGAGGCAGACGCGCCCGGTGCCGACCGCGCCTGAGCAGGCGCGGCTGTTCGTCGCCCTCGAGCTTCCCGCAGAGATCGTCGCGGCACTCGGCGCCTGGAGCCGGGTACAGCTCAGCCGCCACCCCGGCCTGCGCCTCATCAGCGCCGACTCCCTGCACGTGACGCTGTGCTTCCTCGGTTCCCGACCGATCGGCGAGGTGGGGGAGATCGCCACCGCCTGCCGCGACGGTGCGGGGGGCCGGGGCGAGATCACGCTCGGCCTCGGGCAGCCGGTGTGGTTGCCCCGCCGGCGCCCGCGCGTGCTCGCCGTCGAGCTGCACGACACGGACGGGTCCCTGTCGGCGCTGCAGTCCGAGCTGGCCCGCACGCTGCACGACGCCGGGGCCTATGAGCTCGACTCACGCCCCTACCTCGGCCACGTCACGGTCGCTCGGGTCCGCCGACCGTGGCCGCGGACGGCGCCGGAGCTCCCCCCGGCGCCCGAGCCGCTGTCCTTCCGGGCCGGCCGGGTGACGCTGTTCGAGTCCCGGCTGGGTGCCGGTCCCGCGCGCTATGAGGGGCTGGAGACGGTGACGCTGGCCGCGGACTGACGCCGGCGCTGGCCCACGGACTGACGCCGGCGCTGGCCGCGGACTCGGCCCCGTCCGCCCACCGGTTCAGAATCGGCACCGATTCGTTGCAGTCCGGTCACGATCGCGTCTTGTTCGGTCACAGGAGCCGGATCTAGCCTGCCGTTTCCGTCCGCCCCTCGTCTTACCGTGATGAGTTCAAACGCGCAGAGACACAAGGAGCCTCAGGAGCATGAGCGAGAATCGAAAAGGCGCAACCGTCGGCGCGTCTGACAAGGCCGACGGCAAGCGGCAGGCCGCCCTCCAGGGCGCGCTGACCCAGATCGAGCGGCAGTTCGGCAAGGGCAGCGTCATGCGGATGGGCGATCCCGGAGCGCGCGTGAACTGCGAAGCGATCCCGACCGGCGCTCTGTCGCTCGACATCGCCCTGGGGATCGGCGGCCTGCCCCGCGGCCGCATCGTCGAGATCTTCGGGCCGGAGTCCTCCGGTAAGACGACGCTCGTCTACCACATCATCGCCGAGGCCCAGAAGCTCGGTGGCGTGTGCGCATTCGTCGATGCCGAGCATGCGATGGACCCGCTCTATGCCCAGCAGATCGGCGTCGATATCGATGAGCTGCTCGTCTCCCAGCCCGACTATGGCGAGCAGGCGCTGGAGATCGTCGACATGCTGATCCGCTCCGGCGCGGTCGATCTGGTCGCCGTGGACTCGGTGGCGGCGCTCACGCCGCGCTCCGAGCTGGAGGGTCAGATGGGCGACCAGTCCGTCGGCCTCCAGGCCCGGATGATGTCCCAGGCGATGCGCAAGCTCGCCGGCAACCTCAACCGCGCCCAGACCCTGTGCGTATTCACCAACCAGATCCGTGAGAAGGTCGGCGTGATGTTCGGCTCGCCGGAGACCCAGCCGGGCGGCCGGGCGCTTAAGTTCTACTCATCTCAGCGTCTGGACATCCGCCGTATCGAGACCCTCAAGGACGGCACCGAGGCGGTCGGCAACCGGGTCCGCGTCAAGGTGGTCAAGAACAAGGTCGCCGCGCCGTTCAAGCAGGCCGAGTTCGACATCGAGTTCGGCAAGGGCATCTCGACCTCGGGGTGCCTGCTGGATTACGGCATCGAGCACAACATCGTCACCAAGTCCGGCTCGTTCTTCTCCTATGGCGATGAGCGGCTCGGGCAGGGCCGCGGCAACGCCAAGACGTTCCTGGATGAGCATCCCGAGATGGCGAGCGAGATCGAAGAAAAGGTCTATGAGGCGCTTGGCATCAGCCGTGATCTCGTCAAGGAGATCGAGCACGACGAGGACGCGGAGCCGGCGCTGGCCGCCGTCGCCCCGGCGGCGTGAGCGGACGGAGCTGCCGGCGGCCTGATCACAGCTGACCGACGTGCTTGACGATCCCGCCGGTGAGGAGCGGCTGCAGCGAGCCCTGGAGCTCGGCTATGCCTATCTGAACCGGCGTGATCGGACTGTCAGCGAGGTCCGACTCCAGTTGGAGCGCAAGGGGATCTCCGAGCCGGTCATTGAGGCGGCGACCGCAACGCTCGTCGAGCAGGGCGCGCTCGACGACGATCGCTTCGCGCGGCTGTTCGTCGAAGACAAGCGCCAGCTCGAGCAATGGGGCGCCGAGCGCATTCTGCGGGGCCTGCGGGCGCGCGGGATCGACCGTGACCGCGCCGAGGCGGCGCTGGTCCTCCACCGCGGCGACGCCAACGAGGAAGAGACCGAGCTTGGCCGTGCGCTGGCGCTGCTGCGCCGGCGCTTCCCGAGCCCGCCGGAGGACCGGCGTGAGCGTGAGCGCGCGCTCGGAGTCCTGCTGCGCAAGGGGTATGAGTCAGACACCGCGTTGGACGCCCTGGCCGCCCACGCGCGCGGCGACTGACGGCCGGCGACCCGGCCCGGCTCACCGACGCCGCCCGGTGGGCGATTGTTACCAAAGCGTTGCGCTGCGTCGACTGCGGTACTACGATTGACCGCAGTGAACGAACGGCCGTGTGGCCGCAAAACACCAGCAAATTCCAGATATCGAACACCAGAGATCTTCAGTGTTGACGCCAATCCACCCAGGGCCGGTTTGCTGGTCCAGATCGGTTTCTGACTGTCTGGGCTAGCCGTCTAGCCGGATCGCTGACTGCCGCTGCCTGGGTTTTGGGTGTCCGTGCTTCCCGCACGGGCCGCTCGGTCGCTCTCCAATAACAGTGGGAATTGTGGCCCGGACTATTCCGGGCCCGATGAGAGGAACGACCATGGAAATCATCGGTGCCGCAGCGCTCATTGCGGTCGGAATCGTGGTCGCCGCGGTTCTGTACGGGCGCACGCACGGTGCCGCCGGCCCCACCGCCGCGGCGGTTGTCGCCGAGCGCGACGCCGCAACCGCGTCGGCGCTGCAGACGGCCCTCGCCGAACGCAGCAGCGCATTGGAGCGCCAGGAACAGGCGATCCAGCGGCGAGAAGGGGAGCTGAGCGCCCAGCGTGATGCGCTCGCGGAGCGCAGCAAGGAGACGGAGGCGAGACTGGAGACCCTGGCGGGCATCTCCGCCGCCAAGGCCAAGGAGATGCTGCTGTCGGAGATCGAGGAGCAGGCGCGCCACGACGCGGCGCGACGGATCCGCATGATCGAGGAGGAAACCAAGCGCGACGCCGAGCGCCGGGTGCGCAACATCCTCTCGGTGTGCATGCAGCGCCTCGCCGCCGGCCACGCCGCCGAGACGACCGTGTCGGTCGTCCAACTCTCCGCCGACGACATGAAGGGACGGATCATCGGCCGGGAGGGGCGCAACATCCGTGCGCTGGAGAACCTCACCGGCGTCGACTTCATCATCGACGACACCCCCGGCGCGGTCGTCCTGTCGGGATTTGACGGTGTGCGCCGCGAGGTGGCCCGGCTCACGCTGGAGAAACTGCTGCAGGACGGGCGGATCCATCCCGCCCGGATCGAGGAGATGTACTACCAGACGAGGTCTGAGATGGAGGGCCATATCGTCGAGCTCGGCGAGCAGGGCGCGTTCGACGCCGGCGTCCAGGGCCTGAATCCCGAGCTCGTCAAGCTGCTCGGCCGGCTGCGCTTTCGCACCAGCTACGGGCAGAACGTGCTCGCCCACTCCATCGAGGTCTCCCAGCTGGCGGCGATGATGGCCCACGAGCTCGGCGCGAGCTCCAAGACCGCCCGCCGGGCGGCCCTGCTGCACGACATCGGCAAGGCGGTCACCCACGAGATCGAGGGCCCCCACGCGCTCGTCGGCGGCGACCTGGCTCGCAAGTACGGCGAGTCGGCGGCCGTGGCCCATGCGATGGAGGCCCACCACAACGAGGTCGAGCCCCAGACGATCGAGGCGGTCATCGTCCAGGCTGCCGACGCCCTGTCAGGAGCGCGGCCGGGCGCCCGCGGCGAGTCGCTGGAGCACTACGTCAAGCGCCTGCGCGACCTGGAGCACATCGCCACCCGCCATCCCGGCGTCGACAAGGTCTACGCGATGCAGGCCGGCCGGGAGATCCGCGTCATGGTCGCCCCGGGCGCGATCGACGATGACGCCGCGACGATGCTGTCGTATGAGATCGCGCGGGAGATCGAGAAGGAGCTGGAGTACCCGGGCCAGATCAAGGTCACGGTGATTCGGGAGTCACGCGCGGTCGAGTACGCCCGCTGACGTTGAACCCCTTGGCCTGTGGCCCGGCCCCCGCGCCGCCTCGCCCGCGCGGCGTTGACCCGCGCCGCCTTGGTCCGCGCGGCGTTGACC
>JBAWFG010000092.1:0-1651 GCA_049591655.1 Solirubrobacteraceae bacterium
GCCCTCGGCCTTGACCCCGTATTGCGCCACCGCGGCGAAGTCGGCGATCGTATCGATCCGCTCCGGCGCAACGCCCAGCTCGATGGCGAGCGCGACGTAGCCGTCGCCGTAGGTGTCGATGAACGCGTCGACACCACCGGGGGCGGCCTCCCGGATCCGGTCAGCGACCCCTTCGCCGTAGCGGACCGGTGTGATGCCGTGCCCCCGCAACCACTCGGCGTTGGCATCGCCGGCGAGCCCGATCACCGTGGCGCCGGCTCGGCGGGCGAGCTGAACCGCCAGCGTCCCGACCCCGCCGGCGGCGCCGGAGACGACGACGGTGTCCCCCGGGCCGGCCCCGACGGCGTTGACCGTCGCCACCGCGGTGCTCCCCGCCACGAACAGCGCACCGGCCACCTCCCACGGGACGCCCTCCGGGCGCCGGGTGGCGTTGGCGGCCTCGACGAGGGCGAGCTCGGCATGGCTGGCACGGTTGTCGGTGAATCCGATCACCTCGTCGCCGGGCGCAAACGCCACGACCCCTTCACCGACCGCCTCGACGACCCCGGCCAGATCGCTGCCCTGGCCCGATGGGAACGTCGCCGGGAACCGCTCGTGGAGGAGACCCTCGCGGATCTTGGCCTCGCCGGGGTTGATACCGGCGGCCCTGACCCGGACGAGCAACTGGCCCGGTCCGGGCTCGGGAGTCTCCACGTCAACGACGTCGAGGACATCGGTGCCGCCGTACCTGGTGAATCTCACTGCGCGTGCCATGCAAACACCTTCCTGGTAAGGTCGCTGGCCTGCGGATTCCCCAGCTAATGGGGAGAATCGGGAACCGCGGACGTTTCGGCATGACGATTCTGCGGCGCACTGTACCGTTCCGGACCGCCCTCGTGGCGGTCGGCGTGCTGCTCGCGTGCGCGCTCACGCTGACCCTGCGGCCGGCCCGCACGACGGCGGCAACGCCGAGCCTGGGTCGCCTGCACTCCGAGCTCGGCCAGCAGCAGGCCCGCCAGCAGAACCTGGCGGCGAGCATCGGCTCGCTGAACGGGACGATCGCCTCGCTGGACTCCCAGATCTCGCTGGTGCGCAGCCGTGAGGCGCTCGTGAGCGAGGCGCTGGCCGCCGACCGGGTACGCCTGGCGCAGGTGGGCGTGGCGCTGCGCCGGGAGCGGATCCGCTTGGCCCAGCTGCGGGCCCGGCTGGCCAGGGCCAAGTCGATCCTCGCCACCCAGCTCGTGTCCAGCTACGAGTCCCCGCACCCCGACCTCGTCTCGGTGGTGCTCAGCGCCCACGGCTTCAGCGACCTGCTTGACCAGCTCACCTTCCTGGGACGGGCCGAGAACCAACAGCAGGCGATCATCGCGATCACGCGGCTGGCCAAGGCCGAGGCCAACGCGGCGGCGCGGCGCCTGGCATCCCTGCAGCAGAGCGTCCGCCAGATCACCGCGTCGACTGAGATCCGCGCCCAGGCGCTGGCCGGCATGAACGCCCTGCTGAACTCCAAGCAGGCCGCCCTGTCGCGCGCCCGCTCCGCGCAGCAGGCGGCACTCGGCGCCAGTCAGGCCCGCAGCCACGAGCTGCGCCGGCAGATCTCCCGCATCCAGGCCCAGCAGGCAGCAGCCGCTGCCGCTGCCGCTGCCGCTGCTGCTGCTGCCGCCGCCGCTGC
>JBAWFG010000093.1:0-45804 GCA_049591655.1 Solirubrobacteraceae bacterium
GTGCTGCACCGCGCGCTCGCGGTCGGCGAGCAGCTGCTCGCCGCGCTGCGCGCCCATCCGGCCGCCGAGCGAGTGCAGCTGGCGGGATCGGCCCGGCGGATGGCCGACAGCGTCAAGGACCTCGACATCATCGCCACCGCGTCTGATCCAGGCGCGCTGGCCCGCGCCGCGGCCGAACTGGAGCTCGTCGAGTCGGCACAGACACCGAGCGAATCCGGTGTGCGCCTGCGCACCCACACCGGACTCAAGGTCGACCTGCGGATCGTCGCGCCCGACCAGTTCGGCAACCTGCTGCAGCACTTCACCGGCTCCAAGGAGCACAACATGGCCCTGCGCGAGTCCGCCGTGCGCCGCGGCCTGCACGTCTCCGAGTACGGCGTCAGCGACGACGCGACGGGCGAGACGCACCGCTGCGAGCGTGAGGAGGACGTCTACGCGCTGCTCGGACTGCAGTACATCGAGCCCGAGCTGCGTGAGAACCGGGGGGAACTGGAGGCCGCGGCCGCCGGCACGCTGCCGGCGCTGATCACGGTCGCGGATCTCCGCGGCGACCTGCACTGCCACACGACCGCGTCCGACGGCACCGCCTCGATCGAGGAGATGGCCCGCGCTGCGCGGGGCGCCGGCTATGAGTACCTGGCGATCACCGACCACTCGGCGTCGGTGGGGTCACGTCTCGAGGCGGCGGGACTCCGGGAGCACATCGCCCGTATCCGAGAGCTTTCGGGCTCTGATGCGGTGGACGGCATCACGCTGCTCGCCGGCTCCGAGGTCAACATCACGCCGGACGGATCGCTCGACTACGACGACGAGACATTGGCCGAGCTCGACTGGGTGGTGGCGTCGGTGCACTCCTCGTTCCAGATGGACGGGGCGGCGATGACGGCCCGGATCGTCCGCGCGATCTCCAATCCGCTCGTCGACGTCATCGGCCACCTCTCGGGACGCAAGATCGAACGCCGGCCCCCGTACGCGTTCGACTTCCCGGCAGTCGTCGAGGCGGCCGCGGAGTCGGGGACGATGCTGGAGATCAACGCCAGCCCCGACCGGCGTGACATGAACGACGTCCACGCTCGCGCGGCGGCCCGCGCCGGAGTGCCGATCGTGATCGATTGCGATTCACACCGGACCGGCGGGTTCGAGGTCGCGCGTTACGGCGTGGCGACGGCACGCCGTGCCTGGCTCGGCCCAGAGGCCGTCGCCAATACGCGGCCGTGGGACGAGGTGGCCGCGCTGCGCCCACGGGCGCGCCGCTGAGCAACCCGTCGCCCGGAACCGCTACGCGGGCAGCAGCGCCGCGCGACCGTCCCGGAGGCCTGGCTCAAACCCCGTTGGCGCCCGGGGCGGGGGGGTCCGATTCGATCCGGAACCTGCGCACGAGGCCCCGCAGCGCCTCGGCGCTGCCCGCCATCTCGGCGGCGGTCGCGGCCAGCTGCTGGGTGCTGGCACTCGTCTGCTCGGTCGACGCCGACACCTGCTCGCTGGTCGCCGAGGACTCCTCGGCAACCGCTGCGGCGGCCACGATGCTCGTCTGCATCGCCGTCGCCGACGCGGTGATCTGCTGAGCCGCCGCTGCGATGTGCTCGACGCGGGTGGTCATGTCGTCAACCGCCTCGCCGATGCTGATGAACGCCTCGCGCGTTTGCTCCACCACCGCTGCCCCGTCGACGGTCCGCTTGGCGCCGTCCTGCACCACCGCGACGACAGCGCCGGTCTCGGTCTGGATGTCTGAGACCAGGGCGGAAATCTCACGGGCGGCGTCCGAGGACCCCTCGGCGAGCTTGCGCACCTCCTCGGCGACGACCGCGAACCCGCGGCCCTGCTCCCCGGCCCGGGCCGCCTCGATGGCGGCATTGAGCGCCAGCAGGTTGGTCTGCTCGGCGATCCCGGTGATCGTCTGCACAAACGACCCGATCTGCTCAGACTTCTGTGCCAGGCCGTCGATCGCGCCGGTGACCGCCTGGCTCGACTCACGCACCGCCCGCATCGCGTCGGTCGCCTGCTCGGCGGCCTGGACGCCCTGCTGCGCGGTACGCCGGGCCTGCCCCGCCACCTGAGAGGTCTGCTCAGCCTCCTCGGCGCTCTGGGCGACCGCGGTCGCGACGTCGTCGGCCGCGCGCCGGGCCTGCGCCATCATCTGCACCTGGCGCTCGGCTCCCTGGGCGACGTGCTCGATCGCCTGGGCGACCTCCGAGGATGCCTTGCCGGTGTGCTCGGAGCTCTCGGCCATCTGGTGGGAGGACTCGTCGACCGAGAACGCCGTCCGGGCGACCTGTCCGAGGATCCCGCGGAGTTGCTCCGTGCTCGTGTTGTAGGCGTCGTAACACGCCACGACCGCCTCGCGCATCCGCTCGACGGTGCGCTGGATATCACCGAGTTCGTCGCCCCGGAATCGTTCGCGCGCCTTCACCTGGGTGGTGAGCGACTGAGTGAAATCCCCGGCGGCGAGTGCGCCGAGCCCGGGCTGCAACTGCTCGGTCAGCTCGGTCGCCAGCTCGCCGAGCCGCCGCTGGACACGGGAGACCCCGCCGGTCAGCTGACGCACGATCAACACCCCGACGACCACGGCGAGCGCAACGGCGAGCAGCCCGACCGCGATCATCACCAGCTTCGAGGAGCTCGAGGTGGAATCAAAGTGCGCAGTCTGTGCCGCGACGCGAGCTGCCGCGCGCTCCTCGTAGGTGTCCAGTGCGGCGGCCAGGGCGTCACTCGCGTTGCTCTGAGCGCCATCGACGAGCTTGATCGCCGCCCGGGTCATGTCGTTCTGAACAAGCGCCCACAGACGTTCGTCGCCGTTGTCGAAGGCGGCAAGAGCGACACGGATCCGCGCGGCCAGCTGCTTGTCGACCGGATCGGTTGACAGGGCCAGCAACCGGTCGAGCGCCACCTGAAAGGACTGACGGTCGGCGAGGTACGCCTCATGGGTTGCGCCGGAGTCCAGGGCGAACGCCGCCTCGGCGAAGCGCATCTGACCCTCGAGGACATGGACCCGCGCAGCGGCGAGCTGGCGCGGAACGCCGACGCGGACCGCGTCGGTGTGCGCAGCCTGCATCGAGCTCATCCCGGTGATCCCGAACACGAGGACGACTCCGAGCGAGAGGACGAGCAGCGAGAACCCGAGCCCGAGCGTGCGCCCGACCGTAAGGCGAAGCCGCCGTGCCTGCGAGGTGTCCACCGTGACGCTCCCTGCTGTCGAATCTGAACGTGCAGCGGTCCTATCGGCAGACGGCGCGGGGGCTTGAACCTCGCTGCCCCGGATTTCAGCCACTCGGCAGCGGCTGGGCGCTCAGCGCCGCTCAGCGCCGACGCGCGGCCCCGGCACGGGCAGCCTGTTGCGACAGGCCCAGCCCCCGGGTCGGTCCCGCCGCCCGGACGGTGTCGGACACCGGCTCGGCCGGTGAGGTCCCCATCGAGTGCCAGCCCCGCTGGACCGCGGCGAACCAGGCGAGGCCGGTCAGACACAGGATGAGCGCCACGAAGAAGTTGAGCCGCAGCCCGAGGACGTAGTTGGAGTAGTCGACCCGCTGGGTCTCCTCAAAGATGCGAAAGCCCGAGTATCCGGCCACGTAGAGCGCGAACAGTCCGGGGGCCCGCACCCGCCGGTGTGACCCCAGCCAGACCAGGAAGGCGGCGAGCGCCAGGTTCCAGATCAGCTCATAGAGAAACGTGGGCTCGAACGTGGCCACATGGAGATAGCCGGGCGGCCGATGTGCCACCGAGATCTTCAGCGCCCACGGCAATGAGGACGGGCCGCCGAACAGCTCCTGATTGAAGTAGTTGCCGATCCGCCCGATCGCCTGGGCGACGAGCAGCCCGGGGGCAACGGCGTCCATCAGGCGAAGCAGGTCCTCGTGTCCGAGCCGGCGATGGGCCACCCACAACCCGGTGGCCGCGCCGGCCGCGACCCCGCCCCAGATTCCCAGCCCGCCCTCCCAGATCGCGAACACCCCCCACCAGTGGTCGGGGATCTGGCTCGGCGTGGTGATGTCAAAGTAGATCCGCCCGCCGATCAGCCCAGCCGGGAACGCCCACATCGCGATCTCGTAGCAGAGCTCGGGGTCCCCGCCGACGCGGCTCCAGCGGCGACGTGAGATATAGATCGCCGCCGCCACCGCGAACACGTAACAGATCCCGTAGGCGTGGAAGTAGAACGGTCCGATGCCGACGCCGTTACCGGAGGGGCTCGGGATGAAGGCCGGCAGGCTCACGCGCCCCATCCTGGCAGCAAACGGGGCAGAACGTCCTCGCCCACCGTCCGGGCCACCGCGGCGCGGCCGAACGGGGCCACCAGCGCCGCCGCCCGCTCGGCATACCCCGGGGCAGGGGTGTCGAGCGCGGCGCGCAGCGACGCCCCCAGGTCGTCGCTGACCAGCCGTGGATCGAGCTCCCGGGCCAGGCGCAGCGCCGGATAGAGACCGGGCGCCGGCGTTGTCGCCAGCATCGCCCCATCGGCCAGGGCCTCCAGCGCGGCGATCCCGTAGTCCTCTCTGCGGGGCGCGGCGGCGAACACCCGGGCGCGGCGCAGCAGCGCCCGGTAGGCGTCCGGGCTCAGTTGCCCGGCGAAGCGCACTCCCGGGCGTGCATCGGCGCGTTCGATCCCCGCCACGACGAGCGTCTCGGACTCACGCCGCACCTGGGTCCACCGGTCGATGATGAGGTCGAGCCGGCGCTTGACCGGGTCGGCAGCGTAGGCGAGCACGGCGATGTCCCGTTCCGGCGCCGGGGGCCCGGACGGGTCGACGGCGGTCGGGACCACGACCGCGTCATCCCAGGGGCCGGGGCCGAGCGCCGCCAGCGCCCCCGGGCCCATCGCCAGCACCAGTGGGCTGCGGGCCAGTCGCCGGCGCTCGACCCACCGTTGCCACACCCCATGGCGTCCGGGCCGGTTCTCGGCGGCGACCGCGTCAACCCACACCGCTCCCGGCGCCGGCCACAGCAACGCCGCGGTGACCGAGCAGTACACGATGGCCCGCGGGCGGTACTCGGCGATCCCGCGCCGCGCGGCATCGCGTGCCGCGCGCGCCTGAACGAGGTCGGTGAGCATGAAGCTCCGCACGTCGCGCACCGGACCGGCCTGGACTGTCGCCGCGCGCGCCCCCGCCCGGTCAAACGCCGCCTGCAGTTCCCGGGCCGATGCGCGCCACCCGGTCGTCGCTCCCACCGAGACGATCAGGACGTCGACCCCGGCTCCCGGCGGCGACGGCTCAGGGGCCGGACTGGACGGCGGCATGGGGCCCACTCGGACGCGGTCAGACCTGGGGGCGGGGCGCGCCCGCGGCGGGCGTGCTCTTCAGGTCGCCGAGGTTGGTGCGAAATCCCGGCGTACGCACCAGCCGGATCGGCTCCAGCGGGGAGGTGAGCTCGACGTAGAAGCGTGCCCCGTCACGCTCTTCGATCGCCGTCACCGCCGCGGACTGCCGCCGCCAGGCCAGCGACCAGATGATCGCGAACCCGGCCGCGATCGCCGGCACCTGGGGCAGGACGACGCCGACCGCCCCGGCGGAGAGGGTGCAGAGCAGCAGTGGCCACAGCCGGTTGAGCACCACCCGGGAGGGGTTGACCTCGGGCAGCGAGGACTGAGTACGCGCGGCGGCCAGCAGTGAGGCGATCGGGGGCGAGGCGGCGGTCCGGCGGCCGAGCCATAACCCGAGTAGCCCCGACGCCACCCACCAGCCCGCGGCGACGAGCACGACGACATCGCTGCCACCGCCGACCGAACCGGCCAGCGTGATCGCGGCGAGAGCGCTCGCTGCGGCGGCGCTGATCAGGACAGTGGTGCGCAGAAACTCGGCGAACCGCACTCAGACACTCACTCGCTACTGAGCGCCGTCAGCAGCTCGCGCACGCCCTCGGGACCGTCCACGGCAACGTCGGCCTGAGCCACGATCTCCGATGGTCCCTCCTCCGACCGCACACCGACCCGCACCGCGCGGCTCAGGCGCCCCTCCTTGACCAGCTCCGTGAGTGCCCGGAAGGCATCGAGATCGGTGGTGTCATCACCCACGTACAGCGCCACATCGATCTCCGGACCCACCTCCTGCAGCAGCCGGGTGATCCCGGCCCCCTTGTCGATCTTGACCGGGGGACGCACCTCGAGCACCTTGCGTCCCCAGTGGGTCCGCAGGCCAGCGGTCTGGGCACGCTGCGCGATCGCGTCGACCGCCGCCTTGGCCGCGTCCTCGTCGGGCGCGCCCCGCCAGTGAAACGCGACGATCGGGCCCTTGTCCTCCAGCCGGACCCGCCGCTTGCGGGTATCGGCGGTGTCGTTGTCACGGCCGAACTCGTGGATGCGACGCACCCAGTCGGCGACCTCGGAGTCGAGCTTTGCCTCGGTCCAGCCGGAGCGCAGCAGTTCGACGCCGTGGGATCCGACGTACGTCATCGAGCCGATCGAGACCATCGCCCGCGCCTCGGACGCGCGCCGGCCGCTCACACACGCGACGAGTCCGTAGACCCGGCTGACGGCGATCAGCAGCTGACGAGTGGACTCCGGCACGTGCGCATCGGAGGCGTGCTCGACGATCGGCGCGAGGGTGCCGTCGATGTCGAGCATGATCGCCACCCGCTTGGGCTCGGCTCGCAACGGCGCGAGCACCTCCGATGTCAGCGCTGACGACACGTCACAAGTATGCCCGCTTGCCGCCGCCGGGAGGCGCTGCACAGCCCGATGACAGCTAGCATGCAGCCCAGCGATGGGCGAGGTCACGCACGGAGACGGCTACGCGGTGTCGAGCCTGGCCCAGATGGGCGACGGGCCCGGCTTCCGCAAGGTCCGGCGCGAGCTCGGGGTGACCGCCTTCGGAATCAACGCGCTCGTCCTGCCGCCGGGCTATGCGACCGGGGTGCACTTCCACGACGAGCAGGAGGAGACCTACTTCATCCATCAGGGTGAGGTGGAGTTCCGCTTCGGGGACGGCTCAACCCATGTCGTCGGAGCCGGAGGGGTGGCGCGCGTCGATGCAGCGACCCATCGCGGCCTGCGCAACATCGGCCAGGACGACGCCATCGTCGTCGTCGCCGGGGGCAAGGACGGATACGTGGGGCGCGACGGCCAGCCCGTGGGTGACAACCCCCGCGGCGGCCCGCCCGGCGCAGCCTGAGGCCGCGCCGGCGACGCAGAGATCGGCGATGAGCACCGGAGGGCCCACGGTCCTGCTGCTTCACGGCCAGCCCGGCGGGGCGGCCGACTGGGACGAGGTCGTCGCGCTGCTGGGCGACCGCGCGCAGCCGGTTGCCGTCGACCGTCCCGGCTGGGACGGGAATCGGCGAGCGCGTGACTTGGAGGGCAACGCGCGCGCCGCCCTGCAGGAGCTCGATGCCCGTGGCGTGGAGCGCGCCGTCATCGCCGGACACAGCCTCGGCGCCGCGATCGCCGCCTGGATCGCCGGCGGTCACCCCGAGCGGGTGGCCGGGCTGGTGCTCGCAGCCCCGGCGGCCAACCTCGCCTCGCTCTACGCCGTCGACCGCTGGCTGGCGGCACCGGTCGCAGCCGAGCTGGCGAGCAGCGCGGCGCTCGGCGGCATCGGCCTGGCCCTCTCGGTGGCGCCAATCCGCCATCGGATCGCCAGCCGCACCGGGCTGACCGGCGCCTACCTGGAAACGGTTCGTGCAGCCTCGCTGCGGCCGATCAGCTGGCTGGCCTACGCCGCCGAGCAGCGAGCGCTGGTCCGGGGGCTGCCGGAGCTCGAGCAGCGGCTCGGGCAGATCACCGCGCCGACGGCGATTCTGACCGGCGGGCGTGACCGCGTCGTTCCGCCCGACGCCGCACGGGAGCTGGCCCGCCAGATCCCCGGCGCTCGGCTGGCCGTCCGCGCCGACGCCGGCCACATGCTTCCGCAGCGAGAGCCGGAATTCGTCGCGGAGGCGATCACGCAGGCGATCGGCGCCTGCCGCTGAGCGGTTCCTCTACCCTCCGCGACGGATGGCTCGTTTGCAGTCGACGCGTCTCTGGGTGCTCGTGGCCGGCGTGGCGGTCCTCGCCGGCGTCGGCGCCGCTCCGGCCGGTGCCGCCCGGCTCGTCGGAGGCCGTGAACAGGGGGCGATCCGCAGGGCATTCAGCGCCCTGCACACCGCCCGCGGCCAGGTGATCGTCTCGGTCCGGTCCTCCAGCGTGTCCCCGGCATGGGCGATCGTCCGGTCGGTGACTCCGCACACCGCATCGAGCACCGGCGCCGGTGCTGTGGCGCCGCGGCTGAGCTCGAGCTTCTTTCATCGTGCCGGCGCCGCCTGGCGCCCGGGCGCGCCTCCGCCGGGCGTCCGCGCCGACCTCACCCGGAGCTTTGCCGTGGCGGTGCTCTACGCCGGGTCGGGCAGCGAGACAGTCACCTACTCCCAGACGTATAAGAGCCTGTGTGCCGGGGCCGGCGGCTTCACCGACCAGCAGTCCGACCTGGTCAGCCCGATGAGCTGGAGCGTGCGCTACGTGGTCGACCTCGACCGGCTGCTGGCCGCGCAGGGCACTGCGGCCCAGCCGACGTTGGTGCCCGCTGTGTCCTTCGACGCCGGCCGCTCGCGGCTGAACGCCCACGAGAGTCTGACCCGTTCGTTTGTCGATGCAGGCTGCAACGGCGGCACGGTCAGGCGCGCCTGCAACGTCTCGTTCAGGCTCGGAGGCCCCACCCCGGCGGGCCAGCTCGACCTCAGCGCGGCGTCGGGCCTGGCGGTGGGGATTCCGATGCGGACATCCTCCACTGGAGACTGCAATCCGGGTGACTACACGCTCGGACCGTCACTATGGGACAGCGGTGGCACGACTGCGCTCGCCGGTGGGCTCGGGCTGCTCGGCGCACACCTGCCGGCCAACCCCTATGCACCGGTACACGTCAGCTGGCCGACACAATCGGCCCAGCAGAGCCGGGGCTTTGCCGCCAGCCCATGTCAGGGCGACAGCGGCGCGTGCACCGATCAGCTCCAGTGGCGGGGGACCGTGACGCTGTCGCCGCTCAGCGGCTGAGCACGGCCCAACCGGCGCCCGATGCCGAACCGGGATCCGGCTCCGGGGTCTCCGGCACGACCGGCGTCGCCGGCTCCACGGGCGAGGGAACCGTGGCCGGACGCTCCGGATCGGCAGGCGTTCCGGGATCCGGATCGGCAGGCGTGACCGGAGCATCCGGTATCACCGGGGTGCTGGGCTCGACCGGCTGCGGAACCTCCGCGCCCGTTTCGGGTAGTAGCTCATTCAGGTCTTTGCAGACCGGATTTGATTGGAAACTCGTTAGCGACATATGCCGTTCTTACCTCCGTCAACCTAGACTGGCCCGCCGTGGAGACCGCATCTGAATCTGCTGAGCCCTTCGGCGACGATGCTGTTGCGCTACCCCGTTTCGACGGGCTTGAACTAGCGCCAGCCTCGACGACCGTCGTCGGGCAGCCGCTCGAAGACGTCCACGTGCGCACCCGCGGGCGCGCCCGGACTCGTACCCGTGCGTCGGTCGTGGCCCGCCAAGAGGTCCTGTGGATCACGGTCATGTACCTGGCGGCTCATGGCCTGTTGCTGCTCGTCGCCTACCTCAACGGGGCCTTCGGGCACCACAACTTCCTGCACGAGCTGGCCAACTGGGACGGCCTGTGGTACCGGGAACTGGCCAACCACGGCTATCCGACCCACGTCTCCTACGCCCAGACGACGCTCGGGTTCTTCCCCCTGTTCCCGATGGCCATCTGGGTCGTCAAGCAGCCACTGCTGCTGCTCACCGTCCACAACTCCATCTGGTGCTCGACGGTTGCCGGGGCACTGATCTCGGCGGTCGGCGGCCTGATCGCCACGGTCCTCGTGTACCGGCTGGCCGAGGGCTGGTGGGGGCGCGATGTCGCGCGCCGGGCGACGATCCTGTTCATCGTCTTCCCCGGCTCCGTGGTGTTCTCGATGGTCTACAGCGAGGGGCTGCTGATGCCGCTCGCCGCTGGCTGCATCTACATGCTCCAGCGTCGCCGCTGGCTGGCCGCCGGAGTCCTCGCCGGCTTCGGCACCGCAGTCCAGCCGGTCGGACTCGTGCTGCCGGTGGTGTGTGCGGCCTCGGCCGCGGTTGCCATCTACCGCAGTGGTTGGCGGGATTGGCGCAGCCTCGTGGCGCCCGCGCTGTCGGTCACTGGCATCGGCGCCTTCGCGCTGTTCCTGTGGGAGTGGACCGGCAACCCCCTGGCCACCTACCTGGCCCAGCACCACGGCTGGAGCGAGAAGACCGACGCGCTGGCGCTCGTGCACCTCACCACCCAGCTGGCCGGCGAGATCTCGTTCGCGCACTTCAACCAGCCGACGATCAACTTCAACCTCGTCATCGGCCTGATCGGCGCGTTCGTGCTCGTCGCCGAGCTCGTGCTGGTGTGGCGCTCCCGGCGTGAGATCTCGATCGAGGCGATCGTCTGGACGGCCGGCATCAGCTTCCTGGCGCTGACCTCCGAGAAGGTTCCGCCCAACCCGCGGATGCTCATCACCGCGTTCCCGGCGCTGCTCGTCGTCGCCCGCTACGTCTCAGGACCCTGGTTCAGAGTCATCGTCTGGCTCAACGGGATCCTGTTCGTCTGCCTGAGTCTGCTGACGTTCTACGGCACGACTCTGCGGCCCTGACCGGGCAGCAGTTGGACGTGGATGGCGCTGGCGTATCCGTACTTCTGCACCGGCGCTGCACCGAACGCTGCCTGCAAGTCGGAGTCAAGCCGCCGGAAGCGCGCCCGGTTGACCCGTGAGCGCAGCGGCCCGTCGAGCTCGCCCTCGTGGCTGGAGATCAGCCACATGCGCTTACAGCCCGTGCTGCGACGCCGCAGCGCGGCCGGCGTCAGGGTCACATAGTCCTCGACGTAGGGGCGGCTGATCCCCCAGGAGACGGCGGGCAGGATCGAGCGTGGGGCGCGCGCCGGCACACGCGTGCCGGTGTAGTAGGCAAACGCCGAACGGCCGTCCTCGGGGTAGAAGGCGATGCAGTCGCCGGGCCGTGCCTGGGCCAGAACCGTCCGGGTGACCTGGCGCCATGGCTCGGGCGAGACGCCGTAGCTGTCCGCCACCTGGAGCGCGCGCAGCACGATCAGCCCGGTGACGGCCGCCAGCGCGACCAGCCGCGGGATCCGGCGGTCAGAGAGCGCCAGGGCCAAGGCGATCGCCACCGCCGGGACCGAGGTGAGCAGGTTGCGCGGCAGAAACAGCGGCTGGGAGATGAGCGAGTAGACGAACGTCAGCGACACCGGCAGGGCGAACCATCCGAGCGCGAGCGACAGCGCCCACACCGGCTCGCCGCGCCGGCGCGCGATCGGAACCCACACGAGCAGCGCGCCCAGTGTGACGAGCGTGACCACGATCAGCAGGTAGGTCGTCGGGCTGCGGTGAAAGGTCGGCTCCAGACCCGCGGACGTGATCGACTCCAGCACCTGGGTGTCGACGCGGCTCGACGGTCGCGGCACCCAGAACAGCTGGCCCGAGCCGCGCGCCACCGCCAGCACGACGAGCGGGATCCCAAACCCCGCCACGACCACCAGCGCCCGCACCAGTCGGCGCAGCGCGGCCGGGCGCCGGGCCAGCGCCAGCAGCTGCACAGGGATGACGAGCACGGCCACGAAGCTGCAGTAACAGGCGAGGATCATCGCCGCGGCGTAGAGCCGGCCGGCGCGGCGGGCGCGCTGCCGGTCTGCGAGCTCGTCGGCCAGCGACAGGAACGCCAGGAAGCCGGCGCACACGAAGGCGAGCATCAGCGCGTAGCCGCGGGCGGTCTGGGCCCAGTAGATGACCGGCAGGCTGACCGCCGTCAGCAGCCCCGCGATCAGCGCCGCCCGGCGGTTCGCCAGCCGCAGCCCGATCGTGCCCACGCACGCGACAGTCGCGACCATCGCCACCGCCGAGGGCAGCCGCAGCACCAGGGGGCTGTTGCCCAGCAGCCCGATCAGGACGTGCATCAGCAGGTAGTAGCCCGACATGTTGCCGCCGTCGTGGGCAATCGCGGCCCACAGCGCCGAGCCGTGCTGCGAGGCGATCGCCACCGTGGCGGCCTCGTCGAAGCCGAGGCTGCGTGAGGAGATCTGCAGGCTGGCCAGCACCGCCGCCAGCAGCGCTGGCACCGCGACCGCCGCCACATCGAGGCGTCCCGTCGCCGGTAGCGACAGCGCTGCGGCCGGGACACGCTTCTCTGCGACGGGGACGGACACGGACTTGTCTTCTAGACCGGCGCCGATACCGGACGTTCGGCGCGGGTTGCCGCGGGCGGTCGCCAGGGGTCCCCGGCCCGGGGCCGGCGGCGCCAGACCGCCGCCGCGATGAGAACGTAGATGATCAGCACGATGGGCGCGGATTGGATCGGCAGGGCGAGAATGCCGTCGGGCTTGACCACCAGCGCCGATACTGCGATCGCCACCGCCACGGGCCCCCACCGGCGGGGACCACGCAGAGCGGCGACGAGGACCAGCCCCCAGGTGAAATACCAGGGCCACGCAGCGGGGCCACCGGCGGCGGCGATCAGCAGAAAGCCGCCGAGCATCAGCACCAGTCGCCCGACGACGACCCGGTAGCAGAGCACCGCACCGGCCACGGCGGTGAGCACCGAGCCGACCACACCGACCGCCCCCTCAAGGCTCCGGGAGGAGACCGTCACGGTGGCGAGATGCGCCAGCATGGCCAGGGTGTAGCCGATCGCGGTGGCGGGCGTGATCGCCAGGCGCACCCGCGCCGGGGTCGAGAACAGCGAGGTCGACAGCCAGCTGAGCCCGGCGCCGGTGATGAGCGTCACCGCACCGAGTACGACAACGGTGATGCCGGCGGCGGCGGCCGCAAGTCGGATCCGGGCCCCCATGTCCCGCTCAGCCCGGCCCCAGGCGACGGCGATGAACAGGACTCCGGCGAGCGCCGGGACCTTGACGGTGGCGGCCAGCGCACACAGCGCGATCCCCTGCAGAGGGTGCCCCCGAAGCGCGACGGCGACCCCGAGCGCGAGCAGCCCGGCCATCAGCAGGTCGTTGTGGACCGCCGAAACGAGCTGGAGCATCATCAGCGGGCTGAGCAGCACGAGCCACAGCGCCCGGCGCGGGTCACCGCCCATCGCCCGCGCCAGCCTCGGCATGGCGACGGCGAGCAGCACGAAGCCGACCGCGCTCACCAGCCGGGTGAGCAGCACGCCGGCCACCAGATGGGAGCCGACCGCCCCGACCACGAGGCTGACCAGGCCCAGGAACAGCGGTCCGTACGGAGCCGTCGTGGACCGCCAGAACGGCGACACGGCAGCGAGCACATGGCGGTGCCCGAGGCCCGCCAGCAGCGCCGGCGCGCTGTGGTACGGGCTATGGCCGAGGTGCAGGATCGTGCCCTGGGCCAGGTAGCTGTAGACATCGCGGCTGAACAGCGGCGGCCCGAGGGCGAGCGGCAGCGCCCAGGCGACTGCGATGCCCATCAGCGCTCGCTCGGACGCGAGTTCGCGCCCGAGCGCCAGCCACGCGAGCGCCAGCACGATCATCCCCACCCACACCAGCACGAGGCTCGTGCCCTGACCGGCGGGGAAGCCCGGCCGGTACCACCAGCCGACGACCCGGTCGTCGAGCGCCCGCGGGGCGGCGTAGGCGACGAGCAGCGACCCGGCCAGCCCGAGCAGCGCGGCCGCCCGCGATGTCACAGGGCGCCCGAGCCGGTCACGCGCCGCCCCGCCCGGGCGTGGCACTCACAGCGACGCATACAGCGCGGCCTCGAAGTCCTCATACACGGTCACGGCCCCCGGTGAGAGGAACGGGAGCAGTTGCGCGTAGATGGCCGCGGTGAGACCGGCCGCGCGGTCGACCCAGAAATGGGTGTTGAAGAACCCCGCCCAGGCGCCGCTGCCCGCGCGCCGGCGCCCCGGCTGGTCTGCGAGGTTGATCAGCAACCCGTGGCCCCAGCTGTGATCGGGGCCGACGCTCAGCCCGTAGGTCGAGGCGGGGTCCGCGGATGCGATCTCGGCTGGGAACCCCAGCGGAGCGATCTGGTCCGCAAACGCGGCCGCAACGGTCTCCGGCTTCAGCACGATGGTGCCGTCCGGGGAGGTGCCGTCGCCGAGCAGCATCCGTTGAAAGGTCAGGTAGTCACGCGGCGTCGAGTACAGACCGTGGCCGCCCGACCAGTAGTCGGGCGACGCCGGCAGGTCGATCTCGCTCGCCGCCCAGCCACCCTCGGCGGCCTGCAGATGGACCGGCACGACCGCCCCGCGCTCGGATTCGGACAGCGTGAACGAGGTCGCGTTCATCTCAAGTGGACCGGTGACCAGCGTGCTGACCGCGTCAGGCAGCGGATGGCCCCACACCGCCTCGACCACCTTGCCCAGCCAGTCGGTGCCGAGCCCGTAGACGAATGCCGTGCCGGGATCACAGGCGAGCGGTGTCGTGAGTACCGCCGCTGCGCCCGACATCACCGGCGGCGTGCCCGTGGCGCGCTCCCATTCAAGGATGAGATCGTTCCAGAACCAGTAGCCGAGACCGCTCGTGTGGGTCACGAGCTGTTTGACCGTCGCCTTGGCCGCCGGGGCGCGCTCGACGGGCCGGCCAGCCTCGATGCGCTCGAGCACCGCAAGATCGGCGAACTCAGGGCAATATTCCTCCACCGGGGCGTCGAGATCGAGCTTGAACTGCTCGGCGAGCACGAGCGCTGCCACGGTGACGACCATCTTGGTCATCGACATGATGCGAAACCGGCTGTCGACGCCGACCGGGTCCGAACTGCCGGGGGCACGAGGCCCGGCAGCACCCTCATAGACGACGCCGTCCCGATCGGCGGCGACCGCGACGACATTGGGCACCGCTCCGGACGCGACAGCCCCCTGCAGGATCTGATCGAGGTCACGATGCGAGGCGGGTGAGCTCATGGCGCCGAGCGTAGTGACCTGTCCGCCGGGGCGGCAACCAGACCTCCTATCGTCGGCGCGATGCTCTCCTATGCCTGCGGCCACTGCGGTCATCTCGTGTTCTTTGAGAACTCGCTGTGCCTGAACTGCTCCACCGAGCTGGGTTTCGTTCCCGAGGAGCTCGACCTCGTCGCGCTGGAGGGCGACGCGGCCACGGGCCGGTATCGCTGCGCCAACGCCAAGCTGGCCAAGTGCAACTGGATGGTGAGCGCTCCGGGGCGTCTGTGTCGGTCCTGCGAGTTGACCCGGACCCGTCCGGCCGACGGTGACGACGCCGGCCTGGCGGCATTCGCCGCCGCCGAGGCGGCCAAACGGCGCGTGGTGATGCAGCTGCTCGACCTCGGGCTGCCCGGCGTCACCCCCGACCGGCTGCGCTTCGACCTGCTGTCCTCACGTGATGAGCCGGTCGCCACCGGCCACGCCGACGGTGTCATCACGATCGACCTCGCCGAGTCCGACGACGCCAGCCGGGAGGCCCGGCGCGCCGAGCTCGGGGAGCCCTACCGCACGCTGCTCGGCCACCTGCGCCACGAGCTCGCCCACTACTTCCAGCCGCTTCTACTCGACGATCAGGCGTGGGAGCGGTGCCGGGCGCTGTTCGGCAACGAGCGCGCCGACTACGGCGCGGCGCTCGATCGCCACTACGCACAGGGCGCACCGGCCGACTGGCCCCAGCAGTACGTCAGCGCCTACGCGACCATGCACCCCTGGGAGGACTGGGCCGAGACGTTCGCCCACTACCTCCACATCCGCGACACGCTGCAGACCGCGGCCGAGTACGGGGTGACGGTCCGCGGGCCGCGAGCGGTGACGCTCGATCGCTCGCTCAAGGCGACCCCCCAGCCCGAGGCCGGGGACCGGGGCTTTGCCGAGGTGCTCGACAACTGGCTGCCGCTCACCTACGCGCTCAATGCGGTCAACCGCAGCATGGGGCGCGATGACCTGTACCCGTTCACGCTCGCCACCGCGGTGATCGACAAGCTGCAGTTCGTCCACGAGCGTGTCCAGGAGAGCGCCGGCGTCACCTGAGCGGCGCCATGTGCCACCGACGCCCGGTGGAGGGCCTGGGTCAGGGTCAGACGGCGCCAGCGAGTAACGCGCCGGCTCCGCCCGCGGTCTGTGACTCACAGCAGGTGCGGTCCCGGCCGCTCTGCTTGGCGGCGTAGAGAGCGCGATCGGCCAGCCGGTAGAGGCGGTCGCCCTCGGTCGGCGTGGGCAGCAGCGCGACGCCGGCCGACACCGTCAGCCGGCCGGCGGCACCGAACGGCTCCGATGCGATCACCGAGCGGGCACGGTCGGCGGCGGCGATTGCCTCGTCGGCGCTGGAAGCCGGAAGCAGCCAGGCGAACTCCTCCCCGCCGACGCGGGCCAGGACCTCTCCGGCCCGCACCGTGCGCTCCAGCCGTCGGGCCACCTCGATGAGCACGGCGTCGCCGGCCGGATGACCGAGCGCGTCGTTGACCTGCTTGAACTCGTCGACGTCGAGCAGCACGAGCGCCAGCCGCCCGTCGCCGTCGGGGCGCCGCTGGGCCTCACGGCCGAGCGCCTCCTGCAGGACAAGCCGATTGGACAGGCCGGTGAGGGTGTCGGTGCGGGCGAGACGCTCGAGTTCACGCTGGTAGCGCTTCTGAGAGCTCACATCACGGACCGTGTTGACATATCCGAGCGCCCGGCCCTCGTGGATCTGGGCCGGGCGGGTGGTGATCTCAGCCTCGAAGCGATCGCCGTCGGCGCGCATGAAGGTCACCTCGCCGCGGCCGCCGCCGTTGGCGATGATCTCGGCGAGCACCGCCTCGTTGGCCTCCAGATGTTCCGGGGGCCAGAACGGGAACGGCGCCTGGGTCCCCACGAGCTCATCGGCGCTGAAGCCCGTCAGCTCGCACATCGCCTCGTTGACGGCCTTGATCTCGCCGCCGAGGGTGAGGGCATACCCCTCGCCCATGGCGGCGATGATGGCGGTGGCGTGGTCACGCTCGGTCCGGGCCTCGGCCTCGGCCTGCTGCAGACGGCTCTCGGCAAGCTTGCGCTGGTTGACGTCGGCGATCTGGGCGACGTAATGGCGGGGTTCGCCGGCGGCGTCACGGACCAGCGAGACCGAGACCAGCACCCAGACCAGCTCGCCGGAGGGGCGCACGTAGCGCTTCTCCAGCTGATAGCTGGCGATCTCCCCGGCGAGCAGTTCGGTGATGCGTTCGGCGTCGCCGCTGGTGGGGTCGAAGTGGCTCATTTCGCGATAGGTGCGGCTGAGCATCTCCTCCTCGCTGTAGCCGGTGATCTCGCACAGCGCCGCGTTGACCTTCATCCAGCGACCGTCGAGTCCGACGAGCCCCATGCCGATCGGCGCCTGGGAGAACGCGGTCTCGAACAGCTCCTGCGCCTCGTGACGGGCGGTCTCGGCGGCGTGGCGCTCGGTCACGTCCTGGATGGAGCCGTACACGTAGTCGATCGCCTCGCCGTGCTCGGCGCGGCCGTAGCTGCACCCCAGGACGTGTCGGACCATGCCGTCGGGACGCACGATCCGGTAGGTCGTCTCCACCCGCTGCCCTGCGCGCGGCCCGCTGAGATCGGCGCGGACCCGGTCGCGGTCCTCCGGGTGAACGAGCGCGATGACCTCCTCGAAGGTCGGCGAGAACCCGGGCGGCTGGCCGAAGATCCGGCACGTCTCCTCGCTCCACAGCGAGCGGTCGGTGCTCAGATCACGGCTCCACGAGCCGGCTCCGGTGAGCGCCTGCGCGTCGGCGAACTGCCGGTCACGGAGCAGCGGGCGCCGCTCGCGGTCCGGGTCAGCTGGGTTTTCGGGCGCCGTCGGGCGTGGCATGCCCCTAATGTTTCGACCGAACCGGGTCGGAGCTGAAGAGCGTTTTTCACGGAGTTTGCGGGGACGAACCTGGTTTGCCCGCTGCCGCGGGCTCCAACAGCGCCAGGGAGCCCGTCTGCCCGAGGTGGACGCCGGCCAGCGACGCCGGGGTCACCGTCACCGGCGCCGCCGAGCGATACCGCAGCACGGTGTAGGTCGATGCGGCGACCGCCCGCACCAGGCGAAAGCCCGCCGGCACCGGCAGCGGGGCCGACAGGCGCGGCGGCGTACCGATCCCCCCACCGGTCACCTGGGCGCCGACCGCGATCACGTCCAGCTCACGTACGGTGGCCGCACCTGACAGCGTGCGCAACCTCGGCAGGTAGACCTGCAGCGGGATCAGGCCCGAGCCGGGGCTCACGACGATCGCCTTCGGCCCGACCGCAGAACCGGCGGCCGCTCCGGCGTCACGCCAGTCGACGCGCTGATAGCGAGCGTCGGCCTCGACGGCACCGACGACGACCAGGCACAGCACCGCCAGCGTGCCGGTGAGCGCGGCCCCCACCGGGGCCCGCCAGGCCGCGAGTCCGATCGCCGCCGCGACGTAGAGCACCGGCAGCGCCGGCAGCAGATTGCGGGTATCCAGGAAGTCGATGCCGACCAGCGCCAGCCCGACCGGCGCCAGCACGGCGGTCAGTCCTATGGCCAGTGGCACGCGCGCCTGCCGGGCGGCCGGACCGCCCCGGGCCAACGGCCACAGCGCGCCGCCGAGGATGAGCAGGGCCCCGACCAACGCGGTGATCAGCTGGTGGGGGCTGGCGTAACCGACCAGCAGCTGTTTGGGGACCTGAATCACGCGCGTTGCGAGGCTCCCCTGGGCGATGTAATCAGCGTGGCCGGTGCCGCGCTGGGCGAGTGCCAGGGGTATGAGCGCGACAGCGGTCGCCGCCACCGCGGCGGTCGCCACCGCTCGACCCCTCCGTGCGGCGTCGGGCCGCCACCACAGCAGCGCCAGCTCACCGGCGACGACGAATGCCACGAAATAATGGGTGGCGAGGCCCAGCGCGGCGGCCAGCCCCCAGCCGGCCGCCCACCGCCATCCCCCCTCCTGCCGCCACGCGACGAGACACAGCACGCTGAGGGTGCCCAGCAGGGTCGCAAGCGCGTAGGCCCGGGCCTCCTGCGAGAACCAGATGAGCAGTGGCGAGACCGCCACCAGCAGCCCGGCGATGACCGCCGCTCGCGGGCCGGCCAGCCGGCGAGCGAGCGCGTAGGCGACCGGAACGGTGAGGATCCCGGCCAGCGCCGACAGGGAGCGCAGCCCGAACTCGGAGTGGCCGAACAGCCGAACCCACACCCACGCCAGCGCGTAGTAGACCGGCGGCGTCGACTCCGTCTGCGGGATCGCGTGCAGCATCCCGCCGAACGACATGCGCAGTAGCCGCTCGGTGTAGCCCTCGTCGAGCCAGAAGCTCTGCACGCCGAGCGTCGGCACCCGGATCACGGCCGCCCCAAGCGTCAGGGTTCCGACCGCGATCGCTTCCCGGCCTCCGCCGGCACGGCGGGTCACCGCGCCGGCTCCCGTCATGATCGGCCCGGTTCTACCCGGCGGGCGCCGGGGGCTCCGGGGGCTCCAGGCCGGTCAGCCAGCTGCCCGTATCCCCGGACGCCGCCACCGGGGGCTCATGATCATCGTCCTCCTCGTACCCGGGCGAGAAGGCGACCGTCGCCTGCGGATCGACAGCCTCTGCGTCGTCGGCCGTCGGTGTGAACCTGACCGTCGCCTGCGGCTCTGAGCCGGCATCATGGCCGGCCGCGATCGGGAAGACGGTGGTCGGTGACGGCTCGGCCGCCGGGAACCGCGCCGATGCGTCGTCGGCGAGCGTGACCAGAGCCGATGACACGCGGCGCACGTCCTCGAGCAGTCGCTCGCGCTCACGCCACACCGAGTCGGTCTCGCTGTCGAGCTCGCGCAGACGCTGCTTGGCGTTGTTGGTGATCGCCACCGCGTTGGCGGCGGCGTCGGCGACGCAGCGCTCGGCCTGCTCCTGGGCCAGCCGCGTCGTCTCGTGGGCCTTGTCATGGGCGACGACGAGGATCGACGCGGTCTGCTCGCCGATGCGCTCCAGCTCCTCGTTGATCGACATCGGCTCAGGTTCACGAGCGCGCAGCTCGGCGATCTCACGCTCCAGGCCGATGATGTGCTCCTCGACCGCGGCCCGGCTGTAGCCGAACGGCGCCACCGGGAAGCGGGATGGCTCCTCGGCGCCGGGTCCCGGGCTCAGCTCGCGCATGGGGTCGCCCGCCGGGGCGCCCTCCGACTCGGCGTACCCGTCGTCGGGCATCCGCTCGACGCCGGAGATCCAGTTGGCGAACCGGCCCGCCACGTCGGCAAACGGCGACTTCGGCGGCTCTTGTGGTGCCTCGGGCTCCTCGAGCCCGGCGGCCGGTCGGTGGAAGTAGCTCATGATGACTCCTTGGGGCTCGCGGTCACGAGGCAGTTCGGCACCGCGTCTCAGTTCCCTGTCACCGGAGTCACGCCGCCACGGATCCTGCAATCCCGCCCACCGCCGCAGTGTCAGGAAGCCGTGACCGTCAGGCGCTGCGCCGCCGCCCGGGCGAGCGCGGCATGGTGGCGCTTGGCGCCCCCGAGCAGCGCCCGGTCGACCTCGCCGCGCTTGTAGAGCCAGTGCACATCGGCCTCCCAGGTGAACCCGATACCGCCGTGGGCCTGGATCGCCGAGGCCGCGACCTCGCGGGCGGCGGTCGCACCGGCCGCCGCTGCCAGCGCCCCCGCCTCGCCGAGCCGTTCGGGGTCGGCCTCGGCAGCCCAGGCTGCGTAGTACGCGGTCGACCGCGCGCTCTCGGTGTGCAGCAGCATCTGGGCACAGCGATGCGCGACCGCCTGGAAGGAGCCGACCGGAACCCCGAACTGCTTGCGTTCCTTGACGTAGTCGAGCGTCATCTCCAGGCCGCGCTGGCAGACCCCGACGACCTCGGCCGCGATCCCGGCGCGGATGCGGTCGGCCACCGGCTCGCCGAGAGGCTCGGTGTCGCCATCGCCCGACAGCGTGGCGAAACGGCGGGTGGGGTCGATCGCCGTCAGCGGCTGGGCGCCGGGACCGGCCAGGAGACGGGCCCCGTCGGCGCCGATCAGCACCACGATGTCGGCGCCGTGGCCATCGACGAGCAGCTCCGGGGTGCCGAGACCGGCCCGCACCTCACCGGACACCAGGCCCGGCAGCCAGCGTTCACGTTGCTCATCGGTGCCGCCGGACTGGATCGCCGCCGCGGCGAGCGCAGTCGACAGAAACGGCACCGCGGCGCAGGCGTAGCCGAGCTCCTCCAGCAGCACGGCCAACTCGACGGCACCGAGCCCCTGGCCGCCGTACTGCTCGGCAACCGCGATCCCCGGCCAGCCGAGCTCGATGATCTCGGCCCACAGCGCGGCGTCGTACTGCCCGGCCAGCGCGGCTTCGCGCACCTTGGCAAACGGCGAGCGCGCTCCGAGCAGCTCCCGGGCGACGTTCTTGATCTCCTTCTGGTCCTCGGTCAGGTCGAAGTCCATTCCGCGCCTCCTATCGGGCCTTGGGCAGACCGAGCACCCGCTCGGCGACGATGTTCTTGAGCACCTCGGTGGTTCCGCCCTCGATCGAGTTGCCGCGGGCGCGCAGCAGCTCATAGGACCAGCGGCCGCCGGCGGTGAGCGCCGCCGGGCCGAGCAGGTCGGCGGCGAGTTGCGTGAGCTGCTGGTTGGTTTCGGACCACATCCACTTGGTCAGCGAGCCCTCCGGGCCGGGCTGGCCGTACTTCTCGATCGCGGTCAGCCCGCGGTAGGCGGTGAGCCGCAGCACCTCGGCCTTGAGGTGCATCTCGCCGAGCCGGTCGGCGACGACCGGGTCGTCGAGCAGGCCCCGCGCCGCCGCCTCGGAGATGAGGCGGTCGAGCAGCTGGCGCAGGCGGACCTGAAGGAAGAAGGCCAGGCCCGCGCGCTCGTTCATCAGCGTCGTCAGCGCGACCTTCCACCCGTTGCCGACGCCGCCAAGGACGTTGACGTCGGGGATCCGGGCACCGTCGATGAACAGCTCGTTGAACTCGTTCTCCCCGGTGATCTGGCGCAGCGGCCGGACCTGGACCGCCTCCTGCTCCATGTCCATCAGGAAGTAGGTCAGGCCCTTGTGCTTGGCCACTTCGGTGTCGGTCCGCGCGACGAGCATGCACCACTTCGAGTACTGGGCACCGCTCGTCCACACCTTCTGGCCGGTCACCACCCAGTCATCGCCGTCCTTGACCGCCCGGGTCTTGAGGCTGGCCAGATCAGAGCCGGCATCGGGCTCGGAGAACCCCTGGCACCAGATCTCCTCGGCGGTGAGGATCGGGGTGAGGTAGCGCTCCTTCTGCTCGGGCGTGCCCCAGGTCATGATCGTCGGCCCGGCGAGCAGGAGCCCGAGCACGTTGGCCGGCAGCGGCGCACCGGAGCGCCCAAGCTCCTCGAAGAAGATCGCCGACTGGGTCATCGTCGCTCCGCGGCCGCCGTACTCCGGCGGCCAGTGAACCGCCGCCCAGCCATCGCCGGCCAGCTCGCGCTGAAAATCACGCCGCCAGGCGTAGTGCGCATCCTCGTCGCGCTCGGGCTCGGCTCCCGGGTCGTGGGCCGCAAACCAGGCCCGCAGCTCATCACGAAACGCCAGCTCGGGCTCACTGAAGGTCAGATCCATCCGCTCTCCTCGTGTCCTTCTTCAGATCAGGTCAGTGCTCGGCGGCGACGGTGACGCGCCACCGCGCACGGTACTGCTCACCGGGCGCCACCACCGGCAGGGCGTCGCTGCCGGCCAGGGCGTTGGTCGGGGCCGTCATCGGCTCAAAGCAGATGAAATCCTGCCCCGGGGGCGCATACACCTGGGCGAAGCGGTACCCCTCCTCAAACCGGGCGATCAGCTTCTGGCCACCCGCCGACACCGAGAACTCCGCCGGGTCCGACAGGCCGGCCAGCCCGTCGTCCCAACTCTGCTCGCCGAGGGTGAATTCGGTGTGCGCCAGTGGCTCCCGGGCCCCGGTGGGGATCATCCGGTCATCGGCGAGCAGGCGCTCGGTCGCTCCCAGACTCACCCGCCAATGGGGCCGCGGGCGCTCGCCGGGCGCGACGAGATACGGGTGATAGCCGAACGAGACCGGCACCGCGTCCTCTCCGGTCGCGGTCACGGTGCTCGCCAGTTCAAGGCCGGTGTCGGTGACGACCGCATCACAGCGGAGCTCATGAACGAACGGGAACAGCTCCAGCAGCTGCGGCCTGTCCCACTGCAGCGTCGCGCTGAGCCGGTCGCTGCCCCCGGCGGCCTGCACCTGCCAGCCCAGCAGGCCGGGGAGGGCGCCGTGGATGGGCAGGCCGTTGGGGTCAAGCGCGTAGCGCCCGGCGGGCGTCGGCAGGTTCACCCGCTTCCCCGCCGCCGCGTAGCCCGGGCCGGCCAGGCGGTTGGCCCACGGGTACAGCAGCGGGATGCCCATCGTCTTGCCCCGCTCGGCGTAGGCGCGGACACCGTGCCCGGCGTGGAGGAGCTCGCCCCCGTCGTGGGTCAGCGAATGGCACAGCAGGTTGGCGCCCGGCACGAACTGCGCCCGCACCCGACCCCCCGGCGAAGCGATCTCCACCGTCTCAAATCCATCCACCGCTGCCATTGGTCTGCGCGTCTCCTGTCGTCGGTCTGCCCAGAGCATCTCACGCTCGCGCCATGAACGGCCGCGGCTTTGCGATGATGGCGACGGACCGGCATGGCGCCACGCTCTCTGAAGATCATCATCATCGGCGCGGGATTCGGGGGGATCGCAGCCGCCATCGAATGCCGCCGCCACGGGTTTGAGAACATCACCATCCTCGAGGCCGCCCCTGACCTGGGCGGGACGTGGTTCTACAACACCTATCCGGGCGCGGCCTGCGACGTGGCCAGCCACATGTACTCGTTCTCGTTCGCCCAGCGGCGTGACTGGTCGCGGCTGTGCTCGCCGCAGGACGAGATCCTGGACTACCTGCAGGAGGTGGCCGACCGGTACGGGATCCGGCCGCTGATCCGCTTCTCCCAGGAGGTCAGCCGCTGCGAACTCGACGAATCCGCAGGCCGTTGGAGAGTGACGACGCGTGACGGCTCAAGCTACGACGCGGACGCGGTGCTGTCGGCCGTCGGCCAGCTCAACCGACCCGCGTTCCCGGCGATCCCGGGGCGCGAGCAATTCGCCGGCCACAGCTTCCACTCGGCCCGCTGGGACCACGACTACGACCTGTCCGGCAAGCGGGTGGCGGTCGTGGGGACCGGCGCCAGCGCGGTGCAGTTCGTCCCCGAGGTCGCGCGCAGCGCCGGGCACCTGACCGTCTTTCAGCGCACCCCCAACTGGATGCTGCCGCGCCACAACCACGTTTACCCCCCGCGTCTGCGGGCACTGATCCGCCGCACCCCCGGGCTCCAGCCGCTGCGCCGGGCGCTGCTCTTCGCCCTGCTGGAGACCTTGACCGCCTCGATCCGCCACCCGCGCACGATCGGGCGCACGATGGCGCTGCGCTCTGAGACGTTCATGCGCCGTCAGGTTCCCGACCCGGAGCTCAGGGCCAAGATATGGCCCGACTACACGTTCGGCTGCAAGCGGGTTCTGTTCAGCTCCCATTACCTCCCGACGCTCACCCGTCCGAACGTCACGCTGATCACCGAGCCGATCACCGAGGTGACCGAGACCGGCGTGCGCACCGCCGACGGGACGCGTCACGACGCCGATTGCATCATCTGGAGCACCGGCTTTCAGGTCTCCCGGTTCGTCGCGCCGATGGAGGTGCTCGGCACCGACGGCGTCAGCCTGGCCGACACATGGTCCGAGGGCGCCCACGCGCATCTCGGGGTCTCGGTCCCGGGCTTCCCGTCGCTGTTCTTCCTCTACGGACCCAACACGAACACCTCGGGCGGATCGATCATCCTCTACCTCGAGGCCCAGGCGGCCTACATCCGCCAGGCGCTGGAGTACATCTCAGACAGCGGGGGCGGGCTGCTCGAGGTGCGTCGCGAGGTCGAGGCCGCCTCTGACCGGGCGCTGCAGTCGCGCTTTGCCGGGACCGCCTGGATCGACTGCGATTCCTGGTATCAGGACGGCCGGGGGCGCAACGTCGCCAACTGGCCGGGCTACATGACCGAGTACATGCAGCGCACCCGCACCTTTGACCCGGCCGATTACATGTTCAGCGGGCGGGTAGCCTCGCAGCCGGCATGACCCGCGCGCAGCTCACCCAGCAGATCCTCAGCGCCAAGCGCCGCCACCGGCTGACGTTCACCGAGATTGCCCGGAGAATCGGCCGCGACCGGGTGTGGACGACCGCGGCCCTGCTCGGCCAGCATCCGTTCGACGCCGACAGCGCAGCGGCACTGGTCGACCTGCTCGAACTGGAGGGTGCCGAGGTCACGGCGCTGCTCACCGAGGTACCGATGCGCGGCGCGCTGGAATCCCCGGTGCCGACCGACCCAACGATCTACCGCCTCTATGAGGTGCTGCAGGTCTATGGCCCGGCGTTCAAGGAGCTGATCCACGAGGACTTCGGCGACGGGATCATGAGCGCGATCAGCTTCAACGCCGACATCACCCGCGTCGAGCACGAGGACGGCGACCGGGTGCGGATCACTCTCGACGGGAAGTTCCTGCCCTACAAGTGGTGAATGCGGGGGCTCAGGCGCCCGCCTCGGAGCGCTCAGGCGCCCGCCTCGACCGCCTGGCCGGGTGGACGAATCTGCTCCAGCCGATCGACCCGGGCCAGCGCCGGGAACAGCCGCCCCCACCCGACGGCGATCAGCATCGTGATCACTCCGCCGCCGACGACCGCCGGGACGGCGCCGACGAGCGCGGCGGCGACGCCGGACTCGAACGCGCCGAGCTGGTTGGACGCGCTGATGAACACCATCTCCACGGCGTTGACGCGGCCGCGCAACCGGTCGGGGCTGGCCAGCGCGACCGTCGTGGAGCGGATGTTCATGCTGTAGAGGTCGACGAACCCGCTGACCCCGAGCGCCGCCAGCGACAGCACATAGCTGCGTGACAGGCCGAAGACGACCATGCTGAGCCCGTACAGCAGCACGACGGTGAGCAGCAACCGGCCGGCCCGGCCGGCGATCGGCCGGCGGGTGATGACCGCCGCGGCGAGCAGCGCCCCGACCGCCGGGGCGGCGCGCAGGATCCCCAGCCCGGTGGAGCCCACGTGCAGGATGCTCCGCGCGAAGATCGGCAGCAGCGCCACCGCGCCGCCGAACAGCACCGCCAGCAGGTCGAGCAGGATCGCACCGAGCAGGATCTGGGTATGGCGCACGAACCGCAGCCCCTCCAGGACGCTTTCGGTGCTGGCCGTTGGCGGGATTCCCGCCCTGGGGTCGCCGGCGGACGCAGACCGGCCGGCCGCGGGATCGGCGGCAGCGGCCGGACGCATGGCGAGCACGCAACCGGTGGCGGCGACGCAGCAGCCAGCCGCCACCAGGTACACGACCGACGGGGAGAGGCCGTAGAGCAGCCCGCCGAGCGCCGGGCCGACGACCATCCCCGTCTGGGAGGCGATGCTGCGCAGGGTCATCGCGCTGGAGAGCAGCTCGGGTCCGACTAGGGTGGGGGGCATCGCCCGGGCCGACGGGCTGCCGAACGCCATCGAGATCCCAGCGCCCACCGCCAGCGCCAGGTACGGCGCCACCGCGGTGTCGCCCGACGCGCTGAGCAGCGCCAGCCCCAGCCCGACGGCGGCGCCGACCAGCAGCGCACCGGCGAACACCGCCCGCCGCGGCAGCCGGTCGGCGGCCTGACCGGCGGGGAGCGCGAGCACGAACATCGGCACGAACTCGGCCAGGCCGATCCAGCCGAGGTCGAGCGCGCTGCGGTGCTGGCTGTAGACCTCCCAGCCGATCGACACTTCAAGCATCTGCAGGCTCGTCCACATGGCCAGCACGGCGAACCACCAGAAGCGAAAGTCGCGCACCTCCATGGCCGGGCCGAGCCGTCTCACGGCAGGTGAGCCTAGTGGTCTGACTACCGCGCCTCCGGGGCTAAGGTCAACGACCTATGGCCGAGACCCTGTTCACCGAGCGCCTGCGTCTCGAACCGTGGTCCGACTCGCATCTGGCGATGTTCGGGGCGCTGGCCCGCACCCCGGCGGTGGTGCGCTTCATCGGCGACGGCACGACGTGGAGCGATGCCCGGGTCCATGACGTGCACGCCCGCAACCTCGCCCACTGGGCCCAACACGACTTCGGCTGGCGCGTCGCCGTGCAGGAGGGCCGCGCGGTCGGCCTGATCGCGCTCAACTTCGCCGGCGAGGGCGCGGGCATCGACCCCGGCGAGTACGAGATCGGCTGGTGGCTGGCTCCTGAAGCGTGGGGCCGCGGCCTGGCCCGGGAGGGCGCCGCCGTCGTGCGCGACGAGGCGTTTGGCCGGGTCCGCGCGCCGAGCGTGGTGGCCCGGATCGCCCCCGGCAACGCCGCCTCCCTGGGAGTGGCGCAGGCGATCGGACTGACGCGGGAGTCAGACAGCGTCGGCCGTGGCGGCGAGCCGATCGCGGTGCTGCGTGGCCTGCCTACTCGTCCAGAAGCGCCGGCGGCAGCACCGAGCCCGACGAGTCGGTGACCTCGATGGCGGTCAGCCGCCCGTAGAAGTCGAAGTGCAGCACGAGCGAGTCGAGCGTCGGGATGCGGTCGGCCTCGTCGTGTTCACCGAGGGCGACCGAGTCACGGATCTCGGCGTCGCCGAGGCGGACCATCGCCTTTCCGCCGGGCAGGAGCGTGATCGGGATCTCAGCCATCGGTTGACTCTATGGCGCAGTGGCCACGCCCGTCCAGAAACGGGGATTTTCCAGCTCGGTCTCAGCTCGGCCGCGAGCGACTGGCCGCCACAAGGTCAGCCAGCCGCACGAGCTTGACCCGCGGACGGCCGGTCGGCTGGCCAAGCGCAGACTCATGGGCGTCGATCGCCTCCCAGCCCTCCCAGGTCACGACGCCCCCGACCCGCTCTGTCAGCCAGGCGGCGATCGCCTCCGCGTCACCGAGTTCGGCGTCGGGCGCGGGCAGCGCACCGTCCTGCTCGTCCTCCAGGATCCGCGCCACCGTGTCAGCGGCATCCTTCTTGTTGGTGCCGATCACGCCCGACGGACCGCGCTTGATCCACCCCACGACGTACTCCCCGGGGCAGGTTTCACCGGTCTCGTCGATGACGCGCCCGCCGGCGTTGCGGATCAGACCGCGGCTGTCCTCGAACGGAATCCCGGCCAGCGGCGTCCCGCGGTAGCCGATCGACCGCAGCACGAGGCCGCACTCAATGATCTCCTCCTCGCCGGTCGCCTCGGCCCGCACGCGCCCGTCGTCGCCGACCATGAGCCGGTTGATCCCCAGGCGGACTCCGGTCACCGGGCCGTCCTCGCCTTCGCCCAGGATCTCCAGCGGCGAGCGCAGGAAGCGCAGCTCCAGCCGGTGGGACTTGCCCGCCGGGGTCCGGTGCGCGTAGTCACGCAGGATCTCGACGTTGCGCCGCTTGGTCGGTTCCTCGGGCTCGACGACATCGGCCACCTGCGCCGGATCGACAATCACGTCGGCGCGCTCAAGCTCGCCCAGCTCACGCAGCTCCGGGTTGGTGAACGCCGCCTCGGCCGGCCCGCGGCGCCCGACGAGAACCACCTCGGTCACGCCCGCCATGCCGAACGCGTTGATCGCATGGTCGGCGGTGTCGGTCGGAGCCAGCTCAGCCGGGTCGAGCACGAGCATCCGGGCCACGTCGATCGCGACGTTGCCGTTGCCGATCACGACCGCGCGCCCCCCGTTGAGGTTGAACATCTGGTCGGCGAAGTGCGGGTGGCCGTTGTACCAGGCGACGAACTCGGTCGCCGGATGCGAGCCCGGCCGGTTCTCTCCGGGGATCCCCAGGCGGTTGTCGGTCGAGGTCCCGATCGCGTACACGACCGCGGCGTAACGGCTGGTCAGCTCCTCCCGGGACACGTCGGTGCCGAGCGACACACCACCGAAGAACCGGAACGCCTCATGCATCGCGGTCTTGGCGTACACCCGGGTGACCGACTTGATCTTCGGGTGGTCGGGCGCGACGCCCGCGCGCACGAGGCCGAACGGCGTCGGCAGGGCGTCATAGAGGTCGACTCCGAAGCCGGCCTTGAGCAGCTGGTCGGCGGCGTAGAAGCCCGACGGGCCCGCCCCGATGATCGCCACACGTTTGGTTTCAGCTGCCATCGGGGTCGAGGGTAGCCGCCCCCGGCTCGGCGGCGAGCCCTCCGCGCAGCCCACGGCGCGCGCGGCGCGGACCCGTCGAGCGCGGCCGCCAGCGGGCCAGCGCCACCCCGGCCAGGCACAGGATCCCGCCCGGCAGCGCGAGCAGCGGCGGGACCTCCCCGAGCATCATCCAACCGAGCAGCACGGCGATCGGCGGCACCAGATAGGTCGTGGAGCCCAGCCGACCGGCGTCGGTCCGCGCCAGCGCGTAGGCCCAGGTGGAGAAGCCGATCGCGGTGGGGACGAGGCCGAGATACACCGTCCAGGCGATCGCTCCCGCCCCGGCTTGCCCGAGCTCGTGCCCGAGCGAAGGCCCGAACGGCAGACAGCAGGCCGCGCCGATCGTGCAGGCCAGCCACGTGACCGCCAGCGGTGAGCCGTGGCGCAGGGCCGGCTTCTGGGCCACCACTCCGGCGGCGTAGACGAGCGCGGCGACGATGCACAGCACCGCCCCCCAGGAGGCGCTCACCCCGTGACGGGACGTCGAGAACGCGATCAGCCCCACGCCGGCGAACGCCACCGCGCAGCCGGCCGGGAGCGTCCGTCCGAGGCCCTCCTTGAGCACGACGCCGGCGAGGATGGCGATGAACACCGGGCCGACGTTGACCAGCAGCGAGGCAACCCCCGCATCCACCCGCCGCTCCGCGGCGTTGAGCGCCACGTTGTAGGCGCCAAACCAGAGCACCCCGCAGACCGCGGTGCCGAGCACGCCGGCCCGGCGGACGCCCGGCTCCCGCCGGATGAGCATGATCAGCCCGAGCGCCAGCGCGGCGACGAGCAGCCTCGCCAGCGCCAGCGGCCCCGGGCTGAGCTCACGGCCGGCGGACCGGATGCCCACGAACGCCGAGGCCCACAGGCAGACGGTCAGCAGGGCGGCGCCGAGCGCCAGACGCTGCTGCCTGTCCGCATTCTGCTGCCGGTCCGCACCGTGCCGGCTGTCCGCACCCTGCCGACCGTCCGCACCCTGCTGGCTGTCCGCGGTGGAGGTCATGTCTGGATTGAACGTCACGGGGGTGGCGTGATGTGAGATCGCCGCCGCTGCTCGAGGATCGAGTGCAAACGGGCGGCCTCGCGGGCCGGCTCCGTCGTCAGCCGCCGGTGGGTGATCCGCACCGTGGGGTAGCCGGCTTGCAGAGTATCGGCGTCGCGGTCACGGTCGGTCTCGAAGGTGGAGTCACTGCGGTGGTACCTCCGGCCATCGAGTTCGACGATCACCCGCTCGGCGACGAACAGCGCGTCGACCTCGTGGCCGGCAACGCGCACGTTGACGAGCGGGCGGGGCAGCCCGTAGGTGGCGCAGAACTCAAGGAAGCAATCCTCCAGCTCACTCTTCGTCACGCCCGGGGAGTCGGTGATCAGCGGCCGTATCAGGGCCACGCCCGGGTGGCGGGCAAACCGGGCCACGGCTGAGCCAAGCTGTGATTCGGTGAGGTAGGGCGACAGCAATGCGTCGTTGACCAGCCGCGTGATGCGTTGCGGGTCGGTGCCCGGAGCGCAGTCGAGCAGCGTGCGGGCCAGGCTGGTGGCCCGTATGCCGAGCTGATTGGCGATGTCGGCGCGGGTGAGGCCGCGGCAGCGATGCACGACGATCCCGGCTGGCACTCGCTTGCCCTGCGTCACCGTCACCTCGAACGGGTGCGGCCAGGCGTTCGTCAGTCCCCAGAGCGCCAGCGCGCCGGCGTGACTGAGCAGCGACCCGTCACCGCACGCCAGCACCGCCGCTGATGCACGCTCCAACGGGGTGTGCGGTATCCGGCCCACGGAGAAGACGCCCTGATGAATCCGGAACAGCCGCCCCCGTTGCACACGATGCGCGATCCCGTCGTCGGTGAGACCCAACGCGAGCAGCTGCGCCCGCGTCACGTTGCCATGCTGCCGCACCGCGACGCTGGCGACCGCCACGTCGACAGGTTGGTCGATTTTCCGTGCCATATCTAGAGAGATCGACCAACGACCCCCGTGCCACCCCCCTTCGTGGCGCCTTTTTACATCTGCGGAACACTCCCGTTGCACAGACGGCACATCCGGGACTAGGGTGCGCAACATGCGCACCCGTAACCGCCTTCTCGCCCTCGCCGCCACGCTCGCCACGTTCACCGCGACCGCTGCCGGGCTCGCCGTGACCGCCCCGGCCGGCGCCGCCCTTCCGAGCTGCCAGACCGCCGGCCTCGACATCTGGTTCGGCAACCACCTCAACGGGACCGCGGGCACCTTCTTCTATGACCTCCGGTTCACCAACCTGTCCGGACGCAGCTGCACCCTGCGCGGCTATCCGGGAGTCTCGGCGGTCAACCTCCGCGGCGGCAAGGTCGGGGGCGCCGCGACCCGGCTCAGCGGCCACCCCATCACCACCGTCACCCTGGCTCCGCTGGCGACGGCCACGGCAACCGTCGGCCTCGTCGACGTCGGCGCGATCGGACCCAAGGCCTGTCGCCCGGTGACCGCGGCGGGGTTCCGGGTCTTCCCGCCCAACCAGCGAGCCTCGCGCCTGGTGCCGTTCCCGTTCGCGGCGTGCTCGAAGGGGAGCTCGCTGCGGATCATGCCGGTCACCAAGTAGCTCCGCGGGCCCGCGGCCCGCGGCTTGCGGCTTGCGGCCCGCGGCCCGCGGCCTGACCTACTCGGCGGCGAACCCGAGGATCAGCTGTGCGGTCTCGAGCGGAGTGTCGAGCTGTGGGCAGTGCCCGATCCCGTCGAGCGTCACCCAGTCGGCATGGGGCAGCCACTCAGTGCGGAAGCGCTCGGCTGCGCTCGGCCACCGCAGCAGCTGGTCCTCGGTGCCCCAGATCATCCGCACCGGGCAGGCGATGTCCTGGGCCCGCAGCGGCCAGCCGTGCTCCATCGCGTGCTCGATCAGTGCCGCCGCCGACGTGCATGAGGCAGCGCCGCGGATCATGTGGGCGACGAGCTCGGCGGGAATGTGTTCGTAGTTGGTCGTGATCGCCTGGGTCGCACGCCGCCGGCCTTCACGGGTGGCGGCGATCTCGTCGGCGTGTGGCGCGGCGTCCTTGACGAGCCGGTCCATCATCGCGAAGTAGCGCAGGGTCTCACGAAAGCTCTCGTCGTCCGCCGCCCAGCCGCCGGCGGGGGCGAGTGCCACCACCGTCCGGGCGCGTCCCCGGGCGGCGAGCCGCAGTGCCACGTAGCCGCCGAGCGAGTTGCCGACGATGTGCGCGGTGTCCAAGCCGGCGTCGTTCATCGCCTGTTCCACCGCATCGACGAGGACGTCGTCATCGACCGCACCGTCGATCGGCGGTCCGCCGGCGTGGCCGGCGAGCGTCACCGCGAGCACCTCGTGGCGCTCCTGCAGCGCCGGCAGGACGAGATCCCACGTGCGCCACGTGTCGGTGAAGCCGTGCAGACAGACGAGCGGCGGCCCTGAGCCGCCGCGGTGCTGGGCGGTGAACGGATCGATGTCCATGAGCGCTCTCACGCTACCCGGGACGGCGAGTACGCTGTCACGGAAGCACAACGCCAACTCGAGGGGCCGACATGAACGAGCCATC
Source organism: Solirubrobacteraceae bacterium (assembly GCA_049591655.1). Classification (GTDB taxonomy): domain Bacteria; phylum Actinomycetota; class Thermoleophilia; order Solirubrobacterales; family Solirubrobacteraceae; genus Palsa-465. Next base: position 32,420 of record JBAWFG010000093.1, read on the forward strand.
GCTGCTTGTACGACTGGGGATCTCCTGGCTCACCAACGCGTTGGTGCTCGCCGTGGTCGCCGCCCTGCTCGGTGGGGTGACAGTCGGCTCGGCCGGCGCGCTGCTGGCCGCCGCGGCCGTGTTCGGCGTGCTCAACACGCTGCTGAAGCCGCTGCTGCGGCTGGTGACGCTGCCGCTGGCGCTGCTCACATTCGGGATCGCCTGGTTCTTCGTGTCGATGCTGATGATCGTCATCACCAGGGACATCGTCACCGGCTTCGCCGTGCACGGCTTCTGGACGCTCGTCGAGGCGACGCTGATCGTGTGGGTCGTCAACCTCGTGCTCGACTTCGTGCCCGGCCCGTGGCAGATCACCGGCCACCGCCGGCGCCTCCACCAGCGCCATGTTTAACCGCCGGAGCTAGCAGCCGTCGGGACCGCAGGCCTCGCCGCTCAGCCCGGCGATCACCGGCGTGCGCCGCTGCCAGCCCTGGCGCAGCAGCCCCAGCAGCGCCTCGGGCGGATGCGCGCCGGAGGCGCCAAGCGCGCGGTCGACGACGAACGTCGGAACCGCGCTGATGCCCAGCCCGCCGGCCGCCTGCTCGTCCTCTCGGACCGCGTCCGCGTAGCGGTCGCCGGCCAGCACCTCACGCGCCTCGTCCTCGGGCAACCCGACCTCGACGGCCAGGCTCACGAGCGTCTCGTGGTCTGAGACCAGTTGGCCCTCGGTGAAATAGGCACGGAGCAGTCGCTCCTTCATGGCGTCCTGCAGGCCGTGCTGACGGCCGAGATGCACGAGCCGGTGAGCGTCGAAGGTGTTGCCGCCACGGGCGATGTCAAAGCGGAAGTCCAGCCCGTCGCCGGCGGCGGTGTCGGTCATCTGCTGCTCGGCTTGGCGCGCCTGCTCCACCGTCATGCCGTACTTGGCGGCCAGGTGCTCGGCGCGGTCACCGGTGCGCTCTGCGGGAGCGCCGGGATCAAGCTCGAAGCTGCGCCACACCACATGCACCTCGTCGGCGTGCTCGAACTCGGCCAGGGCCGCCTCGAAGCGGCGCTTGCCGACATAGCACCACGGGCACGCCACGTCTGACCAGATCTCGATCTCCACGGGGGACTCCTTCGTCGTTGCCTCTCTACGAGGCTAGTCCGCGCCGGGTCGGAGCTCAGTCGGGGCCGTGTCAGAGCTCGGTCGGCACCGTGTCGGAGCTCAGTCGGCGCCGAGACCGTGCTCCAGCGCCCCCTTGACCGAGCCGTCGAGTGCGTTGAGGCGATACAGCGCCATCGCCTCGGCGGAGGCAAACCGCCCACCCGGGGCCGAGCCGGGGCCGTGATGGCAGAGCACGCAGTGCAGCAGGGCCAGCCGTCGCTCCTCGTCGAGCGCCCGGGCGCTGCGCTGCGACAGCATCCGCTCGCCGATCACGAGGTGACCGAGCAGCCGCCCCTCCTCGGTGAGGCCGAGCTCGGCCCCGTAGGTGAACTCCCGGGTGCGCCCGAGGTCGTGGGTGATCGCCGCCGTGAGCAGCAGATCGGAGTTCAGCCCCGGGTGCAGCTGGCAGAGCTCATGGGCGAGCGTGGCGACCGCGACCGTGTGCTCCAGCAGGCCACCGAGATAGGCGTGGTGCCCGGCGCGGCTGCATGGCGCCCGCCGCCACTGCGCCCGCAGCTCCCGGTCGGCGAGCAGCTCCCGCAGCAGCCCCTGATAGCCGGGGTCATACACCTCACCGGCGAGGTGCTCGAGGAAGCCGTCGAGCTCCTCCAGGTCACGGTAGGCGGTGGGCAGAAACCGCGACGGGTCAAACTGCTCAGGGTCGGCCCGGGCGATGTCGGCGATCTCGAGGACCAGCTCGTCCCGGAAGCGCTCGACCCGCCCCCGGACGCGCACCACGTCACCGCGCTCAAAGCGGCCGGCGAGCGCGTCCGCATTCTGAAAGGCCCGGGCCGGAACGGCACCGGTGCGGTCGCGCAGTTCCAGAGCGAGATACGGGGACCCGTTGCGGGTCATCAGGCGGTCCTTGCGGGTGCACGCGTACACGCTGTCGACCCCCTGACCGGCCCGCAGCCCGCTCACTGAAACGACCGTATCCCCGTCAGGTGTCATCAGCCCATGATGTACGGTGAGTCGGATGCAGCCACTGCAATGGGAGTACCGCCCGGACGGACTTCGTGCCCCCGCTCTGGTGTGCGCGTTCAAGGGCTGGAACGACGCCGCGGACGCTGCATCGAGCGCGATCCAGTTCGTCGGGTCAGCGCTCGGCGCGCGCCGGTTCGCGACGATCGACCCGGAGGATTTCTACGACTTCCAGGCCACCCGACCGCGGGTCAAGATGTCCGAGGGGCAGACTCGGGAGATCGTCTGGCCGGCCGTCGAACTGTTCGAGGCCCGGGTCCCCCGCGCCCCGCGCGATCTCATCCTGATGACCGGCTCGGAGCCCTCGTTTCGCTGGCGCACGTTCTGCAAGCTGGTGATCGACCTCGCCGAGGCACTCGGCACCCAGCTCGTGGTGACGCTCGGCGCCCTGCTCGCCGATGTGCCCCATACCCGGCCGGTCTCGGTCACCGGCCTGAGTTCGGACCAGGCGCTCGTCGCCCGGCTGGGCCTCGCGCCCTCCTCCTATGAGGGCCCGACGGGCATCGTCGGGATCCTCCACGCCGCCTGCCAGCAGGCCGGCTTGCCCTCGGCAAGCCTGTGGGCGGCGGTTCCCCACTACATCGCGGCCACCCCCAACCCGAAGGCGGCGCTGGCGCTGGTGCGCAAGCTCGAGGGCCTGGTCGGTGTCGCCGTCGACGGCTCGGAGCTCGAGAGCGCGTCGGCCGACTATGAGCGCCAGGTCAACGTCGCCGTCCAGTCAGACCCCGACGTCCAGGCATTCGTCGAGCGCCTCGAGCAGGCGGCCGGCGAGGAGGACGACGAATCTGCGGCCGCGCTGCCCTCCGGCGAGACGATCGCCCGTGACCTGCAGCGCTTCCTGCGCCAGCGCGGCGGCGAGAGCGGCCCGGGCATGCCCGGCCCCGACGTCTAACCCGCGGCCGCTACCTTAACCGCCGCCGACAGCAGCGACTCAGCGCTCGGCGGCCGGGCAGACCAGGCGGTAGTCACACATCGAGCACGCGGCGAACGAGGGGGTCGGCTCAAAGCCCTGGGCGAGGATGCCCTCGGCGACCTCCATCGCCACCTCCCTGACCCACTCCCCGCGGTCGCCCTCATCGCCGGGCACCTCCACCTTCTGGTCGTCGAGCAGGTAGTAGTAGGCCTGGCGTGAGCCCTCCAGGCTCCACGACTCCCGTGCGCCGACCGCGTAGAGCGACAGCTGGACGTCGTCGGCGAGCTGCGCGGCGCTCTTGGGCCGCCCGGTCTTGTAGTCGATCAGCTCATACGCCCCATCGGGGAGCCGGTCGACGCGATCGACGCGGCCGCGCAGCACGTGGCGGCCAAGCTTGAACGTGAACTGGCGCTCAAACCACACCGGCTGCGCCTCCTCGGAGCGGAAACGCTCGTGGTAGCGGGTCAGCGACGAGGCGGCCTTCCCGCGGAGCTGGCGCTCCTCCTCGGAGTCGCCGAACCCGCCCCGGCGCCAGCCCGCCTCCAGCAGCCCGAGCAGCTCGGGCAGTGTGTCTGACTCGTTGGCATGGAAGCGCTCGAGCACCTGGTGAACGAGGATCCCGAACCGCTGGTGCAGCGTCGGCTCCTGCGGAATGCGGAACACGCGGGCGAACTTGTACTTCAGCGGACACGTGCGATAGGTGTCGATGTCGGAGGCCGACAGCACCACGCCGTCGCCGCGACGGGGCAGGAACGGCTCCAGCGACGGCTCGTCGCGGGCGACGAGCGCCTGGGCGCGCCGGCGAGCGTCGCGCTCGGTATCGAGCAGGTAGTCGTCGAGCGCTGAGGACTCGAAGATCTCCCGCTGCTCGGCGGTGACCGACTGCAGGATCCGGGAGTTGACGTCGCGCAGGGACTCGGCGACGCTCGGGACACCATCGCGCCCACCCCGGGCGATGAGCGCCGCCAGCTTGAGCAGTTCCAGGTAGCGCACGACCGCGTGCGAGACGTCGAGATCGGTGTCGAAGCGCAGTTCGCCGAGCCGGCTGCCGGCCCGCATCGTCCCTTCCAGCAGCTCATCACGCAGCAGGCGGTAGGTGGAGTGCAGCGCCTCGGCGGGGCCGAACAGCTCCTCCTCGCGCTCCTGCCAGGCGAGACCGAGCGCATCGCGCACCTCCTCCACGAGCGGCGCCGGTGCCAGCGCGCCGCCCCGGTCCTCGGCCACCGGATAGGCGAGCACGAGCCGGGCAACCGCGCGGCTGAAGGCGACGTAGAGAGCCTGGCGCAGCGCCGCCCGGCGGGTGGCGTCGGTGTCGGCGGGCACCGCTTCGGACAACAGCGCGTCGGGGATCTGATCGGGCGCCGACGGGATCAGGCCGGCGTGCAGGCCGGCGACATAGACATGGTCGGCCTCCAGGCCACCGGCCGCGTGCAGACTCAGCACCTGGACGACCCCGGGCGCCGCGGCGAGGTCGGGCTCCTCCTGCTCTCGCAGCCCGAAGTCCGCCACAGCGCTGATCGAGCGGGCGAACTCCCGGGGGGTCGCCTGCGGGGCGCGGGCCACATACGCGGAGGCCAGGTCGCCGAAGCGGGCCAACGCCCGCAGGCGCTCGACGACGTCTGACTGGGCGGCGAACAGCTGCTGGCGGCGCAGGCCCAGGCGCTCGATCAGCCGGTGGACATAGAGGTCGGGTCGGCTGGTATCGATCGCGCTCATCCCCGCCTTGTAGAGCTTGAGGAACACGCGAATGCGATCGCGCGCCTCCGGCGGCACCTGCGGCGCCTCGATCGCGGCCGCCAGCGCCGAGACCATGTCGAGCTTGCGCCGCCGGGCGATCTGGGTGCAGCGCGCGATGTCGACCGACCGCAGCTCGATCGGCGGCCGGGCCAGGGCGCGCACCACGGCGCCGGCGTCGGTCGGATCGGCGAGCAGGCGCAGCCAGGCCAGCACGTCGCGGATCTCGGCGCGCTGGAAGAACGCCGCCTCACCGATCAACCGGTGGGGGATCGTTCGCTCCTCCAGCGCCACTCCGATCGCCTGTCCCTCGTGGCGGATCTCGGGTACGAGCACGGCGATCCGGGGTGGCGCCGCCGACTCCCGCGCGAGCACCCGCTCGATGTCGACGGCGACCGCCTGGGCCTGGGCGCGCTCGTTGGCACAGCGCCAGAGCTCGACGTCCCCGGCGTCGGTTGTCGTGCCGGCAGCTCCCGGCTCCGCCGCGCCGAGCGCGGCGCGGGCGGCATCCCGGACGAGGGCGGAGCAGCGCTGGGACTCCTCCAATGTGATCACCCGCGTGGCAGCGTCGGTGAAGCCGCGCATCCGCTCGGCCCCCGCCCCCCGGAAGCGGCGCACCGCGCCCGACGGGTCGCCGGCCGCGGTCAGGCTGCGGCGCCCGGTGACGGCAAGCGCCAACCGCGTGGCGGCCAGGTCAAGCTCCTGGGCATCGTCGATCAGCATGTGATCGAAGCGGCGGGCAAGCGTCGGCTGGCGCTCGGCCAGCGCCAGCGCATCGCGGATCAGATCGCCGTCGTCGCGGGCGCCGGCCTGGCGCAGCATGCGCTCGTGCGCGCAGTAGATCTCGGCGAACTCGCGCTCCAGCGCCGCCTCGGGCGCTTCCTCGGGCGCCGGCTCCCCGGCCCACTCTCGGTATTCGGTGGCGCTGACGAGCTCGGCCTTGAGCCGGTCGATGCGGCGGATGAAGCCGCCCAGCAGAGCATTGGGGCGTCCCCCGAAGTCGTGATGGCGCAGCGAGAGCTCGTCAATGCGTTCGATCAGCATCGCCAGCCGGTCCCCCGCGCTCAGCACCGACTCGGCCACATCCCCGCCGGCACCGCGGAGAACGAGCGCAGCGAGGCCGGCCGGATGCAGCACGAACAGCTGCTCGTAGCCGAGCGTCAGCCGGTCCTCGATGCGCGCCCGCAGCGCCGTTGCGCGAGCGGCGCTGGGGACGACCACGACGATCCGCTCCGGCCGCGCCCCCTGCGCCACCAACCAGCGAAACCGCGACTCCACCACCCGGGTCTTGCCGGTGCCCGCTCCGCCGAGCACGGCGAGCTGCGCCTCGGTGTGACAGACGGCATCGCGCTGAGCGCCGGTCAGACCGTCAAGCGGCCGGTCCGGCGCGGCTCCGTCTGAGAGCAGGGTGAGGTCCGCCTCGGTGCCGTCGATGCTGGACCGGCGGGACGGGTCCGAGGCGGTGGGCGGCGTGCCACGTGCGAGGTCCTCACTCACCGTCTGACAGCATAGGTCGAGGATGTCCCTCACCGGCACGGCACTCGACGCGGATTGGCTGACGACCTGTCGTCACGCCGTGCTCGGGCTCCAGGAGGTCCTGGCGGCGTCGCCGACGACCGCCGAGCGCGCCATCGAGACCGGCACCCGCGGAAGCGGCGGCGACCGGACGCTGCGGATCGACGAGTCGGCCGAATCGGTCGTCGTGGGGGAGCTGCAGAAGCTCCACGACCAGGGGCACCGGTTTGCCGCACTGTCGGAGGAGCGGGGCGAGATCGACTTCGGCGGCGGCGCCGTGCGAGTGATCATCGACCCGATCGACGGTTCGCTCAACGCCAAGCGCGACGCCTGCCACTACGCGCTGTCGGTGGCGGTGGCGGACGGCGACACGATGGCCGACGTCGCCTTCGGGTTCGTGCACGACTTCGGCTCCTCCGAGCAGTGGTGGGCGATGCGCGGCGAGGGGGCATGGCTTGATGGGCGCCGGCTGGACCCCACCGCGCCGGAGCGCCGCTCCGCCGACGGGCGGCTGGAGCTGGTGGGCATCGAGTCAGCCGACCCCCGGTGGCTACAGGCCGCGATCGACCCACTCGCCGACTGCGCCCAGCGGCTGCGGGCGCTGGGAACGATCGCCTCCACGTTGTGTCAGGTGGCCGCCGCGCGGTTTGACGGAATGGTCACCCTGCGGCGCTGCCGGGGGGTCGACGCCGCCGCCGGCCAGCTGATCGTGCGCGAGGCCGGTGGCCTGGTGGGCTTCTCCGACTGCGACGAGCCGCTTGCGGCCCCGCTTGACGCCCAGCCGCGGTCACGCCTGGCGGCGGCACGCTCGCCCGAGGCGCTGTCCCAGCTCATTCGGATCGCACCGTGATCGACTGGATCCTGGCCGAGAAGATCGCCGGCTACGTGGCGGGCACCGGCGACGCGGCGCCCCCGCGCACCGACCTTGACGCGTTGGCGGTTGAGTCCGAGCGCCGGGTGACCGCCTACACCGGCCTGGAGCCCGCACGGGAGCTGCCGGCACCGGAGGGCATCGGCCGCGACGAGTGGGTGCGCGCCAACGTCCGCGCGATGCGCACCCTGCTTGACCCGGTGCTCGAGCGCGCCGGGCAGGGGCTCGGTCCGCTGCGCCCCGCCGCCAAGCTCGCCATCGGGGTGGTGGTGACCCTCGAGGTCGGCGTCGTGCTCGGCTACCTCGCCCAGCGGGTGCTTGGCCAGTACGAACTCGTGCTGCTCGACGAGGCGGCCGACAGAACGCCGCCCCGGCTCCTGTTCGTGCTGCCCAACCTCGGACAGGCGGTGCAGTCCTTCTCGGCCCAGGAGGACGAGTTCATGACCTGGGTGGCCCTGCACGAGGTCACCCATGCGGTGCAATTCTCAGGAGTGCCGTGGCTGCACGGCCACGTCTCCGGGCTGGTCAGTGAGCTGCTGCGCAACGCCGAGGTCCGGATGGACGCCGACCGCAAGCTGCGCCTGCCCACGGGCGCCGAGGTCAAGCGCACCATCGCGTCGCTGCGCCGGGGGGACCTGATATCGATCGTCGCGACGCAATCTGAGAAGGAGACCCTGGACCGGGTGCAGGCGGTGATGGCGGTGATCGAAGGGCACGCCGAGCATGTGATGGACGCCGTCGCGCCTGACCTGCTCCCATCTCTGCCGCAGCTGCGCGAGGCGCTGGATCGCCGCCGCAAGTCCCAGTCGGGCCTGTCGCGGCTGCTGGCCAAGCTGCTCGGGCTCGATCTCAAGCTGCGCCAGTACGAGCAGGGCAAGCTGTTCTGCGACGCCATCGTCGACGCCGCCGGCAACATCGCGCTGCAGCGCGTCTTCTCCGATCCAGAGGCGCTGCCGACGCTCTCAGAGCTCGACGATCCGGCCGCCTGGCTGCGCCGGGTCGACCTCGGCGGCGAGCTGGCCGCCCGCGCCTCCGCCTGATTCCAGGCCCCCGTTAGAGCGCCGGATCGGTGGGTAGCCCAAAAAGAGGACCGTCAGCGTGCGGAAGGCGTTATCCGTACGTTTACAAACATGTGTTCGATGGATCTGTAACCTCGAAGCCGCGCCGGTTTACAAACATGTGTTCGATCATCGCAAGCGAACCAGATAAAATCTTTACGACCGAAGCGGAGTGAGGTAAGCAATGGCTACCACCAGCAACTCGGGCGGATCAACGCCCTCAACAACTGCAAAGGCAACGGCCACGACGGCCAAGACCACCGCGCGTAAGGCGGCGAGCTCGTCCAAGACGACCGCCAAGACCAGCGCCGGTTCGGCCAAGCGGGCCGCCAAGACCAGCGCCAGCGCCACCAAGCAGGCCGCTAAGACGAGCACCGGCTCGGCCAAGTCGGCCGCGCGCAGCACGCGCACCACGGCCCGCCGCAGCGCCGCGGGCTCGCGGGCAAGCGCCCGCCGTGCCAGTTCCTCGCGCACCACGTCCACCCAGCCCAAGACCGTCGTCGGTCAGGCTCAGGAAGTGGCCGAGCGCGCGGTGCTGGTCCCCGTCGGCGCCGTCCTGCTGGCCCGGGAGAACCTCGTCTCGACCGTCGAGGGCCTGGCCACCAAGTACGGCAGCAAGAACTCGGTCGAGCGTGAGCTCAAGCGCTACGAGCGCCGTGGAGCCAGCGCCCGCAACCGGTTCGAGCGCGAGGTGCGCCGCACCCGCACGAAGTTCGAGCGCGAGCTGCGCCAGCGTCGCACCCGCGTCGAGCGCACCGTCAAGCAGAACCGCCGCCGCGTCGAGCGTGACCTGCGTTCGGTCCGCACCGACATCGAGAAGCAGTCCGGCTCGATTGGCGCCGTCGCCCAGAAGATCGTCGCCGACGCGCAGGACCGCATCGGCAGCGCCATCTAGGCATTTGCCCTTCCCCCGCCCGGCGTCTGAGAGAGAGCGCCGCGGTCGGGTCAGGTTCGCCGGCCTCATAACCTCGCCGGCGGATGTAGTACCTCTCCTCCCTCAACCGCCGGGGCGTCACGTAAGTGGCGTCCCGGTCGGTCTTTAATGGGTGGATCTGAAAGCGGTGAAGGGAGCGGGTGCCATGCAGCTGTGTCTGATGATCGAGGGGCAGGAGGGCGTCAGCTGGCCTCAATGGGTGGCGTTGGCGCAGGCGTGCGAGCGACACGGGATCCCGGGGCTGTTTCGCTCCGATCACTACATGAACCTCGACGGGCAGCACCCCGAGCGCGGCTCGCTCGATGCCTGGGGCACGCTCTGCGCGCTCGCCGCGGTCACCTCGACGCTGCGCCTCGGGACGATGGTGTCCCCGGCCACGTTCCGCCACCCGTCCGAGCTGGCCAAGCTCGTGGTCACCGCCGACCACGTGTCCGATGGCCGCGTCGAACTGGGGCTCGGCGCCGGCTGGCACCAGCGCGAGCACGAGGCCTACGGGTTCCCGTTCGCGTCGACGCGGGTCCGCATGGACGTGCTGGAGGAGCAGTTGCAGATCATCCGTGGGAGCTGGAGCGCGACCGCCGCGGCGCCGTTCTCATTCGACGGCGAGCACTACCGGTGCAAGGACCTCGATGCCCAGCCCAAACCGGTCCAGTCCCACCTTCCGCTGATCATGGGTGGCTCGGGGGGCCCGCGCAGCGTGGCGCTGGCCGCCCGCTACGCCGACGAGTACAACACCCCGTTCCCGTCGCTCTCAGACATCGCCACCCGCCGGGACGCGGTGCACCGCGCGTGTGAGGCAGCCGGGCGCGAGCCGCTGCCGCTCAGCGTCATGACCGGTGTGCTCATCGGCTCAGACGAGTCCGAGCTGCGCGCTCGGGCCCAGCGATTGGCGCCCCGGATCGGGGCCGACGCCCAGACCCTGATCTCCGATCCGCCTGAGGCATGGATCGTGGGGACCGTCGACAGCGCGATCGAGCAACTGCAGGCCCGGCGCGCGGCCGGCGTCAGCCGCGTCATGTGCCAGCACCTGCTCCACGACGACCTCGACGTCCCCGCCCTGATCGGTGAGCAGTTGGCGCCTGCTATCGCCTGAGCCGGAGCGTCAGCGTCCGCTGCAGGCGCGGCAGCGTGTGAGCCAGGCCGGTCTGGGCACCGGCTGCGGCCGCGGTGCGCCGTTGCCGTATGAGAACCACCGCCGGAAGATGCATCACGCCGTCGCACATCTGCCGGGTCCTCCGGCATGGCGTCAGCGAGCAGTTCACGCCGACGAAGCACGTCGAGCCGCCGCCGAGTGGCACCACTGCCCGCGGGGGGGCCAGCCGCGCTTGGGCGGGACGGGTCGCCGCTCGGGCGCCACCCGCGTGGCCGACGCCCACCGCGACGACCACGGCCAGCGCCGCGGCTGCCACTCCAGCCAGGAGGACACGTCGCATGGTGGGGGAGTATCCACCGTCGCGCCGCGCCAGGCAACCGGCAACTCCCTGGTTTTAGTTGCCGCCCCCGGCGGCGCGCGCGCTGATCTCCGCGGCGCTGAGGTTCTCGATCCGACTGCTCAGCATCCACTGCTGGCCGAACGGATCCTCGAGACGGCCGCCGCGGTCGCCGTAGAACTGATCCGCGAGCGGGAAGACGACCGTCGCCCCGGCCCCGACCGCCCGCTCCCATGCCGCGTCGACGTCGTCCCAGTAGGTCGCCAGCAGTGCGCGGTACCCGTCGTCCTCGGTGATCATCACCACCGAGTCGCCGATCGTCAGCTCGGCGTGGATCAGCATTCCGTCCGGGGCGCAGTGGCGCTCGCCGCTCTCCCAGGCCCCGAACGCGCGCTTATAGAAGCCGATCGCGTCCAGCGCGCCGGTGACGGCGAGGCGTGGGGTCACGCGATGTAGATGCTCGGGGACCGGCGCCACCCCACCGGCGGCAACCTTGGCCGCGGCACGCTCCTGGGCGCCGAGCCCGGCCTGCTCGTAGACCCCGAGCAGGTTCCCATCCGGATCGGTGACGTGGGCCCAGCGCTCGGATGCAGCGGGGTCCACGTCGACCACGACGCTGCCGCCACCGGCGCGCAGGCGCGCCAACGTCGCGGCGATGTCGCCGGTCATCACGTGCACGACGACGCCGCCCTCCGACGATGGCGGGCGGCCCGTCGTCCACATCCCGCTCACCTGCCCGACGGTGTCGTCAAAGGTGAACTGGCCCGCACCGCGGTCACGCACCCGCCAGCCGAACACATCGGCGTAGAAGGACGCCGCAGCGCTGCAATCGCGGCAGGGGATATCCAGGTAGCAGATCTTCCCAGTGGCATAGCCCGGCTCGTTCGTCGTCATGTCGATTAACGTACACGTACAGATAATGATTGACAAGCGCCGATCCGATAGCGGCAGCACCCCCCGCGAACCCCCGCGCCGCGGCCGGCCGGCCACGCTGACTCGTGAGGCGGTGCTCGACGCGGCCGTCGACCTGTTTGACGCCGACGGCGTGCAGGCGGTGACGATCCGCCGGCTCGCCGCCGTCCTCGGCGTCTCGCCGATGGCGATCTACGGGCATGTCGCCGATAAGGACGAACTGCTGCTGGCGCTCGTCAACCGCCTCGCCGAACGACTGGAGCACCCACCCCTGCCCGCCGACCCCCGAGCGGCGATCCTGCTGCGCTGGCAGACGCTCTATGACGGGCTCGCACAGCACGCCTGGCTGCCGGAGCTGCTCGCCCGCCGCCGGCTGATGGCCGGCGCGGTGCTCGGCGCCGTCGAGGACATCCACGCGGCGCTCGTCAGCGCCGGGCTGACGCTCGCCGAGGCGATCACCGGCTACCGGGTGATGTGGCAGTTCACGCTCGGAGCTCTGCTGGTCCGCGCCGGAGCCAGCGCGGAGGGCCCCAGCGTCCAGGCGCAACTACGCGGTGCGCCCGATCCCGAGCGCTACCCGACGCTCGCCGCCTCGGCCCCGACCTGGCGCTCGATCCACGGCCGTGACACGTATCCGACCGACCTCGCCGTCCTGCTCGATGGGTTGCTGGCGCTGGGCGCAGACGACGCCCCGGAGGGCCGCAGGCCGTCTGCTTGAATGAACGTAATGCCGACCAGAGATGAAGTCCTGCAAGCCCTGCGCGCCGTGATCGATCCTGAACTCCGGCGAGACATCGTCGAGCTGGAGATGGTCCGTTCGATCGACATCCACGAGAACGGTGTCATCGACGTGATGGTCTCCCTGACCACCGCCGGCTGCCCGATCCGCAGCCACTTCCAGACTGGCGTGGCCCAGGCCGTCCGCGGCCTGGAGGGCGTCAGCGCTGTCAACGTCAGCTTCGACGTCCTCTCCGACCAGGAGAAGGGCGCGCTCGGGCGCAAGCTCGGGCGCGGCGGCCTGCCCGAGGGTGCCCTGGCTCGGGTGAGCAACGTCATCTGCATCGGGTCCGGCAAGGGCGGCGTCGGCAAGTCAAGCGTGACCGCCAACCTCGCGGCGGCGCTCGCCTCCGACGGCAAGCGGGTCGGCGTGCTCGATGCCGACGTGTGGGGCTACTCACAGCCGCGGATGCTCGGTGTCGGCGCCGAGCGCCCCAAGGTCAACGCCGAGCGCAAGCTCATTCCGATCGAGTCCCACGACGGCATCAAGGTGATGTCGATCGGCTTCTTCGTCGAGCAGGACGCCGCCGTCGTGTGGCGCGGCCCGATGCTCCACAAGGCACTCCAGCAGTTCCTGGAGGACGTCGACTGGGGCGAGCTCGACTACCTGCTCATCGACCTGCCGCCCGGAACCGGCGACGTCTCGATGACGCTCGCCCAGCTGCTCCCGCAGGCGAAGTTCGTGATCGTCACCACCCCGCAGCCGGTCGCCCAGAAGGTCGCCGCGCGGTCGGCGGAGATGGCCACCAAGCTCAAGCTGGAGATTGCGGGCGTGATCGAGAACATGTCGGGCTTCGTCACTCCCGACGGCGAGCGCTACCAGATCTTCGGCGAGGGCGGCGGTCAGCTGCTGGCCGAGGACCTCGACGTGCCGCTACTGGCCAAGGTGCCGCTCACGATGGCGCTGCGCGAGCAGTCGGACTCCGGCACTCCACTCGTCTTCTCCAATCCCGACGATCCGGCCGCCCAGGCTCTGCGCCACGGCGCCCGCGGGCTGATCGCGCTGTCACCGATCGAGCTGCCGGTGATGCAGGCACCCGCCCCGGCCGCCGCCCCCAAGCCGGCCGGGATGTCACTCCCGATGGCCTAGCGAAGTGCAGACCGGCGCGCATGCGCGCCGGTCCGGCGGGCGCA
>JBAWFG010000094.1:0-15443 GCA_049591655.1 Solirubrobacteraceae bacterium
GCAGGGTGGGGGACCCTCACGCGGCCCAGGCTTGAGAGCCCGAGCACGGCAGTGACGTGGGAGGCGAAGGCAGCCGGCACACGAGCTGGCCTGGTCAGCGCGAAGAAGTTGCCGTCACGGGCGGAGCGAAACGAGCCGAACCGGGTGTTCAACGCCCTGGCGATCTGCGCCGAGGAGCCCGAAACGGTGACAAGCACGCGGTTGGACGAGACGTTGGTGACGGCCAACTGCTGACTCTTCGCCCACCGGGTGACCGAGCGGACCGTCGCTGCGCTGGGGGAGAAACGAGATTGGAACGCCGAAGCGCTCAGCGGCCGATGGCTGCCGGCGATCAACGCATTCAGTGCAGACGCGTGGCGGAAGCCGAGCACGAAGGTGGCCGACATCCGCGGGGCGCTGAACGGGCCGGCGCTGGTGGCGTTCGCGTCCCGCCAGGCCGAGGTGCCGGTGACCGCCGCCGCCGATGACGATGCCAGTGTCGCGCACAGTGCGACCGCCGCCGCTGCGCTCACCAGCCACAAACGAACAATGCGACCCGGCATCATCGACAGTCCTCCTCGTCTCGCTCTCGGGGCCCCCGCCACGGCTCGTGGGTTCTACCGCCAAATCGAGCGAGTCAAACCTAAAAGTAGAGTTCTTCCAGCGCGTGCTCCCCTTCTCCGGTGGCGAACGTCTCCCGGGCGAGGTCGAGGAACGCGGCCGCGGCCGGGGCGTGTCGACGGCCCTCGCGCCAGGCGAGCGTGATGTCACGCCGCAGCGACGGTTTGACCAATGAGGCGACCATCACGTCGGCGCCGGGTCCCTCCGCGTCGGAGCGAGGGAGGATCGCGACTCCCAGCCCCCGGGCGACGAGCCGCCGGACCCGTCGGCTCTCGTTGGTCTCCAGGGTGACCCGGGGCTCGAAGCCCGCGTCGCGCCCCGCGGCCGTCAGCAGTTCCCGCAGCCGGGCCCCCTTGCGAAAGGCGATGAATCGCTCCCGGGAGAGCTCAGCCATGCGGACCTCCGGTCGCCCCGCGAGCGGATGGGTCGGGGGCAGCAGCACGACGAGCTCCTCGGAGACGAGCTGAGTCAGCCCGAGGCCGTGGGCTTCGACGCGCTCGGTGACCGACAGGAAGGCCAGGTCGATCTCGTCGACGCGCAGCATCTCGGCCATCTCCTCGCTGGAGGCCTCGCGAACCGTCAGCCCGACGTTGGGATGGCGTTCGTTGAACACCGCTAGGGCAAGCGACAGGTCCACCGGGCCCATCGTGTGCATCGCGCCAATCATCACGTGGCCGGCGTCGATCCCACGCAGGCCCTGCAGCTCGGTGTTGGCGGACTCCAGCTCGGCGAGGATCCGTCGCGCCCGGACCGCCAGCAGCTCACCCGCCGCGGTGAGGGTGACGTGACGCGTCGTGCGTTCGACGAGTGGGAGCCCGACCTCCTCCTCAAGACGGCGGATCTGCTGGGAGAGGGCGGGCTGAGCGATGTGTTCGCTGGCCGCCGCCCGCGTGAAGTTCAGCTCCTCGGCGAGGGCGACGAAGTACCGCAGCTGCCGGAGTTCCATAAGCTCAGATTATAAATACAGTCGCGCACTCGTCTTGGACTTCTAACCCCATCCCGGTCATCATGCCTGGCGCAGTACCTCTCCTCCCTCGAGCGCGCCCCGAGTCCGGCCTCATATCCCGCCGGTTCCGGGGCGCTCTCACTTTAAGCCCCGGTCTCCTGCCCCGAGGGGGTCAGGCGCCGAGCTTGAGCAGTGAAACGGCGTTGTCCTTGAGCACCATCGGACGCACCTCGTCGCGGATCGGCAGCTTTTCGAAATCGGCCAGCCAGCGGTCGGGGGTGATCAGCGGGTAGTCGGAGCCGAACAGCATCTTGTTGCGCAGCCGAGTATTCGTGTACTGGATCAGGATCTCCGGAAAGTACTTCGGGGACCATCCGCTGAGATCGATGTAGACGTTCGGTTTGTGGACCGCGATCGCCAGCGCCTCCTCCTGCCAGGGGAAGGACGGGTGGGCGAGGATGATGTCCAGCCCCGGGAATTCGGCCGCCACGTCATCAACCGCCATCGGGTTGGAGTACTTCAGGTGCACCCCGCCGCCACCCGGCATGCCCGCGCCGATCCCGGTGGTGCCGGAATGGAACAGCGCGATCAGCCCCGCCTGGGCGATCACGTCATAGAGCGGGAAGAACTCCCGGTCGTTGGGCCAGAACGCCTGGGTGTTGGGGTGAAACTTGAACCCGCGGACGCCGGCCTCGATCAGTTCGGTGGCCTCCCGCACCGCCAGCTTGCCCTTGTGGGGGTCGACGGACCCGAACGGGATGATCACGTCGGGGTTGGCCCGCGCCGCCTCCAGGACCTCGCCGTTTCCGAGCCGCCGCCGGCCCATCCCGGCCTCATCGTCGACGTTGAACACCACCGCGAGCATCTTGCGTTCCCGGTAGTAGTCGGCGACCTCTTGGGCGCTGGGCTGCGGAGGGTGCCCGCCGAAGTAGCGGGCCGCCGCGTCCAGGACCTCCAGCGTGACCGGGTCCTGGGGCTCGTCGTGGTTGCGCTCGGCGTGAACGTGGACGTCGATCGCGACCAGCGCGTCGAGGTCGATCGTCGAGGTCATCGCCGTCGTCAGGCGTAGACGCGGACGAGGGCGTCGGCGACGAGCGCCGGCTTCTCGGTGCCCTTGACCTCGATCGTCACCCGGGCCTTCATCTGGGCTCCGCCTCCGATCTCGGTCACCTCCAGCAGCTCCAGGCCGCCGCGCCACTCGGCGCCGACCGGCAGGGGGGAGGGGAAGCGCACCCGGTCAAGGCCGTAGTTGATGCCCGTCGTGGCGTCGGTGACCTGGATCAGCTGCTGGCTGATCGGCGCCACCAGCGACAGCGTCAGGTAGCCGTGGGCGATGGTGCCGCCGAACGGGGATTGCTTGGCCCGTTCGACGTCGACGTGGATCCACTGATGGTCGTCGGTGGCGTCGGCGAACAGGTTGACCCGGTTCTGGTCCATGACCTGCCAGTCGGTGTAGCCGGCGTGCTGTCCGGCCAGCGCCGGCAGCCCTGCCAGATCGGTGACCAGGCCCGAGGTCTCTGAAGTGCTCATCGGTCGTCCCCTCCGAGGGTGTCTGTGCGCCCAGCTTGATCCGGACGCCGGCTGCCCGGCTCGGCGCCGGGCCGCGGAAACGTACCATCGCGCGCCGCCTCGGTCCCGATTGCCTCAGAGCCTCCGGTAACGAGTGCGACGGCCACGAGCCCACCATAGCCAGCCGGGGGGGTGGGGGGGGCGCAATGGGGTAGCTCTGGGTGGACGTATACTTCGCCCCCCCCGACGAGGAGCGAGCCCGTTGCAGGAGATGGTGATCTACGGCGTGAGCTTCGACATGGTCGGAAAGCAGCCGATCGTGCTGCTCAAGACCGTTGAGAGCAACAAGTTCCTGCCGATCTGGATCGGCCACCCTGAAGCGGCGGCGATCCTGATGAAGCTGCAGGGCGCCTCCACGCCCCGCCCGATGACCCACGACCTGCTGTCCGACATGCTCGGCGAACTCGAGGTCGAGTGCACCCGCGTGGCGGTCACCGAGCTGCGTGAGAACACGTTCTACGCCTCCATCAGCCTGCGTGCGGGTGGCCGTGACCTGGAGATCGACTCCCGTCCGTCGGACGCCCTGGCGCTCGCGGTCCGGTCCGGCGCGCCGATCTTCGCCGCCGACGAGGTGATCACCGAGTCGGCGATCGAGTTCGAGCACGAGGTCGAGGACACCGAGGAGGTCGTCGAGAAGTTCAAGGACTTCCTGGACCGGGTCACCCCGGAGGACTTCGCCTCTGACGAGTAAGGGGAATCGCGCGGAGCGCGATTCCCTTGGCAGTCGCTGGCGCGACTGCCGGCCGTCTCAATCCGGGGCCCCCTCCCCACGGAATGCGACAAATCCGGCCGGCTGGCGGTCGTATGTCGCAGATGCAGCCTCCACCACGCGTCTTGCGACAAATCCATCCGGCAAACGCGGATTTGTCGCAGAATGCGGGCTGGGGGCCGGCTGATGCGCGCTGGGGACCAGCGGACGCCGGAGACTGCGCGGGGTGGCCGCTCAGGCTGAGTCTCGCACCGGCGAGGCGGCCGCGGGCGAGGCCGCGAGCACACAGGCGACGAGCTCATCAAACGAGATTCCAGCCGCTTCGGCGGCCTGGGGGAGCAGGCTGGTCTCGGTCAGGCCGGGGATCGGGTTGACCTCGAGCACGTAGAGCTCAGGCCGGTCCGGGTCGGACTCGTTGAGGATCAGGTCGACCCGCGCAAAGCCGGCGCAGCCGAGCAGCGAGTAGGTCTCCAATGCGATCTCGCCGGCGCGCGTGGCGACCGCATCGTCGAGCGCGGCCGGACACTGAAACCGGGTCCGGCCGATCTCGTAGCGCGCCTCGAAGTCGTAGAAGTCCTCCTGCTGGGGAACCGCCTCGACGATCGGCAGCAGGCCGGGGACGCCGTCGCGCTCCAGGATCGAGATCGCCAGCTCCCGTCCCGCGACGTAGCGCTCCAGGAGGACCTTGCGGTCATAGGAGAACGCCGCGACGAGCGCGGTCGGCACGTCGGCGGCGGCTTGGGCGAACTTGATCCCGAGCGCCGAGCCCTGACGGGCGGGCTTGACGACGATCGGGAACGCCAGCCGGTCCTCGATCGCCGGCAGCGCCTGGGCGGCCCCGAGCGCCCCGAGCGCCGTCTCGTTGAACGCGTAGAAGTCCGGGGTGGGGATCCCGTGGTCGCGCATCGCGTGCTTGGCCAACACCTTGTCGGCGGCGCGGATGCACGCCGACACGCCAGAGCCGGTGTAGGGGACCCCCATCACCTCCAGCAGCTCCTGCACGGTCCCGTCCTCTCCGTCGCGCCCGTGCAATGCGACGAACGCCACGTCGGGACGCGCGGCGGTCAGCTGCGCGACGAGGTCTGACCCGACGTCGATCGGCAGCACGTCATGCCCGAGGCGCTCCAATGCGTCCTGCACGCGGGCGCCGGAACGCAGCGAAACCTGGCGTTCGAGCGAGCGCCCGCCCTTCAGAACCGCGACTCTCATCAGCCTGCGCGCTTGCGCTTGGCCGGTAGCCGCAGGATCTTGGCCAGGTCCTCGGTCTGGGCGGGCGCCTCGGACCGCTCCTCCCGCTGCGCGGGGGTGGGGCGGGCACCGGTGAGCGTTCCGTACATGGCGACCTGCTCGCGCACCACCTCGCCGATTCGGCGGATGCCCTCCCGGATGGCGTCCTCGTCGACGCCGGAGAAGTTCAGGCGCATCGCCGAACCGCCGCGGCCGTCGACGAACGCCGCCCTGCCGGGCACGAACGCCACCTGCTCCTGCAGGGCCCGGGCCAGCAGGTCGGTGGTGTCGATGTAGGAGGGCATCGTGGCCCAGATGAACAGCCCGCCCTGTGGGTGGGTCCACTCGGCCTCGCGCGGGAAATGCTCGGCGAGGGCGTCGAGCATCACGTCGCGGCGGCGGCGGTAGATCTCCAGCAGCGAGCGAACGTAGTCATCCCAGGGGGCGGAGTCAAAGTAGGCGCTGACGAAGTACTGGGAGATCGACGACGAGCACAGATCCGAGCCCTGCTTGCCGATCTGCATCTTGGCCAGGATCGGCGCCGGCGCGGCGGCCCAGCCGAGCCGCACGCCGGGCGAGAGGATCTTGGAGAACGTGCTGGCGTAGATGACGAACTCGTCGTCGAGTGAGTGCAGCGTCGGCAGCGGCTCACCTTCGTAGCGCAGCAGGCCGTAGGGATTGTCCTCAAGTACGAGCAGCTCTCGCTCCGAGGCGATCCGGACGAGCTCCCGCCGGCGCTCCAGCGACATCGTCACCCCGGCCGGATTGTGGAAGTTGGGGATCGTGTAGATGAACTTCGGCCGCCGGCCATCCCGCTCCAGTGCGTCGAGCGTCGCCGCCAACTCATCGACGCGCATCCCGTCGCGGTCCATCGTGATCTGGACGACGTCGGCCTCATAGGCCGAGAACGTCGGGATGGCGCCCGGGTAGGTCGGCGCCTCGCAGACGACGACGTCGCCGGGGTCCAGCAGCGTCTTGCAGACAAGGTCGATCACCTGCTGTCCCCCGGTGGTGACGAGCACCTCATCGGTGTCGATCGTCATCCCCTCGGCGGCCATCACGGAGGCGATACAGGACTTCACGCGGGCGAAGCCCTCGGTCGGCCCGTACTGAAGCGCGCGCGCACACGACTCGCCGGCGATGGTGTTCATCAGCGCCGCGTAGGAGTCAGGGGGGAATGTGCTCGTGTCCGGCATGCCGCCGGCGAGCGAGATCACGTCGTCGCGCTCGGTGAGCGCCATGAGATCGCGCATGGCGGAAGAGCGCATCACCTTCGTACGCCGCGCAAACAGGCCGGCGTAGCGCTCGATGTCCCGGACCGTCGACCGCCGCCGCGGAGGCGCAGCGTCAGATTCGCGACCGCCGGAGTGCGCGTCGAGCCCGTCCGGACTCACGCTGCCCTCTCGTCTATCGTCACCCCGGTCACGGTACAGCACGGTGCATCTCGTCTTCGACATCTTCACAGGGATCGGCGTCGCGGCGGCGGTGGGCATCCGCCCGTTCCTGCCGGGACTGGTCGTCGGCGCGCTTGCGGCCGGTGACATCCAGATCGACTTCGCCCACTCCTCCTACTCTTTCCTGCAGGCGGGTCCGTTCCTGCTGGTGCTGGTGATCGGCGTCGTGCTCTTGGCCGTGGTCGAGCGCCGGGTCAATGCTCAGGCGCTGGCCAGCCGTTCGGCACTGCTGGCCCTTGCCGCGGCCAGTGTCGTGATCGGCGCGCTGCTGTTCGCAGGCTCGCTGGCCCGCGGCCACTACGCCGTCTGGCCGGGGTTGATCGGCGGGGCGCTGTGCGCCGCGGTCGGGGTCCTCGCCACCGGTCCATTGCTGGCGCGCGTTCGCTCGCGGCTGGACGCGGAGGCACTCGCGGCGTTGCCCCTGTTCACCGAGGGCGCTGCGGTGCTCGCAGCCGTGTTGTCGGTGCTGCTCCCGCCGGTCGGCGTGATCGTCCTGGCGCTCCTGCTCTGGCTGTTGTTCGCCGGTCGGGGACGCACCGAGCAGAAGTACGCCGGCCTGAGGATCCTGCGCTGACCTCGTGACCCGGTGAGCGGCCCCAAGAAGCTCGTCCTCGCCGTCGTCGATGCGATGAAGCCGGCGATGCTCGAGCGGGCGATCGCCTCCGGGCGGGCTCCGGCGATGGCCCGCATCCGCCAGGACGGCGTCTACGTCGGCGATTGCGCGGCGGCGTTCCCGTCGGTCACCCCGGTGTGCGCGGCGACGATCACCACCGGCACCGGCCCCGACCGCCACCACATCCCGAGCATGAACTGGTACCACCGGGAGGAGGGCCGCTACATCGAATACGGCTCGAGCTTCTCGGCGTCCCGGCAGTTCGGCGTTCTGCGCTCGCTGACCGACACCGTCTACCGGATGAACGCCGACCACCTCTCCCGGGACGTTGAGACGGTGTTCGAGTCCCTCGACGACGCCGACGTCCGTACCGCCGGGACGACCTACCTCATCTACCGCGGCCGCCATGAGCACGAGGTCTCCAACGAGTCGGCCCTGGCGCGGATCGTCACCTCGACGCTGTTCAGGAGAACGATCGACGGCCCCAAGGAGCTGTTCTACGCCGACCTGTACGCCTCGCGCCGGACCGGATGCCGCGGGCAGCTGGGGCTGCCCGGCGCGCGGGATCAGCACACCGGCTGTGTCGGCTCCTATCTGGTCGAGCATGACCTGTTCGACTTCATGCTCTATTCGCTGCCGGACAACGATGCCTACTCCCATCGCAACGGGCCCCACGCGCAGGTGACGTCGCTGGCGGCCGCCGACCGCCAGCTCGAGCGGCTCATGCACGCGGCCGGTGGCCCCGACGAGTTCCTTGATCAGTACGCGGTGATCGTCTGCTCTGACCACTCCCAGGCGCCGGTCGAGGAGCGGATCCGGCTGGACCTGGCGTTCGCGGACTTCACCGTCGCGCGTCCGAGCCCGGTGCGCTCGGCCGCTGCGGAGATCGCGCTCAGCCCCGCCCAGCGCTCGGCGATGATCTACGCGCTCGATCCTGACACCGCGCCCGACGTCTGCACCCGAGCCCGGGACGTCGCCGCTGGGGTGGAGGGCGTCGACCTCGTCATGTGGCTGGCCGCCGGCGAGGCCGCCGTGCGCGGGCGCCGCGGCGAGCTGCGCTTCACCAGCGGCGGCGAGCTGAGCGATGCGCGCGGCGAGCGCTGGAGTGTCGAGGGCGACCTCGGCGTGCTGCGGGCCGAGATCCAGGACGGGCGCTTTCTGAGCACCGAGTACCCCGACGCGCTCGCCCGGATCTGGTCGGCGCTGCACTGCCCCACCGCCGGCGACATCCTGCTGTCCGCGGCGCCGGGTTATGAGTTCGTGGACTGGGGCGGCTCTGACCACGTTGGGGGTGGCTCGCACGGCTCGCTGCACCGCTCCGATTCGCTCGGCGCGCTGCTGTGGTGCGGCACCGGGCCGGACTCCAAGGCGACGCGGGATCAGTGGTCTCTGCGGGACATCGCACCGATGGTCCGGTCACATTTCGGTTTAGGATCGGGCCCCGCTGCCGATTAGCAGGGCGTTAGACCATGCGTCCTCTTATCGTCCTCGCACAAACCGTGGCTACATTTGCGTGATGCCTGACGACCTGACCACCGCCGTTCCGCTGCCGTTTCGTCACCGCTTCCGGCACGGCGTCCGCAAGGGTCACAATTGGCTCCAGCTGATCCGCTTCGGTGCCGTCGGCGCGTCGGGCTACGTGGTCAATCTGGTCGTGTTCGCGCTCTGCGTGCACGTGCTGGGAATCGACTACAAGCTCGCCGCAGTCGTGGCGTTCGTCGTCTCGGTTGCCAACAACTTCTGGTGGAACCGCAATTGGACATTCAGTGCCCAGCGCGAGGCGCATCCCGTCGAGCAGGCGGTGAAGTTCTTCGCCATCTCGCTCGTCGCGTTCGGCTTCAGCTATGTCGTGCTGGTGTCACTCGTCGATGGCGCGGGATTCGCCAAGGTGGTCGCCCAGGCGATCTCCATCGCGGCGGCCACCCCACTCTCGTTCGTGGGCCAGAAGCTCTGGAGCTTCCGGGCCTAGGAACCTCCCCGGAGCGAGCCGGGCCGCGACTCCTGCTGCTCGTCGTGGCCATTGCGCTGGCTCTCGGCGCGGGGCTGAGCGCGGGGCCGGCCGCCGCCGCGACGACGACGACCGCAAGCCGCTCCACCTTCGGCTCGGCCGCCGCGACTACCACCACCACCACCACCACCACGGCGGCGCCCGGCACCCCGGTGCTCGTCAGCTCAAAGACCACGCCGCCGGCCGGTTACCGGCTTACCGCCACCCGAGTGCTGGCGATCGCCCGCCGTGACCCGCGCGTGCGCGCTGAGCTGCAGCGCCATCCACGGGCCGAGCCGTTCGAGTACACCAAGGGGGCTCCCACGTGGCAGGTGAGCTGGTTCTCGGACACCAAGCCCCAGAGGGAACTCCTACAGGTCTACGTCGACGACAACACCGCCGCTGTCACCCAGGCGTGGACCGGGTTTCAGGTCGCCTGGACGATGGCGCGAGGATATCCGGGGGCCTTCGGGCGGCGGGTCAACAACTGGTACATCTGGCTGCCGCTGTGCCTGCTGTTCGCTGCTCCGTTCGTCCCATGGCGCCGCCGCCCGTCGCTCCTGTCGCTCGACGTGCTCGTGCTGCTGTCGTTCTCGGTGTCGCTGGCGTTCTTCAATCACGCAAAGATCGGCCTCTCGGTCCCGCTCGTCTATCCGCCGCTCATCTATCTGATGGTGCGGATGCTGCTCATCGCCAACGGACGAGGTGTGCCGCGCGCCCCGGCGAAGGCGCTGTTCTCAGACTCGTGGCTCGCCGTCGGGACCGTGTTCCTGATGGCGTTCCGGATCGGCCTCAATCTGCTCAACTCCAACGTCATCGACGTCGGCTACGCGGGGGTGATCGGTGCCACCAAGCTCATCCATGGGGCGCCGCTGTACGGCAACTGGCCCCACGACAACCTCTACGGGGACACCTACGGGCCGATCAGCTATCTCGCCTATGTCCCGTTCCGGCTCATCTTCGGATGGGGAGGCACGTGGGACTCGTTGCCCGCCGCCCATGCGGCGGCGATCTGCTTTGACCTGTTGACGCTTGGGGCCCTCTACGTGCTCGGGCGCCGGCTGCGCGGCAACTCGCTGGGCCTGCTGCTTGCCTATTGCTGGGCGGCATTCCCGTTCACGCTGTACGCGATGAACTCCAACACCAACGACAGTCTCGTCGGGGCGACGATCGTGGTGTCCTTGCTCGTCATTCGCTCGGCGCCCGCTCGCGGAGTGATGGCGCTGGTGGCCGGAGCGACCAAGTTCGCTCCGCTGGCGCTGGCGCCACTGCTGTGGCGCGGCACCGAGGATCGTCCGCGGGGTCGCTCCCTGGTCGCGTTCGTGGTCGCGTTCGCGTTCGCGGCTGTCGTGGTCATGCTCCCGGTGCTGCTCAACGCCGACCTCGGGTACTTCTGGCGGGACTCCATCGAGTATCAGTCAAACCGCGTGACCCCGTTCTCGGTCTGGGGTCTGTGGGGTGGGCTCGGTGTCGTCCAGCATCTGCTGCAGGGAGCGGTGATCGCGCTCGCACTGGGTGCCGGGCTGCTGCCCGCGCGCCGTGGCCCGGTGCAGGTCGCGGCACTTGCCGCCGCGATCCTCATCGCCCTGCAGGTCACCCTCAACTACTGGCTGTACCCCTACATCGTGTGGTTCTTCCCGGTGGTCCTCGTTGCGTTGCTCGCTGGGCGCGACGCCCCGGCCGCCGGGTCGCCCCCGGCGTGGGCGGACGCGCCGGAGGCCGAGCCGGCTCCGATCCGAATGCACATCGCCTCGCCCTGACCGCAACCGGGGCCGGGGCCGTTAGTGGATTCCGGTCCCCGGAACGAGCAACTGTTCGATCGACGCTGCCCGCATCGGCACGGCCGCGGTGGTGATCAGCACACCGTTGAGCCATGGGTCCTCGGTGGAGGTTTCGAAGCGAACCGGCATCTTGGTGGCCATCGCCTCGACCGCCTGCTCGCGCTTGACGCCGATCACCCCGCCGCGGGGGCCCGTCATCCCGACGTCGGTCACGTAGGCGGTGCCGCCGGGCAGCACGCGCGCGTCCGCCGTCGGCACGTGGGTGTGGGTTCCCACCACCGCGGTCACGCGCCCGTCGAGATACCAGCCCATGCCGACCTTCTCGCTGGTCGCTTCGGCATGCATGTCGACCAGGATGTGGTCGGCTTGTCCCTTGAGGGCGTGCAGCGCCGCGTCGGCCTCGGCGAACGCCGGCCGCCCGGCGTCCATGAACAGGTTGCCCGACAGCGACACCAC
Organism: Solirubrobacteraceae bacterium; assembly: GCA_049591655.1. Classification (GTDB taxonomy): domain Bacteria; phylum Actinomycetota; class Thermoleophilia; order Solirubrobacterales; family Solirubrobacteraceae; genus Palsa-465. The sequence goes on from JBAWFG010000094.1 coordinate 11,343, forward strand.
CCCGAGCGAGATGCCGCCGCGGGTGACGACGCACCACCCGTGTCCCGGCTGGCTGCGCAGGAAGTTCGCCGGACGCAGGATCTCCCGCCGCTCATCGAGGTAGGGATAGATCTCGCGCTGGCGGTAGGTGTGGTTGCCGAGCGTGATCACGTCGACCCCGGCCGCGAACAGCTGCTCGGCGATCTTGGGGGTGATTCCCAGTCCCCCGGCGGCATTCTCGCCGTTGACGACGATGAAGTCCGGCGCGTGGCGCTCTCGCAGGGCCGGCAGCAACCCGAGCAGCGTTCGCTTGCCCAGCCCGCCGACAACATCTCCGGCGAACAGCACCTTCACGGCTTGGTTGGTCGCAGTCATCACTCACCCTCATACTCTCAGGTGCATGAGTTCCCGGCGGCCCCGAGCGTTGAGATGGTCGCGCAGATCCCCCAAGGGCGAGCCCTCGCAGGCCGCGATACAGGCGGGCGGCCCGCCCGAAGGCCCTGACAGCGAGGAACAGGCGGAGGAGGGCCTCCAGGAGCGATCCGGACTCGGCCCGGCTCCCGTCGCGCCGGTCGTCGTGCCCCGGTGGGTCCAGATGGTGGTGCTCCCGCTCGGGTTGCTGGCGGTCTGGGCGCTGGCCAAGGCCTCGGGATCGGTCCTCATCATCCTCATCGTCGCCAGCCTGGTGGCACTCATCCTCGCCCCGACGGTGCGTCTGTTGGAGCGCATGCTGCCGCGTGGATTGGCCATCCTGCTCGTCTACCTCGGTGGTGTCGCGGCCATCGCGCTGATCGGTTATCTGCTGGCCAGTCCGGTCAGCACCCAGGTGGCGCACTTCGAGCGCAACGTCCCGGCGATTGCCGCCAACGCCAACCGCGAGCTCAACAACATCCAGACCTGGCTGGACCATCACGGGCTGAACGTCCACATCAAGCAACAGGGCCAGACCGCGCTGCAGACCCTTCAGAAGGACGTCACCAAGCGCAGCGGGGACATCGTCACCTTCTCCCGCGACCTGCTGTCCGGGGTGGTGACGATTGGGTTTGACCTCGTGCTGATCCTCGTGCTGTCGATCTATCTGCTCATCTATGGACGCCAGATCGGCGAGCTTGTCCGCGGCGTCATGCCGCCCGGTGACGGGACGCCGGAGGACGACTTCCCGCTGCTCGTCCAGCACGCCGTCTCGGGCTACGTGCGCGGGCAGCTGTTGTTCAGCTTCGTGATGGGCGCCAGCGCCGCGGTGGCGCTGACGATCTTCGGCGTGCTCGGAATCTTCCCCGCCGGCGAGCACTACGCGGTCTTCTTCGGCGCCTTCTACGGGCTGATGGAGTTCATTCCCTATATCGGCCCGATCATCGGCCCGGTGCCGGCGGTGCTGGTGGCGTTGTTCACCGACCCGATCAGCGCCGTGTGGGTCATCGCCCTGTTTGTTGCCCTCCAGCAGCTCGAGGGACACGTGGTCGCGCCCCAGGTGTTCCGGATCTCGTTGCGGATCAACCCGGTCTTGATCATCCTCGCGCTGCTGATGGGCTATCAGCTGTCGGGGATCGTCGGGGCGCTGATCGCGCTCCCGGTGATCGCTGTCCTGCGCCAGACCGTCGTCTATCTGCGTCGCCACCTCGTGCTCGAGCCGTGGCGTATCGGTGGGGTGGGGCCCGGTGTCCTGTCGAGGACGCCGGAACGTTGCCCGGACTGCGGGGCTCCGGCGGGTGAGGGCGACTCCTTCTGCCGCGAGTGCGGCGCGTCGCTGCACGCCGACGTGCCAAGTTCACGGTGAGGCTGTCTCGCCGCTGGCCTCCGCGCGGTGCGCAGACCGGGGAAATCTCCGATTTCGGGGAAATCTGCCGATTTCCCTTGGGGGATCGCCCAGAGGGCAATCCCCCGTTAGCCTCACCGCGGTGACGACCGCCGCGGAAGACCGCTCGCCTCTGACCCCGTTGGTGGTCCGTTCCGTGACCAAGCGGTTCGGCAGCCGCGCCGCGCTGCAATCGGTCAGCTTCGAACTCGGCCCCGGCGAGCTGGTTGGGATCGTCGGTCCCAACGGCGCGGGCAAGACGACGCTGCTGTCGATCCTGGCCGGTGTGCTGACGCCCGACGAGGGTGAGCTGAAGCTCGGCGGCCGCGAGGCCGGCTGGGTCCCGCAGACCCCTGCGCTGTACTCCAAGCTGTCGGTGGCCGAGAACCTGCGCCTGTTCGCTCGGCTGGAGAAGGTCTCCGACCCCGACGCGACCGTCGCTCGCATGCTCGCGCAGACCGGTCTTCAGGACCGCGCCTCCGAAGAGGTGGGACGCCTGTCGGGCGGCAACCAGCAGCGGGTCAACATCGCCATCGGCCTGCTCGCCGAGCCCGCGGTGCTGTTGCTCGACGAGCCGTCGGCGTCGTTGGATCCCCGCCAGCGCGAGCGCCTGTGGGAGTTCATCTCCACCCTGGCCCGGAGCGGGACCACGGTCGTGTTCTCCACCCACGACGTCGCCGAGGTCGAGCGCTACGCCAACCGCGTGCTGCTGCTCGCCGACGCCGAGCTGTTGTTCACCGGCACTCCGGCCGAGCTCGAGCAGGCCGTCGGTGGCGACCCCCGGGACCTCGAGGCGGCGCTGCTCCGCTTCCTGCATCAGCGAGGGCACTGACCGGTGCGCTGGCTGCTCGTCAAGGACCTGCAGATCCTAAGGCGCTCGCCGCTGCTGGTTGGGCTGCTTGTCGTCTATCCGATCGCGATTGCGCTGATGATCGGCCTGGCCCTGTCCAGTCCGCCGGGTAAGCCTCGGGTGGCCTTCTATGACCAGGTGCCACCGGGGAAGGGCACGATCCACCTGGGCACCCAGCAGCTCAACGTGGCGGGTTATGCGTCGAACCTGCTCGGCTCCATTCAGCCCCTGCGCGTGCATTCACAGGCGCAAGCGGTCGATGCCGTGCGCAGCGGCCGGGCGCTGGCGGCGCTCATCATCCCCGCCGACCTGCCCCAGCAGCTCCAGGGTCTCATCACCCAGGGGGTCGGGAGTCCGACGGTGCAGCTCTACCTCAACACCGCCGACCCGCTCGAGCGCCAGTACGTCGACGCGGCGATCTCCGCTCGGCTGACCCAGGTCGAGCAATCGGTCTCCAAGCAGATCCTGCGCGTCGCCATCAAGGATCTGCAGCAGGTTCTGGGTGGCGGGACGGTGCAGATCCTTGGCCAGAACGTGCAGCTGCTCGGGCTGCGCAACGTGCGGACGATCATCGAGGGCACGATCGCGTCATTGCCCGTGCATTCGCCCCTGCGGGTCGCCCTGCGCCAGGTGGTCGGATTCGCGGACCTGGCGATCCAGGGCCTCGGGTTCGCCTCACCGGTGCTCGGCACGATCGGGACGCCGCTGACGGTCCAGCAGACGCAGCTGGCGGGGCGCACGACGCCGACCAGCGCCTACGCCGCGTCGATCGCGGTGGTCGTCTCGCTGATGTTCGTGACGATGCTGCTCGCGGCCGGGATGCTCGCGCTGGAACGGACCGAGAACGCCTATGCGCGGCTCATCCGCGGGCTCGTCTCACCGGCCCGGCTGCTGGGCGAGAAGATCGTCCTCGCCGCCGGCTGCGCGACCGCCGTCACCCTGGTGATGGCCGCCTTCGTCTCGCTGTTCGTCCCGCTGGAGTGGGGGAGATTTGAGCTGTGGGTGCTGGCTCTGGCCCTCGGCGGCCTGGCGTTTGGGGCGCTCGGAGTGGCGATCGGGGCCGTGGCGCGGGAGGTCAGCGCCGCCTCGCTGATGGCATTCCTGGTCTCGCTGCCGATTGCGTTCGTGGCGCTCGTCCCGGGCACCGCCGTCTCCGGGACCCTGAAGTCGGTGCTCGATGTCGTCGCATTCGTGTTTCCGTTCAAGGCGACACTGCAGGCGGCGGGCAACGCATTCAGCGCCACCGCACCGGGCATCGCTCCGGCGCTCGTGCATCTCGCCGCGCTCACGGTCGCATTCGGGGCCCTCGCGGTCCTCGCGATGCGCCGCTTCGCCGGGCGCTGAGGCTGCGACCGGCGCTAGCGCTGGCCGGTGGTGCGCAGGAAGCCGAACGCGCAGATCGCCGCGATGATGAACGCCAGGATCGGCAACGTGGCGCCGATCACCCCGGCGATCGCCAGCACCAGCGTCACCACAC
>JBAWFG010000095.1:0-15651 GCA_049591655.1 Solirubrobacteraceae bacterium
CGACGGCCGGGTAGATGCCCTTCTCCGAGATCGACCGGCTCAGCGTGGTGGTCGCGTTGAGGTGCGCGAACGCCGAGGCCGGGGCCGGGTCGGTGAGGTCGTCGGCCGGGACGTAGATGGCCTGGATCGAGGTGACCGAACCCTTCCGCGTCGAGGTGATGCGCTCCTGGAGCTGCCCCATCTCGGACTCCAGCGTCGGCTGGTAGCCCACCTGGGACGGCATCCGGCCCAGCAGCGCCGAGACCTCAGAGCCGGCCTGGACGAACCGGAAGATGTTGTCGATGAACAACAGCACGTCCTGACCCTCCTGGTCACGGAAGTACTCGGCCATCGTCAGGCCCGACAGCGCGACGCGCATACGGGCTCCGGGCGGCTCGTTCATCTGACCGAAGACGAGCATCGTCTTGTCGAGAACGCCCGACTCCTTCATCTCCAGCCACAGGTCGTTGCCCTCACGGGAGCGCTCGCCCACGCCGCAGAACGCCGACAGGCCACCGTGCTCCTGAGCGAGGTTGTGGATGAGCTCCTGGATGATGACCGTCTTGCCGACGCCGGCGCCGCCGAACAGGCCGACCTTGCCGCCCTTGGCGTAGGGCGCGAGCAGGTCGATGACCTTGATCCCGGTCTCGAACATCTCCGTGGTCGGGGTCAGCTGCTCGACCGTCGGCGCGTCGCGGTGGATCGGCCAGCGCTCGGTCTCGGGGTCGATGTCGTCGCCGAGGTCGATCGGCTCGCCGAGCAGGTTGAAGATCCGGCCCAGGGTGCTGGTGCCGACCGGCACCGTGATCGGCGCGCCGGTGTCGATCACCTCGGTACCGCGCGACAGGCCGTCGGTGGTGTCCATCGCCACCGCCCGAACCCGGTCATCGCCGAGGTGCTGCTGGACTTCGCAGATGAGGAAGTCGTCGTTGGCAGCGGCGATGTCCTCGTCGGACTCGGCCGCGGCGGCCTCCGGCCGGCGGACCTTGATGGCGTGGTTGATCTCCGGGAGCTTGTCGGGGAACACGGCCTCGATCACGACGCCCTGGATCTCCTCGATCCGGCCGACGTTCTGCTCCTGGCTGCTGGTGGTGTCTGTCTCTTGGGTAGCGGACATCAGTTATCTATCTCCTTATCCGAGGCCTTCGGCGCCGGCCACGACTTCCATGATCTCCTGCGTGATCTCGGCCTGGCGGGCCCGGTTCATCTCAAGTGTGTAATCGTCGATCAGGGTGCTGGCGTTCTCCGAGGCGTTGCGCATCGCCGTCATCCGCGCCCCGTGCTCGGATGCGGTGGATTCCAGCAGGGCCCGGAAGATCGAGATCTCGACGTAGTCCGGGACCAGGCGTTTGAGGATGTCCTCCGGCTCGGGCTCGTACTCGACCAGCGCGTGCTTGCCGTCGTCGGAGCCGCTGCGCTCCTGATCCGAACCCTCGTCGTCGTCGGAGTCCTCAGACTCGTCGAGCAGCGTGGCCTTCTGCAGCGGCAACAGCGTCTCGCGGCGGATGACCTGTGAGAGCGGCGAGATGTAGCTGTTGTAGAAGATCTCGACCTGGTCGACCTCACCGTCGACGTAGGCGGCCATCAGGCGCTCGGCGATCCGCCGCGCGTCGGCGTAGGCCGGGCGGTCGGTGAAGCCCGTGAAGCTCTCGGCGACATCGAGCCCGCGGAACGTCAGCGACGAGGTGGGGCGCCGGCCGGAGGCGAAGTACACCGCCTGGCGCCCCTCGCTGCCGTGCTCGCGCCCGGCGGCAACGCCGGCTCGCACCGCGTTGGAGTTGAATGCGCCCGCCAGCCCCCGGTCGCCGGCCACGACAAGCAGTCCGACGGTGTCGACGGAGTCGTGCTCGGCGAGGATCGGCAGGCGGGGTACGTCGCCGGCGGCCGCGGCGGCCTGCCGGGTCATCCGGCGGATCGCGTCGGCGTAGGGACGGAGCGCCTCCATGCGCTGCTCGGCGCGGCGGAGCCGGGCGGCGGCCACCATCTCCATCGCCCGGGTGATCTTCTGGATGTTCTTGACCGCTGCGATGCGGTTGCGAACGTCGCGCTGCGAGGTTGCCATCGGGAGTCTGAGAGCCGGGACGGCTAGGCCGTGACCGGCTCATCCTCCTTCGCGTCCTCGGACTCACGCTCGGACGAGCTCCCGTTGCTCGAGCTCTCCTCACGCTCGGAGCGGCTCCTGGACGGCGCGTTGCCGTCCTCGCCCTCCTCCAGCGGGTGGCCCTCCTCGTCGAGGTCATAGCCGAAGTCCTCGGCGTAGGTCGAGACCGCCTCGTCGAGCGACTTCTGGGTCTCATCGGACCAGTCGCCGCCGGCGATCGACTTCATCAGCTCGGGCTCGTTGCCCCGCAGCGACTCGGCCACGCCGGTGAGGAACTTCTCGACCTTGTCGACGACGATCCGATCGAGGTAGCCGTTGGTGGCCGCGTACACCTGCGCCACCTGCTCCTCGACGGGCATCGGGTTGCGCTCGGTCTGGTTGAGCGTCTTGACCAGGCGCTCGCCGCGGGCCAGCGTGCGCTGGGTGTCGGGGTCGAGCTCGGAGCCGAACTGGGCGAAGGCCTCGAGGTCGCGGTACTGCGAGAGCTCGAGCTTCAGGGTGCCGGCCACCTTGCGCATCGGCGTGATCTGGGCGTTGCCGCCGACCCGGGACACCGAGATGCCGACGTTGATCGCCGGGCGCACGCCGGAGTAGAACAGCTTCGGCTCCAGGAAGATCTGGCCGTCGGTGATCGAGATGACGTTCGTCGGGATGTAGGCCGACACGTCGCCGGCCTGGGTCTCGATGATCGGCAGCGAGGTCAGCGAACCGCCGCCGAGGTCGTCGTTGAGCTTGACCGCACGCTCCAGCAGGCGGCTGTGGAGGTAGAACACGTCGCCTGGGTAGGCCTCGCGGCCCGGCGGCCGGCGCAGCAGCAGCGACATCTGCCGGTAGGCGTAGGCGTGCTTGGTGAGGTCGTCATAGACGGTCAGCGCCGCCTTGCCGTTGTAGAGGAAGTGCTCGGCCATCGCGCAGCCCGCATAGGGGGCGAGGAACTTGATCGGCGCCGACTCGTCGGCGGCGGCCATCACGATGATCGTGTTCTGGAGCGCGCCGGCCTCCTCGAGGACCCCGGCGAGCTGGACCACCGTCGCCTTGCGCTGGCCAATGGCCACGTAGACGCAGATGAGGTCGCGGTCCTTGTTGTTGATGATCGTGTCGATCGCGATCGAGGTCTTGCCGGTCTGGCGGTCGCCGATGATCAGCTCACGCTGGCCACGGCCGATCGGGATCATCGAGTCGATCGCCTTCAGACCGGTGAGCATCGGCTCCTTGACCGGCTGGCGCTGGACGACGCCCGGCGCCTTGTGCTCGGCTGGCCGGGACTCTGAGGTCTCGATCTCGCCCTTGCCGTCAAGCGGGTTGCCGAGCGGATCGACGATCCGACCGAGCAGCGCCTCCCCGACGGGGATCTCCAGCAGGCGGCCGGTGCGCTTGACCGTGTCGCCCTCGGAGATCTTCTCCCACTCGCCGAACAGCACGACTCCGACGTTGTCGGACTCGAGGTTGAGCGCCAGCCCGGTCACGCCGTGCGGCAGGTCGAGCATCTCGAACGACATGCAGTTCTCGAGGCCGTGGACGCGACAGATGCCGTCGGCGACCGAGAGCACGGTCCCGACCTCGGTCAGCTCCGCGTCCGAGGTGTCGAGGCCTTCGATCCGCTGCTTGAGGATCGAGGTGATCTCATCGGGTTTGATCTGCATATTCAGGTTGCTCCCTTCACAGGCGCGGCCTACGCCTGCGCTACTTGCTGTCGAAGTTGTTCCAGACGGTTCTTGATCGAGGCGTCGAGGATCACATTGCCCACGCGGAGCACGACTCCGCCCAGGATGTCGGGGTCGACGTGGGCAGAGATCTCGACCTCGCGGTCGATCTGGCTGCCGATCTTGTCGCCCAGGTTCTTGACGGTGTCATCGTCGAGCGCTACCGCGCTCGTGATCCGCACCGGCAGCAGCTTGTGCGCCTCGTCGACGAGGGCATCGAACTCGGTGCGGATCCGGAAGATGACCGGCATCCGGTGGCGCTCGATGAGCGCCTGCAGGAAGTTGGCAAACGCCGGGTCCGCGTCGGTGACCGCACGCTCCAGCCCGTCCTTCTTCTCGGCCACCGAGAAGTAGGGCGAGAAGAAGAACTGCGCCAGATCGCGGTTCTCGTGCACGGCATCGGCGAACGTGTCCAGGTCCGAGCGGATCTCATCGAGCGCGTCACGCTCAGATGCGACCTCGAACAGGGCGCGCGCATAGACCTGGGCGATCTCCTCCATAACTAGTTGCGCTCCGCGCCCTCAGAGGCCAGTGCGCTGAAGTCCAGCTCTGACAGCGCCTCCTGGACCAACCGCTGCTGATCCTCTTCGGTCAGGGTCTTGCGGGTCACCTTCTCGGTGGCCATCACGGTGAGGTCGGCGACCTCACTGCGGATCTCCTGGATCGCTCGGCGGGTTTCGGTCTCGATGTCCCGGCGGGTCTGCTCCATGAGCTGCTCCCGCTGGATCTTGGCCTGCTCATGGGCATCACGCTCATGCGTCTCGGCGGCGCGGCGGGCACGGGCGACGATCTCGTCGGCCTGCTCCCGCGCCTCCTTGAGGCGCTCCTGGTACTCGAGCAGCACCTGATGGGCCTCCGCGCGAATGCGCTCGGACTCGTCGATCGAGTTCTCGATCGCATGCTGGCGCTTCTCCAGGGCCTCCGAGATGCGCGGGAACGCGACCTTGGCCAGGAAGTACATCGAGAGGGCGAACAGCAGCAGCGTCCAGATCATCAGCCCGACGTTGGGCGTGATCAGGAACGAGCCGCTGGACGCGGCGGGCACGAGGACGGCGGGCATCTACTTGAGCACGTAGGAGATCAGACCGGCGACCAGCCCGTAGAAGAAGCACGCTTCGGTGAGCGCGAAGCCGAGCCACTGGATGCTCGTGATCTCATCACGCATCTCGGGCTGCCGGGTCACCGACTCGATGACCTTGCCGAAGATGATCCCGATGCCGACACCGGCGCCGACGGCGCCGAGGCCGCCCCCGATCCCGATCCCGAGTCCGGCGCCAACCCCGGACGAGGCGGCGAACGAGACGATTGCAGTTAGCACTTAAGTCAGCTCCTTCTGTGAGTTAGTGATGAGTGACCGAGCCGCCGATGTAAATGGCGGCAAGGGTGGCGAAGATGAATGCCTGCAGTGTGGCGACGAGGCCAAGCTCGAACACGTACACCGCAAATCCGACCGGCAGCGTGAACCAGCCCAGGAACGACAGGCCGAGGATGACCGCCAGGCCACCGGACATGAACAGGATGATCATGTGGCCGGCGAGGATGTTGGCGAAAAGTCGAATCGTCAGCGAGATGAGGCGCATGAACGTCGAAATGACCTCCAGCGGCGCGATCAGCAGCAGCATCGGCCCGTGGACCCCGGCCGGGATGAGGCTCTTGAGGTAGCCGATCGGCCCCTGGGCCCGGATTCCGACCCAGTTGAAGACGACGAACACGACCACCGCCAGCACGAGCGGCACCGAGATGTTGGCGGTCGCGGCATAGAGCGCGAAATCTGGAATGTGGAGGCCGAAGACGTTGAACGTCTCCTCGCTGTTGAGCGGCAGCGGGATGTAGCCGATCAGGTTGCTCCACCAGATGAACAGGAACAGCGCGCCGATGAACGGGAACCAGCGCGCCGCCATGGTGTCATCCATGTTGCCCGCGGTGATGTTGTCGCGCATCAGCGAGTACAGGGTCTCGACCGCGGTCTGGACCTTGTTGGGACGCTGCTGCATCCGGCGGGCGATCCACACCATCGTCACGACGGTCAGGATCGTGGCCAGGAACAGATAGACGACCGCACGATTGATGCTGAACACGCCCAGGTGGACCCAGTTGTCGATTTTGAATTCGTTCTGGATCTGGAACGTGTTGTTCTTGTGGCCGAATCCAAAGACGACGATCAGCAGCAGAATGCCGATGACGTAGATACCGCCGATGGCGTAAAGGATCTTGCGCGTGTTGCTCATCGGGACCTTGGTCGGGTGAGGGCAGAGGTGGCGAGGGAGACGGTGAAGGCGAACACGATCACCGCCAGACAGGTGAGACCGGCATCCTGGCCGTCGTTCTTGCGGACGAGGATCACGACGATCGCCAGGGCGAACAGACGCCCGAGCATGAAGCCGAGCCGTAGTCCGACGGCACGGTTCATGGCGGTTGCATCGCTGGCCGCCCGGTCGATCCCCACTCCGATCAGTCGCAGCGCGATCCAGGCGCCGGCGCCGGCGGCGTATCCGACCGCCGGCACACCGATCAGCAGCATGATCGGAGCGGCGACCACAAGCACGATCACGTCGAAGTAGCGCAGAACGCTCACCGGCGGCTCAGAGGTCGTGGAAGCGCTTAGCGACAACGCGGATCGCCACCAGAAAGCCGATCAGAAAGCCGACGATCGCCAGCGGCACCGTTGCACCCACGACCGCCCCGATACCCGCGCCCACGGCCGCGCACACGAAGTTGGCCGAGAGCATCAATGCTCCGGCTCCGGCAACGTCCCGGCCGGTTACGGGGGGACGACTGCGGTTCGTCATGGTGGCTACTGACGCTTCTTGTCAAGCTGATTTACGTATTGGTTTAGGCGCGTTGGTATCGGCGCGGCTGTCGAGACAATGCCCAGTCTGAGCGCCGGCACGGACGGCGCGCCACTACCAACTCAGGTGGTGGAGAGCCGCCCCGGTTAGACGCAGGTTAGCGTGCCCGGGCCACCAGGCGCGTGCTTGTCGGCGATCCGGCGCGCGGGACCTGGGGCTTCCACAGCTGCCCCTCGGCCCACATCGCCGCGAGGCTTGCCCGTGGCAGGCCCATCGGGCCCTGGTAGACGAGGTAGCGGGGCTCCCAGCGCGGGAAGAACTTGGCGTTGAAGCGGTACAGGCTCTCGATCTGGAAGTACCGGTTGCCGAGGCTGATCAGCTTGCCGAGCGCCCGCTCCAGGCGCCGCTCGGGGCTGTGCATCCACTTGGCGAACGCCGCGAAGTTGAGCGAGATCTCCCCCACCCCGCGCTCGCGCAGCAGCTCGATCGCCTTGACGACCATGAACTCGGTCAATCCGTTGGGCGTATCGGGGTCACGGCGCATGAACGACAGCGACATCGCCGGACGCCCGAAGCAGGGCACGAAGTGCAGGACGCCACGAACGGGTCGGTCGGGGTCCGATTCGTCGCGGGCCAGGAGGACGAGTGTCTCCTCGTCGTGCTCGCCTCCGAGCGTGTCCATGGCCATCGAGAAGCCGCGCTCCGGGGCGCCCTCACGGCCACGCTCGAGCACGTCCTCGACCTCGCTGCGCAGCTCGGGGTCAAGCGCGGAGACCCGCTGGACCTCGGCCGAGAATCCGGCCTTCTGCAACCGGCTCACCGACTGGCGGACCTTGCGGATCGGCCGGCCCTCCAATGAGAATGCGTTTAGGTCGATGATCGCCTCGTCGCCGAGGTAGATCGTGCGCAGCCCGAGCTGCTCATAGACGGGACGCAGATCCTCCGAGGCGCCGACCGCGCCGAGCTTGAGCCCACGCGTCTGCGCGAACTCCTGAACGTCAGTGAGCAGTTGGGTCAGTGCCGGCGCGGCGCCGACCGGGTCGCCGGACAGCAGCAGAACCCCGTTCTCGACCCGGTAGCCGACGAACGCGGCCCGATCGGAGCTGAAGAAGTAGTGCTTGTCGGCCCGGAGCTTGAAGAACGAGAGCGTGTCCGAGCCGTGGGCACGAACGAGATCGGCGGCGGCCTGCCGGGCGGCTGGGCCGGGCAGCGACTTGGGGCCCGTGAGCGGGCGGAACACGACGTAGGCCATCGCCAACAGGGTTCCGATCTCCACCAGATGCACGCCAAGCCCCAGCCACGCCAGATGGTGGTGGTGGATGACGATCAGGTGTCGTGAGAGGTTGAGCGGACCACTGCGCCACAGCAGCAGGTCGCCGGTTTCGGTGACGACCTTGCTGACCGACGGATGCCCCTCGGTGGCCCAAGCCGATACCGCGGCAACCGAGAGACCGCCGAGGCCGATCAGCGGCACGCGCCACAGCGCGCTGCGCAACGTGATCGGGTCGTGCTCCACGGTGAATGCCTCCCGGCCCTGCATGAGCACCGCCGCTGTGGCCCAGGTCAGCAGGCTCTCCTCGAAGTCCAGGCCCTTGAGCAGGTCGAGCACGCCGAGTGCGACCATCAGCACGACGGCCAGCTGCCAGGCCCGACGCCGGCGCTTGAGCAGGTACGGCGAGACGACGAGCAGCGCGGCCCCGGCCGGCAGCGAGAACGCATGAAACAGCTTCATCGCCTCCACCGGCTCGAAATCGAGCAGCAGATGGCCACGCCAGCGGATGTTCGGCGTCAGCGCCGACGCGACGTTGATCAGCCCGACGAAACCCGCCGCGAGCGCGGCCAGCATGGGAATCCAACGTGCGATGCGTTGACGGATCTGGATCATTGCGAGAGGTTCGTCGGCTCAGGTGCGCGGCGCGGGAGACCGTGAGGACCCATGGTGCGATTCCGCCGTCCGACGTTCCACACCAATCTACCGTGCCGCCCGTCCATGGTTACGCTGCTCGCCGGCGCATTCCTGCCGCTCGGCGGCCGGATCGAGGCGCTCCAAGGCGCCTGGGGGCCACTGGCGGCGTCTCGTGGGGCGTCTGGGGCGTCTGGGGCGCCTGGGGTCGGCTGGGGCGCCTGGGGGCGCGAGGGGCGCCTAGTCCGACAGTTCGGCGATCCGCTCGCGGACGCGCCGTTGCTTGTCGGTCAGCTCCCCGGCGAGATCGTGCAGCTCGCTGAGCCGCCCCTCAACGAGCGTCAGCTGGTTGGAGATGTGGCCGAGCAGCTCCTCGAGGATCCGCTTGCGTTCGGCCGGGGCCTCGGTCTGCTGGAGCTCCTGGCGCAGATGCGCCCGGGCGCTCTCGGCCTCCAGCAGCGTCGAGAGCTGGTCGAGCGAGAGCCCGAGCAGATCCCGCAGGCGGATGATCTCCCGCACCCGGTCGACGTCGGCCTCGGTGTAGCAGCGGTGCTTGCCCTGCTCGCGCTGCTGCTCGGAGTCGAGCAGGCCGATCTCCTCGTAGTAGCGGATCGTGCGCGCGGTTGTCCCGGTCAGCTCGGCAACTTCGCCGATCCGCAGCGGGCGCTGCTGCGTCGGCTCCTGGGGGGCGGTCGCGCTCATCGTGACAAGTGTGCTGGGTCGGTCAATCGCATTCTTACGTAAACGTCAGAATAGCAGCGGGTGGGGATCATGTTCCCGGGGTGTGAACGGCGCTGGTGCGGCCCGCGTGGCATCAGGTCAGGTCTCAAATGCGGCAAGCGTGGCGAGAATCACGTAGGCGGCGATGAGCGCCGCCCCCTCGAACGGGGTCGCCTCCCCATCCGAGGTGATCTGCCAGATGATGATCGCGGTCCCGATCAGAGCGCCGGTGTAGACCGGGGCGAGCGCGAACGTCAGCGAGGTCGCCGTCAGCAGGGAGACCAGGACGAGCAGCGGGTAAAGGAACGCCGCGATCTGGGCGACCGAGTTCTTGACCACCGAGATCGCCAGATCGGCCTGGCCCTTGTGGGCGAGCACGATCCCGGCGGCGTTCTCGACCGCATTGCCGGCGATGGCGACGATCACGAGCCCGGCGAACGCCTCGGAGATGCCCAGGGAGTTGATCGTCGGCTGCAGGGCGTTGACGAACCAGTCAGAGACGAACGCCGAGGCCACCCCCGCGACGCCGAGCAGGGTCAGGCTGGTCGCGATCGGCACCCCTCCCCGGGAATCGTGTTGTGCTTCCTTCCCCGCCGTGCCCTCGTCGGGCTTGGGGTCAGAGCGCAGGTAGGAGATCACCCACACCGCGTACACGATCAGGATCGCGATGGCGCCCACCACCGAGATCGTCTTGACGTGCCGGCTGGCCGGGTCATGGGCGCCGTCGGCGAGGGCGATGAGCACGATGATGAAGCTCGCCAGCAGCAGCAGGGTGGCGGTGTCGTTGGGGAGGCGCACGGCGAAGCGCATCACCCGGTCTGACTCACGCCGGGCCCCCACCGTGATCACGAGCCCGAGCACGAGCAGCGCGTTGACCAGGATCGATCCCAGGATGGCCGTCTGGGCGACGACGATCTGGCCCGCGTTGAGGGCGAACACGACCACGAAGAACTCCGGCAGGTTGCCGAGCGTCGACTGGAGCACGCCGGTGACCGCCGGGCCGTAGCGCCGTCCGACCTGCTCGGTGGATGACGAGACGATCCAGGCGCCGCCCGCCAGCGCGATGGCGGCAAGGATGAACGCGACGACGCGGGGAACGCTGCTCACGTAGCGGGCGACTCCGGCGAGGATCGTCGCAACTGCGACACCGACGAGCGCCCAGCGCTCGAATTTCGACAGCGCGGCCAGGGCTCTACGCGCCCGTCATCACGGTGTCGTCGTCGGAATACGCCGGGGCGCAGCAGCACAGCAACACGAGCCGTCCGGTGCCCGTGTTCCACAGCTTGTGCGGAGTGCCCGGCGGGATCACGACGCAGTCGCCGACCGCGACGGCGCTCTCCTCGGTTCCGAGCCGCATGCGGCCCTCACCGGCGACGAAGTAGTACAGCTCCTCGGCGCGCGGGTGATAGTGCTCGGCGGTCTCGCCCCCGGGGTCAAGCGATGCCTCGGCGAGGCTCTGGTGGCGGGCCGGCGTCCAGGCCGGGCCGGCGAGCTCCCGGATCGTCGAGCCGTCGGCGGTGATGAACGCGTCGAGCTGCTCAAGGTTGGCCTTCTCCACGCCCGGGACTATTTCACTCTCTCAAACTCGCCGGTCTCGATGTCCCGGCTCACCTGGTTCTCGATCTCGTGCTCGGTCGTGTCGGGGGCGACGCGGCGCAGCTCGAGCGCCCGCAGCGTCTTGAACTTGAAGATCTCCAGGACGTAGACGAGGTAGAAGCTCGCCGCCACGCACACGAGCGCCAGCAGCGCCAGTGCGGCGATCCAGCCTGGCTGATGGCGGTGATGGTGGGTGATGAGCCGCAGCGCCACCGCCAGCGTCGCCATCAGGAAGGACCAGATGTACAGGTACGTGACCGTCTTGCGCTGCGAGAACCCGATCCGCGCCATCCGGTGGTGGAAGTGATTGGCGTCCGCCGACCACGGCTTGCGGCGGTACTTCAGCCGCTTGGCGATCACGAACCCGGTGTCCAGGAACGGGATCACCAGGATCACCAGCGGCACGATCAGGGCGACGACGGCGTTGGTCTTCAGCGAGCCGACGACGGCCACGACCCCGAGCAGATAGCCGAGCAGGTTGGCCCCGGCGTCGCCCATGAACACCGATGCCGGGTGGAAGTTGTGAACGAGGAAGCCAAGCGCCGCACCCGCGGTCAGCGCGGCGAGTATGGCGGCGCCGTTGACCCCGAGGCTGAAGGCGATGATCGAGAAGGCGACGCCGTCGATGGCGCAGATCCCGGCGGCGAGCCCGTCGACGCCGTCGGAGAAGTTGACCATGTTCATCATCCCCACCAGCCAGACGACGGTGAGGAATCCGCCCTCGTTGGGGAACTGCAGCGCCCCCACGAACGGCAGCGTCACGTCGGTGACCACCGCCCCGCCCTCGACGGCGATCACCGCCGCCGCGATCTGCCCGACGAGCTTGACCGCCGGGGGCAAGTCCCGGACGTCGTCGATCGCCCCGACGAGCGTGATCAGCACCGCGCCGGCCAGCACCATCCAGACGTGCACCGTTCCGCCCGCCCCCCGGATCCCGATGGTGTGGTGCAGCTTGATGACGTCGGGCAGCCAGATGGCCCCCGCCACCAGAACCCCGGCGAGGATCGCCAGCCCGCCGAGCAGCGGCGTCTCACGCCGCGCCAGCCCCCGGTCTCGGGGACGGTCGACCGCACCGACTCGGCGCGCGAGCCGCGCGGCCAGAGGAGTCAGCGTCGCAGCGACCGCCGCAGCGACCGCGAAGGAGAGCACGGCATCGGAGTACCGCATGCCTCGCAAGCATGGCAGCCATGGGTGTCGGCGTCCGAAATACGCGGACCAGCCGCTCCGCGCGCCGTGACCGCCTGCGTCAGCCGCCCCGAGCCGCAAGCGCCTGAGCCAGCCGGGCGACAAGCGCCATCGGCTCCTCGACGAGCTGGCGCCACGACACCCTGATGACGAGATAGCCCCGCGCGGCGAGCGCCTGGTCGCGCCGGCGGTCACCGTCGAACTTGCCACGCTGCCCGTGGACGGCGAAACCATCGACCTCGATCACGACCCGTGGCCCGGCCCACAGCGCATCGACGAGGAAGCCGCCGACCCACACATTGAATTGAGGCGCCGCCAGCTCGGCGGCGGCCAGCAGGTCGCGCAGCCGCGCCTCGGCCTCTGACCGGGTCAGAGCCGGACCGGCCTCACTGCTCAGCAGCCGGCGGATCCGGGCGCTGCCGCTGCGCAGCGGCGCGCGCATGATGGCCGCCTGCAGATCGGCGTCATTGACCAGCCGCAGCACCCGCGCCTCGTTGAGCGCGACGGCGGTGGCGGTGTCCGACGCCGCCGCGGCATAGTCGATCAGGGTCCGGGCCGGGGCGGTGACCGGAAGTCCGTGGCGGATGCGGACGTCATGGGTGTCGAGGTGGCGCACCCGGAAGACCTGCATCCCATCCGGCTGCCGGATGTGCCGCGCGAGGATCGTGATGTGGACGTCTGCCGGATCGGCGGCCGCGATGCCCCAGAGAGCCGCCGCGGTGGCGTGACTGAGCACCGCGTCCTCCCGGGCCTGCAGCAGAGCAGCGGTCTCAAGGGCCCATGGCGCCAGGGCCGTGTGTCCCACAGCCAGCACCGAAGGGAAGACCCGGTGAAGGCCGCCCGTCGATACACGATGGGCGATCGACCACCGGGAGACACCCAGGTTGGCGAGCTGACGCCGGTCCACCACCCCGCGCTGGGCGCCCGCCAGCTCGGCAAGACCCCACCCCGCGGGCAGTTCCGGCTGCAGTACGTGACAAATTCGGACCCCCCGCTGAGATTTGTCGCAATCCGTGGGCTCAGCCTCAAGGATGCGCCACACGACCGGCCGCGCGCTGGATTTGCCGCGTATCGCGGGGGGACGCGGGCGGTTTCGGGGACCGGGACGCGGACGAGGGGCCATACCTCCTAAGAGCCGGCAGCCCCGGCCCAATCACCCCCTTGACGAGCGGCCCCGACGCAATCACCCCCGTCGGGGAACGAATCTCGTGTCTCTAGGCGACGGCGGCGGCGCTGAGCTGCGTGTACAGCGGGTAGCGCTCGGCGATCGCCTCAACCCGGGCGGCGAGCTCGGCGCGCTTGGTGGCGAAGTCATCGCCGGCGACGAGGGTGGTGGCGATGATCTTGCCGACCTCGACGAAGTCGTCGACCTGCAGCCCGCGGGTGGCGAGCGCCGGGGAGCCGATCCGCAGACCCGAGGAGACCGCCGGGGGCCGGGGGTCGAACGGGACGGCGTTGCGGTTGACTGTGATCCCGATGTCGTGAAGGCGGTCCTCGGCCTGCCGGCCGTCCAGCTCTGACTCGCGCAGGTCGCACAGAACCAGGTGCACGTCTGTGCCGCCGGTCAGCACCGAGACGCCGCCGCCGGCCGACAGGAGCTCGGCGCCGACGGCGCGGGCGCCGTCGAGCGTGCGCTGCTGGCGCTCACGAAACGCCTCGCTGGCGGCGATCCGCAGGGCCACGGCCTTGCCGGCGATGATGTGCTCCAGCGGACCGCCCTGCTGACCGGGAAAGACGGCCGAGTCGATCTTCTTGGCGTACTCCTCCCTGCAGAGGATCATCCCGCCGCGGCCGCCGCCGATCGTCTTGTGAATCGTGGTGGTGACGACGTCGGCGTGGGGCACCGGCGAGGGGTGCAGGCCGGCGGCCACGAGGCCGGCGAAGTGAGCCATGTCGACGAGCAGGTAGGCGCCGACGGAGTCGGCGATCTCCCGGAAGCGGGGGAAGTCGAGCTGGCGCGGGTAGGCCGACCACCCGGCGACGATCATCTTCGGCCGGTGGCGCTCGGCGAGCTCGGCGACCTCGTCCATGTCGATCAGCGAGGTCTCACGGTCGACGTGGTAGGCCACGATGTCGTACAGACGCCCGGACACGTTGATCTTCATCCCGTGGGAGAGGTGGCCGCCGTGGGCGAGCTCGAGCCCCATCAGCGTGTCGCCGGGCTGCAGCAGAGCGTGATAAACGGCCGTGTTGGCCTGAGCGCCGGCGTGGGGCTGGACGTTGACGTGGTCGGCGCCGAACAGCGACTTGGCGCGGTCGATCGCCAGTTGCTCGGCGATGTCGACGAACTCACAGCCGCCGTAGTAGCGCTTGCCCGGATAGCCCTCGGCGTACTTGTTGTTGAGGACGGAGCCCTGGGCCTCGAGCACGGCCGCCGGAGCGAAGTTCTCGGAGGCGATCATCTCCAGTGTTCGCTGCTGGCGATCAAGCTCCGAGGCGATGACCTCGGCGATCTCCGGATCGACGTCGGCGAGCGGCCGGTCGAAGTAGTCGGCGGGGAGGTCGACGCTCACGTGGCGGATCCTAGCGACGGGCCGGACGGAGCGAGGATCGTGGCTCCAGCACGGCGATCAGCGCTCCAGCGCGGCGGCCACCTGCGCCTCCGGGAGCCCGCCCGGGCGCACGATGCTCCAGGCGCGGTCGGCCTCGTAGGCGCGCAGGTCGATAACCGTCGACGGTGTGCCGGGGAGCTCGCCCTCGTCCAGGACGAGATCGGCCTCACGGCGCAGCTCCTCCGGGACATCGGAGAGGCGGCGCGCGTCGGGGCCGCCGGCGAGGTTGGCGCTTGACTGCACGATCGGCCACCCCACCCCGGCAAGCGATGGGACGACGGGAACCCGGAGCCCCAGGGTCGACTGATCCTCGCCGCAGGCGAGCGGGTACCGGGCGCCGGGGTTGGGCAGCAGCAGCGTCACCGGTCCCGGTAGCAGCCGCGCAAGCGCTCCCTGGGTCGCCGGACCGAGCTCGGTCAGGGCCGCCAGCGCCAGCTCGACATCGAAGAACATCACCGCCGAGGGCTTGGCCGGCGAGCGGCGCTTGAGGTCATACAGCCGCTCGACGGCGAGCCGGTTGTGGACATCGCAGGCCAGTCCGTAGACGGTGTCGGCGCCGAACACGGCGACACCCCCGACGCTCATGCAGCGTTCGAACAGCTCGGCGCGGGGGCCCGGCGTGCTCATGCCCGCCGCCCGACGACGACGCGGTCCAGTCCGGCGAGGTCGTGGTGGACCTCGACCTCGCCAAAGCCGCCCTCTCCCATCAGCCGTGCCACCTCGACCGCCTGCTCTGAGCCGATCTCCAGCGCCAGCAACGGAATCGACGCCGCCGCGGCGATCAGCCGGCGCACGAGATCGAGGCCGTCGGCACCTGCGAACAGGGCCCCGGGCGGCTCATACCGGGTGATCTCCGGAGCCAGTGCAGCGCCGAGCGGCACATACGGGAGATTGGACAGGACCGCGTCAAACGGGCCGCTGTCGAGCTGCATCAGATCGGCCTGCACGATCCGCACCTCCAGGCCGAGCCGCCGGGCGTTGGCCCGCGCCACCGTGACCGCGTCCGGGCTTGAGTCGGCGCCCCACACCTCCAGGTCCGGGCGCTCGTCGGCGAGCGCGAGCGCGACCGCGCCGCTGCCGGTCCCGACGTCGAGCACGCGGGCGCCGCGCGGCAGTCGGAGAC
>JBAWFG010000096.1:0-15818 GCA_049591655.1 Solirubrobacteraceae bacterium
TCGCCCTTGCGCAGCGCGTGGAACAGGTCGCCGTCCGGAACCGCGCACAGGCGCTGGTCCCACGGGTCGTAGGTGGGGGTGAAGTGCGTGTCCAGATCGAAGCCCGGCAGCTGCTTGGAGGTCACCCAGCGGATGATCCTGCGGGCAAGCGCAGGCCGCTTCTGGCAGAAGGCGTACAGCGTGCGCTGCCGCCAGATGTTCTTGCGGCGCGTCAGCTCGTGGCCGCGCGCGTCGCCCAACCACCGGCGCAACGTGTCTGCGATCACGTCCTTGGAGGGCAGCGGAAGGATGTAGCTCGGCGAACGCTGGAGCATCGTCACGTGCGCGCCCTGGCCGGTGAGGGCCGGCACGAGCGTGACGGCGGTCGCGCCGCTGCCGATCACGACGACCCGCTTGCCCGCGACGTCGAGGTGCTCGGGCCAGTGCTGGGGGTGAACGACCTGCCCGCCGAAGTCCTCGACCCCCTCAAAGTGCGGGGTGAACCCCTCGTCGTAGCGGTAGTAGCCGCTGGCGCAGAACAGCCAGTCGGCGGTGATCCGCACGGCCTCGCCGGTATCGGTTCGCTGCGCCGCAACGGTCCAGCGGGCGTCGGCCGTCGACCACGAGGCGCTGGTCACACGATGGCTGAAGCGGATCTGGCGGTCGATGCCGGCGTCGGCCGCGGTCTCACGGATGTAGCGCAGGATGTCGGGGCCGTCGGCGATCGCCTTCTCACCCGTCCATGGCTTGAAGGCATAGGCGAACGTCGACAGGTCGGAGTCTGATCGGATGCCGGGATAGCGAAACAGGTCCCACGTCCCCCCGCTGGCTTCGCGCGCCTCGAGGATCGCGTAGGACTTGGCGGGCTGCCTGTCCTGCAGGTGCCAGGCGGCACCAATACCGGAGAGGCCGGCGCCGACGATCACGACATCGAGATGCTCGACGGCGGGAACGGACGACAGGCTGGCTGGAGGTGTCATGACGTTCAGGATGCCCGGAAGGCCGTTGATCGTGCAGGTGATTGTGCCCACACATAACCCCTCGAGGTGTGCTTTATGCCCACGCGATAGGCTGCCGCCATGACCGTCACCCCCGCGTGGGAGCGCCCCTCGGCGCGCGTTGCCGAGCTCATCCGGACCGGTGTGGCGGGCCTGTTGGAGGCGTCGGAGTCGGCGTTCGATCAGGTCGACGCGGTGACTCTCGCCAACGCCGACCCGGCCGTGATCGCCGATCCGGCGCTCGTCGCAGCGATCCGCCGCACCAACCGCGCCAATCTCACCCGCTGGGCGGAGGCCAACCTGCATGACCCCGGCGCCCCGGTGGCGCCGAACGTCGGGCCGGAGACCCTCGGCATCGCCCGTGACCTGGTCCGCCGGGGGCTCGACGCATCCACGCTCGACGCCTACCGGACCGGCCAGAACGCTGCCTGGCGGCTGTGGATGGCGGCGGCGTTCACGCTCACCTCTGATCCCGACGAGCTCAGCGAACTGCTCGACGTCACCGCCAACTCGATCTTCACGTTCGTCGACGCGACGATCGCCGCCATCGGCGAGCAGGTCAGCCGTGAGCGAGAGCGGCTGCGCAGCGGCACGCACGCCGAGCGGCTGGAGATCGTCACGCTGATCCTCGAGGGCGCACCGATCCGCCAGGACCGCGCCGCCGCCCGCCTCAACTATGCGCTGGATCGCCGTCACACCGCGGCGATCGTGTTCACCAACGCGGCCGAGCCGGATCAGGTCTCGCTCGAGGCGGCCGCCGAGGCGCTCGCGCAGGCGGCCGGCGCCCGCCGGCCGCTGACCGTCATCGCCAGCGCCTCCGCGCTGTGGGTGTGGGTCTCCGGGGAGCATGCTCCTGACCTGGACGCCCTGCGCGTGGCACTCGACGCCCTTCCCGAGGTGCGGATTGCGCTTGGGCCGACGGGGGCCGGCATCGAGGGTTTCCGCCGCAGCCACCTCGACGCGATCGACACTCAGCGGCTGCTGCAGCGCAATCCGGGAGGTGTGCGTGTGGCCAGCTACGACGATGTGCAGGTCGTCGCGTTGTCCACTCGTGACGAGGATCGCGCGCAGGCCTTCGTCGAGCGGACCCTGGGGCCGCTCGCCACCGCTGCGCCGGAACTGCTGGACACACTGCGGACCTACCTGGCGCAGGGCAGCAATGCCAAGCGCACCGCCGCCGTCACGTTCACCCACCGCAACACGGTTTTGCGGCGCCTGGAACGCGCAGAGCAGCTCCTGCCCGCGCCGCTCGAGGACCGCCTGTTGCCGGTCGCGCTCGCCCTTGAGATCACCCGCTGGATCGGGGCCCGGCCCGTCCGGTAGTCGTCATTTCGTTCTGGCGATGAGCCGTTCGCGGTCAAACAGCGCCGAGACGAGCCGCCACCCGAGCCGGTTGGCAACAAGCAGTGCGGCGGCGAGACCGAACGCGAGCGCGGACGTCGCGTGGATGACATTGGTCGCGATCAGCGTCGTCAGTGCGATCATCGGGAGGCTGGCCAGCGCCCCCAGCTGTTGTGCGACGCGCACGTCACTGACGCGGGTCGAGATGGCGATGCCGATCCAGATCGACCACCCGGCGATCAGTGGCGTGAAGATCACCTGGGCCAGGACGTCTGGCCCTCGGATCAGGGCCGGCGCCACGCCGGCTTGAGCGAACAGCGACACCGTCGCAATGAACACCGCGAACACGATGTAGGCAACCGCGACCGACGGGACGAACACCGCCAGCGCCTTTCCCAGCAGGAGCTCGTGGCGGCTGATCGGCGTGCTGAGCACCGGCTCGAGCGTGCCCTGCTCGCGCTCGCCGACGATCGCGTAGGCGGCCAGAGTGGCCGGGACCAGTGCGGGAATCCCCAGCATGTAGAGGAGCTCATGGTTGTCGCGCAGCAGAGCCGCCGCGGGCGAGGAGGTTGCGAACACCGCCACCAGTGGCTGGGCGAGGAACACCAGCGGGATGATCGACATCCCGACGACGATCGAGCGGTTGCGCTGGTAGGTGCGCAGCTCCTTGCGGACGATGGCGCCGATGCGCCTGCGGCTGAGCGTCATCGGCGGCCCACCTCGGCGTCCTCGGCGATCAACTCGAGGTAGACATCCTCAAGCGAATGCCGCGACTCGCCGATCGCCAGCACGTCGGCGCCGGCACCGACGAGCGCGCGGGTGATGGCCGGCGCGGCGATTGCGGCATCCGCGACTGTGAGCACGTACCCGCCGTCGCCGTCGATCCGCCAGTTCTCGACGGCCGGAAGGCCGCCGAACACCCGGTTCGGCTCTGCGACCGGGGTGACCGTCTTCACCGTGACGGCCTTCGTGAACAGCCGGTCGCGCAGCTCGTCAGGTCGCCCGATCGTCCGCAATGTCGTGTTGAGGATCGCGACGCGGTTGCAGAGACGCTCGGCCTCCTCGAGTCGATGGGTCGTCAAGAAGATCGTGACCCCGCGTTGCCCGAGCCCGGTGATCAACTCATGGACGTCTCGACTGGCGACCGGATCGAGCCCCGCGGTCGGCTCGTCGAGGAACAGCACCTCCGGGTCGCTGAGCAGTGCCCGCGCCAGTGCGACCCGCTGGCGCAGGCCCTTGGACAGCGCGCCGCAGGGGTCGTGGGCGCGCTCGGACAGGTTGACCGCCTCCAGGGCCCGCTTGATCCGGGCCTTCGGGTCAGGCACCTCATAGAGATCGGCGAAGCATCCGAGGTTCTCGGCCACACTCAGCCGGTCATAGAGCCCGGGGCTCTCCGGCATGATCGCGATCCGCTGGCGGACCGCGACTCCGTTCGCAGGCGTGAGCGCGATCCCGGCCACCGTCGCCGTCCCCGACGTCGGCTCAAGCAGCGTGCCGAGCGTCCGCACCGTCGTTGTCTTCCCGGCGCCGTTGGGTCCCAGAAAGCCGAAGACCTCGCCATAGGCGATCTCAAAGGAGACGCCTTCAAACGCGACCCGGTCACCGAACCGCTTGCCCAGGCCATCCACGACGAGCGCTGGACCGCGGCTCGGGCACACCTCAGTCCGGGTGTGACGAGTGGACTTGATGCATCTCGACCCGGGTGGGGCCGAGCGTTGAGGCCTGCAGGGTCGCGAGCGTCTGCTCACGGTGTGCCTTGAACTGCTCCGGCGACTCCCACACCTCGAACATGTGGACGTCGTCATCGCCGTAGGCAGCGTGGAACAGGCGCCCCTCCGGTTCGCTCATGCCTGCCGCCTCGAGGTCGGAGATCATGGCCTCGTAGTCCTGCTTGGTCATGTGCTGCGGCGATATGTGCACGGCGACGGGCATTCCCGCGGCGAGCTTATCTCACTGCCGGTTCGCGCCGGCGATGCCCTCCGACGAGACCTGCCGGAGATTCATTGCGAACAGGTCTGCCGCGCTGTAGGACGTCAGCGTGAGCGACATGCAGTTCTCCAGCACGGCATCGGTCACTCCCCGCGGCGGCGCCACGGGCCCGACGACTCGGAACAGGCGCTGTCCGTCCGTGAGATACGTGCCCGGAGCAGGCAACAATGGTCGTCTCGCCGATGGCCGGCGGGTTACGAAGCGAAGTGCCACGGCCCCGAACCTATCGGGCCCAGATCATCCCGACCAACGGCAGAAATGGCCGTACCTGGCCGGAGGAACTACTGAGTGATGCAGGGCAGCCAATAGAGCTCCACGCTGGTGACGAATTGGGTGTCACTCACGAACTCAGGATGCGGACGTGGGTGAGGTGGGGGTGATCGCCAGCGCGACGCCGTCGTTCTCAGGATGAGAGCCGCGGAGCCGCTGCAGAACGCGATAGAGCGGGAGGATGAGGACTCTGTCGACGCGGTACTTGCCGGCGAGCAGTCGGTCGACGTGCGCGATGTCGCTCTGGGGCAGCAGTTCGGCCCGCGCCGGCATCGGCGGGCCGCGTAGTCGACCGCTGGCGGAGCAGGGAGCGATCGTCACGGCAGCGTCACGGCGGATGCGCTTGACCTTGCCCGATTGGGCGTCGGTCTTGACCAGGGCCCGGCCGTCCTCGATCACAAACCACACGGGTGTGGCCACGCCGGTCCCGTCGCGTTTGAAGGAAGTCAGGCTGATGTACTTGCCGGGCAGCGAGGTATTGAGCTGGGGCCGCTCAGCGCGCTGCTTGATCCCGAGCAGCATCTTTCGCTCCATCAACAGAGAGGCGGGTTCCATCGGCACCATCCCGATGCGGTCAACCAGTCGCGGAAGCCGGAAGCGGTTGCGACTGATCAGTCTGGTGGCGCCGGCGGTCTGGTTGAGCACGAACGTCCAGACCCAGTTCCCGTCCTCCGAACGCCAGGCGAGCACGTGCTCAGGTTCGACGCGTTCCAGCCGCATCCGATTCCCGCCATAACCGATCGTGTCACCGACCTGGGGGTGCTGAAACTCCTCCAGCACCCTGTCGGCGCTGTGCATGTTGAGCCCCAGTAGGTTCTCGATCCAGTCGTAGGTGTACGCGCCGCCTCGCGGCGAAGGACCCATCTGCGCGATCCACGGCCAGACGGCCGACGGCGGCGCGTGGATCTCGATCGCACGCGTCGCGACGCCGTCAGCATGCTCGAGCAACTCGTCGCCGGGCAAATGCGACTGTGCCTCCGCCTCGTTTGCTCCCCAGGTCAGAACCGATCGGCGTCCCAACCCGAGGTAGAGCGCCGAGCCGGCCACACCGACAGCAGAAACGACTGCACGCACGTTCATCGTGCACAGCCTCTCCGAGCGCCCCTGACTCGCCATCCGCAGTCGTCCGCGTGAGGCTGCGGAAACCAGGCAAGCCCGCAGCTCACCGCCGCGGGCCGGTCCTGATCGTGACGGCCCCCTGGTATCAGGCGCTTGGGCGCCCCTCCGAATCCTCGGCGGCCCGGCACCAGCGAGCCAGGGCGTGGCGTCCGACCAGCGTCAGCGTCCCATCAGCGGTGATCCAATCACGAGCGCGCAACTCGCTGACCATGTCCGGCAGGTCAGACGGAGGCGGTCCCTCACCGGTACCGGCCAGCTGATTGCTGCCCGGTCGAACCGTCCAGCGGCCGGAGTCCAGCGCGCTGAGCGCCAAACCCTGCCGGCCAACCGGAAGGTCCAGAGGGTGTGGACCCGGGTTGGTGGCGGCCTGGTCGTCCATGTTGGGCATCGGCGGCGGGGCGTCCGCATCGGCGCCCGGTCGAGGCGTGCTGTCGCGATCGTGGCGCGGGGTCTGGCCGAACAGTGGCTCACCGCCCGATAGCCGGTCGTTGAGCCATCGGCTGGCCGCGTCAGCCATCGTCCGGGCGCGCTCCGTATCGATCCCGTAGCTCTCGGCGAGCTGATCGAGGTCCTGCTCGGAGAAGCGTTGTACCGATCGGCCGATCTCCTCCGCCATCGCTCGCAGCCGATCCTCAAAGCTGTCGTGTTCGCTCATACCTCAGATGTTCGCAGGTGCGTCCACCCGGCTAGCAAGGATGGCTCTCCCGGGCCGCGGAGCCTCGCCCTCAGGCGATCCCCGAGACATGGAGGAAAAGGACGACGGCGAACGCATCGCCGCGCCCGGCCTGGGTCTGCAACGTGTGCTGCCACGCCCTGGCCTGGGTCTCGGTGAGCTGTCCACCATTGACGGCGGCCGGCAGCGCCCAGTTCAGGTTGAGCAGCCGCGTGATCTCCGCGGGGTCCTCCACTTCGTCAGTCTGGGTCAGGGCCTCGACGTCGTGCAGGTTGGCTTCGGCGGCCAGCTCGGCCAACCGATGCCCGATCCACTCGCGCCGCTCGTCTTCGGGGGCCATCGCATGCAGGACCTGATCGGTGACGGCACGGTCGACGTCGGGGGCGACGAGTCCCCAGCGAAACTCGCTGATGACGACCCGGCCGCCGGGGCGGGTGACGCGGACGAGCTCGTTGAGCGCTGTGACCGGATCGTCCAGGTGCTGCAGCGTCCGGTCTGCGCGGACGCCGTCGAAACGGTCATCGGGGAAGGGGAGGGCGGCCGCGTCGCCGCAGACAAACGTGATCGCCGGGTCGTCATGGCGTTCGGCGGCGGCGTCGAGCAGCTGTCGGCTGCGGTCCAGCCCGACCACGGACCCCTCGGCGCCGACCCGTTGCGCCAGCCACCCGAGCTCTGGACCCGCTCCGCATCCGACGTCAAGGCAGGCCGCCCCCGGCCTGAGGCCCAGCAGCGCCACCGACCGCTGCTTCTCGCGCGCCACCACGGGCAGGTCGGCGAGGTCATCCAGGTAGGCCCGCAGTGAGGACGGATCGCCGGCCGCGTCGACGTCCCGGAACGAGCGCCAGCGGCTGGAGGGGTCCTCGGGCGGCGCCATCCGGCCTACCGCTCGTTGAGGTTTCTCACTGCGCGGTAGGCGAGATAGAAATGAACCCCCGCCGGCACCAGAAACAGCAGCCCGAGCCATACGCCCCGAGCCAACAGATATGCGCACAGGGCGAGCAGCCAGACGCCCACCGCGCACCGAATGACCGCGGCCGTGCGGCCATGAGCATGAAAGTACCCGCTCAGCCCCATTCGCGAAGAGTACGGCGGCGGCGTCCCGTCTGACTATCCGCTGGCAAGACCGGGCGCTGAGGCGGGGCACGCGGGGAGGAGATGCAGTGGGTGGCCCTGAGGTGCGGAGGGCGCCGGGTGGCCGGCGTTGTGCCGTTGGCCGCGACATCCTTGGCCGGTGACCAAGCGGTGAACTCGGTGCAGGGGGTGAGCGAGCATGACGACCCCCGGCCACGAAGCAAGAGGCGTATGGCGAGAGCTCATGCGGGCTGGACCCCGATCCGCGCCAGGCCGACGCGCGTGATCACCTCGTCACGTCTCAATTGATCGGTGAGCGCCACTGTTCCGGCGGCCGTGATCTCATAGGGATGCCGCCGTTGCTGCGCCGGCAATGCTTTGACGAGACCGGCCTCCTCGAGTCGGGCCAGAGCTCACCGGCCATTACTACGACCAACGATACATCGGCGGAGCGAGTAGCCAAGTGACGTCGGTCTACCGCTGAGCCCCAGCGCCCGGACGCGTACCCTCCACGCGAGGACACGAGATGGCGCAATCACAACGCGAGCAGGCTGCGAGAGACGATCGGGACGAAACCCCCGACGAGCGACTGGATCGCAACACGATCGAGCTGCTCAACGAGCTGCGGGTTTCCGGTACCGGGATCCAGGTGATGTTCGCGTTCCTGCTCGTCGTGCCGTTCAACGCCGGCTGGTCGAAGACCACCTCGTTCGAGCGCACGGTGTATTTCGTGACGCTTGCGCTCGTCGCGATCGCCACGTTTCTGCTGATGGCGCCGGCCGTCCAGCACCGGGTTCTGTTCCGCCACCACGAAAAGGGCTACCTGATCGCGGTCGCCAACCGGCTCGCGATCGCCGGCCAGGCGTTCCTGGCGCTCGGCTTCACCGGGATTCTGGTGCTGCTCTCGGACTACGTGGCCGGGGGAATCGCTCCGATCATCGCCGGAGTGGTGACGCTGGCGCTCACGGGCGGGCTGTGGTTTGCGGCGCCGCTCATGCGCCGCGCGCGCGAGCGTTAGGCGGCGCGTTCAGGCGGCGTGGGAGCCAGCCGGCAATTCGGCCCACACGCGGTACCCGTCGGGCCGTTCGGTGCCCCACCGCAGCGACAACCGTTCGATGATGCGAAGTCCCCACCCTCCGGGATCGGAAACCGGCGTGGAGGCGGGCTCGGCCGCCTCGCCCGAGACTCCCGGGTCATGGACGGAGATCAGCAGGTTCCCGGCCCGGTGCCCGACGTCCACGTTGATCTCATGGGAGTCCCCGCAACCGGAATGGCGCACCGCGTTACCGACCAGCTCGCTGGCCACCAACAGCCCGTCATCCAACGACCAGCCCCCGTCGTGGGCCTGAGCCAGCGCATCGCGCACGGCCACCGGCGCGTGCACGTCGCATGGGACGGCAACCGAGAGCACATCGCCAGGGAAGGACATGTACTCATCACTACCCGCGAACGGCGGTCTGTAGCGGTGGGCTGCAGGTAGCATCGGCGCGTGGCGTCGTTCGTGCTGATCCCAGGTGCCGGAGGCCGGGCTGGTATTGGCATCCCGGTGAGCTCACCGACGTCCTGGCCGGGTATCTGACGCCGACGTGAGCCCGATCCGCTCGCGGGACACGACTTGAGATGGCTGGACGCTCCTGTCTGATCACGGCGGCGGCGTGTCTGTCGCTTTCTGTGGCGGCCTGCGGTGGCGGAGCGTCCTCGACCCGGGCCCGCAGCACCCACACCGGATCAGACACGACCGCCACCCGGCGGGCGGCCCCGACGACGACGTCGTCGGCCACCTCCAGCGCCACCCGCCCGGGGACGACGCCGCTGCCACCACCGCGGGCGCTGGTTCGGTTCACGGGCGCGACGGCCGGACCGGCGAGGTGGCGCACAGCCGGCCGACGGGTGCACGGCGTAGCGGCGGTCTACGAGACGATGCTCGTCCCGCCGGGGGGATCGCAGCCCGCCGGCTTGGCCTGGATGGACACCCGTCTGCTCGCCGCCCGCCTCTACTCGGGGTCTCGGAGTCCGGGAGGCGGACCGTACCGGTACACGGCGCCCGTTCGGTCCGGGGTCGCCCGGCACTTGGTCGCGGCGTTCAACGGCGGCTTCATGATGGGCGCGGCCGCAGGCGGCTATTACACCGAGCGCCGCGTCGTCGATCGGCTCCGTTCGGGCGCCGCCTCGCTGGTCATCTACGCCGGCGGCTCGGTCAACGTGGGCGCCTGGCACACCGACGTGCGGATGACGCCCACAGTTGTTGCGGTCCGCCAGAACCTCGTGCCGCTGGTTGCCGGCGGCCGGCCGACGCCGCGCGCACGCAGCGCCGATTGGCAGGCGTGGGGGTCGACATGTGGCAGGGACTCGTGCGCGGCGAGCGTCCCCGGCATCGAGCACCAATGGCGCACCGCGCTTGGGGTCACCTCTGACGGCGCCCTGGTGTACGTGCAGGGGCCCGCACTTGATCCGCTGCAGCTCGCGTCGCTGCTCGTCCGGGCGGGAGTGATGCGGGGAATGGAGCTGGACATCAACCCCGACTGGCCGGTATTCGCCACCTACGATCCTGCCGGCGCCCACGGCCTGGCCACCCCCTCCAACGGCCACCTGCTCACCGCCACCGTGCGCGGCCCGGACACCTTCTTTGACGCTTCGTGGGCACGGGACTTCGTCACGATGTCCGCGCGGTAGTTGCTACACGAGCGCCCTCAGTGGGAGACTCGGAATACCTTTCAGAGGCCGGTCACCCGCTCGCGGAGCCGATTCCCGTCGGCGACGAGTGAGCCTGATCCAATCGTGACCTGAGCCAGGACGGCGGCGCAGGAGCGCGCCGTCAGATGTCGATGCTGCGGGCCTCGGCGTACTCGTCGTCGGTGACGTGGCGGCCCCACGTGACCGGGCTCCCGGACTCGTCGTTCTGTTGCATGGCGATGTGGGCCATGAAACGGCTCGGCGCGGCGCCGTGCCAGTGGTTCTCGCCCGGCTCGAAGAAGACGCGGTCGCCGGGGCGGATGACCTCGACCGGGCCGCCCTCACGCTGGCAGACCCCGACCCCCTCGATCACGAAGATCGTCTGACCGTGCGGGTGGGTGTGCCAGGCGGTGCGGGCTCCAGGGGTGAAATGGACGCTGGCGGCGGCGAACGTCGAGCTGCCGGCGGGGGCGGCGACGGCGTCCACGTACACATCGCCGGTGAACGACTCGGCGGGTCCCTTGGCGGTGTCGATGCTGCTGCGGGTGATCTGCATATCTCAGAGTCCTCGGAGTCGGGTGGTGGTTGACGCGCCCACGAAGACCAACATAGCCCGGTCAGATCGGGGGAAAGGTGCCCTGTCAATAGCCCCTCCACAAGGGCCGGCCTCGCGTTCTTGCCGACCACGGTGGTGAACTTCGCGGCCGCGATGGGGATCCCGCGTCTCACCCGCCGCTATGGCAACGCGACGTGCTGGTGGCCGGCCTTACGGTCTCGGTGATCGGCATGGCGTGGCTCAGCCGCCTGTCGGCACACTCCGGCTATCTGACTCGGATTGCGCTGCCGATGGCGTTGATCGGCGCCGGACAGGGCGGTGCGCTGGGCCCGCTGACTGCGGCCGGCATCGCTGGCGTCGCGCCCGAGGATGCCGGAGCGGCCGGCGGGGTCACCAACGTCTTTCACCAGATCGGCGGTTCACTCGGGCTCGGCGTCCTGGTGGCGGTGTTCGCGGCCGCTGGATCTGACGCGCTGCACGGTACGGCGCTGCTCGCCCACCGCTTCTCGGCCTCCTTGACGGTCGGGGCGTTCGTACTCGCGCTCGCGCTCGTTGTCTCCCTCGCCGCCCGACCCCGCCGACGGGTCGCGGTGGCCGGCGAACGAGCGGGTGGCGGACGCGCAACTGGGCGACCTTCGGTGTCCGAGCTCGATTGCGCTCCGCAACAGTCCGGTGGTCGGTGAGGTCAGGTTGTGATCTCATCGCGGGCTCATGAGGGGCTGATGTAATCGCGCAATGTCGCGGACGTCGACGGGGTCCTGGGCGGGGTTGAGTCGGCTGCCGACGCGGGTGCGGCTGACGCTGGTGTTCGCGATCACCATGGGGGTTGTCCTGGCGCTCACGGGGCTGTTCGTCTACCTGCGGTTCCGCGCCGAACTGGATCGGACCATCGATCTCAACCTGCGCACCCAGACGGCCGCGGTCGTTCCGCTGATCGGTGGTTCGGAAGCCGGACTCGCCTCGGCGGTCAACAGTCCGTTGTTCAAGGGCCACGAGAGCTTCGTGCAGGTCCTTGACATGCACGGCCGCATCGTCGCAGCGACCCGACCCCTGCGAGGGGTTCCGCTCCTCACCGCCCGGCAGGTATCGGTGGCGCTGCGGCGCACTCAGATCTTGACCCGCGGCCCGACTGCGCCGCTGGCCGAAGGTTCGCGTCTGCTCACCACTCCCGTCGCGACGCGGACCCACGGCCCGGCGGTCCTGGTCGTAGGCACAACGCTCGATGAACGGGCGACGGCGCTCTCGAGCCTCACCGTGCTGCTCGCGCTCGTCGGACCGCTGGCTTTGATCGTCGCCTGCGGGGCCGGGTACGGGCTGGCCTCCGCCACGCTTCGGCCGGTTGAACTGATGCGTCGACGCGCCGCGGCCGTTTCGGCATCCGAGCCAGGACGCCGGCTGCCGCTGCCGGCTGCCAACGACGAGATCCGACGGCTCGGCATCACGCTCAATGAGATGCTCGAGCGATTGGAGGAGTCGTTCGCACGTGAGCAGACCTTTGTGGCCAACGCAAGCCACGAGCTGCGCACGCCGCTGACCACGCTAAAGGCGGAGCTGGAGCTTGCGCTGCGGCGCGAGCGCTCGGCCGGTGAGATGCGGGACGCGCTGGTGTCGGTCAACGATGAGGTCGACCAGCTCTTGGTGCTCGCGGAAGAGCTGCTCGTACTCGCCCGCTCGGGGGAGACGGGCCTTCCCATCCAGCGTGTGGAGATCGACGCCATCGGCCTGCTGAACAGGGTGCGCGACCGGTTCGATCCCCAGCGCACGACAATCGCTGTCAGCGGTTCGAACCGCGTCACGCTCGTCGGCGATCCGCATCGGCTCGAAGAGGCCTTGGGGAACCTTGTCGACAACGCGCTGCGCTACGGCGGGAGCCCGGTGACGATGCGAGCAGCGGCCAACGAGGGTGCGGTGGAACTGCACGTCGAGGACACCGGTGCCGGCTTCCCACCGGGCTTTGAAGATCAGGCCTTTGAACGCTTCACCCGCGCCAGCCCTGGACGCGCCGGGCGCGGTGCAGGACTGGGCCTCTCGATCGTGCGCGCAATCGCCCAGGCTCATGGCGGCGACGCGCACGCCGCCAACCTCCCGGCTGGGGGCGCCGATGTGTGGATCGTCATTCCAGATCGGATACTGCGGGATCGCTAGTACCGGTGGTCCGCGCGACCAACCGGTAGCCCACACCGCGCACGGTCTCGATATTCCGCCGTTTGAACGGGCGGTCGACCTTGTCTCGCAGGTAGCCGATGTAGACGTCAATGACGTTGGAGTGGGCCTCGTACGCGCTATCCCACGCGTGGTCGAGCAGTTGCTGGCGGGTCATCACCCGGCCGGGATGCCGCATCAACGTCGCCAGCATCAGGAACTCCTTGGCGGACAGGTCGAGTTGCTGATCGCCGCGCCAGACACGATGCGTGACGGGATCAAGCCGAAGGTCGTCGACTTCAAGCACGGGGAGTCTCTCGACCTCCCCGCGGCGGGCGAGCGCGTGCAGCCGCGCGATCAGCTCACCGAATGCAAACGGCTTGGTCAGATAGTCGTCGGCGCCGACATTCAACCCTTCGATCCGGTCGGCCACCGCGCCCCGCGCCGTGAGCATGAGGATCGGCGTCTGAACGCCATCGGCGCGCAGCCGGCGGCATGTCTCCAGCCCGTCGATGCCCGGGAGCATCACATCCAGCACGATCACGTCGTACTCGGACGCCCCCGCCATCCAGAGCGCGTCCTCCCCCTTGATGGCCACATCCGCGAGCAGCCCCTCCTCGCGCAGTCCCCGGCGGATAAGGGCCGCTAGCTTCACCTCGTCCTCGACGACCAAGATCCTCATAGGCAGCGTCTATCAGGTCCGTCTCAGGGCCACGTGAACGCAGCAAAGCGCGGCGGCTCGTGATGGTGAGCCGCCGCGCAATAGCGGTTCAGCTATCGATTCGTTGCGGGGTCGACGCTGGGCTTGTCGACGCTGGTCTTGTCGACGCTGGGCCGGTCGATGCTCGAGGTCTTATCGGCCTTCGTGTCCCGCCGCGCGCCATCCTTCGTGCCTGGCCTGTCAGGGCTGCGCGGATCAGCTCTGACGACCGTTGTCGTCCCGGGGTGAGAGGCCGCCAGGGACAGGGCGGGCGTAGCGGCTGCGCCGATGCCCAGTCCAGCGATGGCGGTGACGACGGCGAGGCGCTTGTTGAAGAGCTTGGTCATGGGGTGCTCCTTGTGGTTTGAGGATCAAGTGAGCACGAAGGTAATCCTGTGCGATGAGGTGACCGTGAGAACCGGGCTCCTGGATGAGAACGGGATGAGAACGTCGTGCACGGCGCGGTCCGCCGCCGCCGAGCGAACGCCCTGGGCTAGGAGGTTGTGCTCGCGCCTCAGCCGCGGAGGGCGCGTAGCGCGTTGAGGATGACGGCGAGGTCGATGACCTCTTGGAAGAGAGCGCCGGCGACGGGTGGCAGGTAGCCGGCAGCGGCCACTGCCATCGCGGCCATGCTGAGTCCCATGCCGGTGAGCACGCTTTGGCGAGCGATGTAGAGCGCGCGGCGGCCGGCGTGAACGGCGTCGGCGACGCGATCGATGCGGTCGACGGTGATGACCGCGTCGGCGGTCTCTGAGGAGACGGTCGCGCCGGCAGCGCCCATCGCGATGCCGAGGTCGGCGATCGCGAGTGCGGGGGCGTCGTTGACACCGTCGCCGACCATGATCACCGGTTGTAGGGCGGGGTCGGCGCCGATCCGGCGGACGACCTCGAGCTTGTCCTCGGGGGATTGCTCGGCGTAGACGCGGTCGACGCCGATCTCGCGCCCGATGCGCTCGGCCACGGAGCGGCGGTCGCCGGAGATCATCGCGACGTGACGGATGCCCTCGGCGCGGAGACGCTCGACGATGTGGATTGCGTCCGGGCGGAGCTCGTCGGCCATCACGATCACGCCGGCGACGCGGTCATCGACGGCGACGACCACATGCGCCTCGCCTGACCCCCGGGTGGTGGCCAACGTCGCTGACGCGCGCTCGGCATCCCGGATGCCGACCGAGCGCATGAACGCGCGGCTACCGACCGCCACCCGATGACCGTCGACGGTTCCCTGAATCCCTTGACCGGGCTCCTCATGCACATCGGTGGGCATCGTCAGCTCCAGCCCGGCGTCGGCCGCCGCGGCGACGAGCGCTTCGCCGAGGACGTGTGCGGAGAGCCGGTCAAGCGATGCGGCGAGCCGCAGCACCTCACCGGAGCCAAAATCCGCATGGGTGACGATTTCGCGCACCTCGGGTGTGCCAACGGTCAAGGTGCCGGTCTTGTCAAACAGCACCGTCCGGGCTTCGCCGAGCGTCTCGATCGCGCCCGCGCCCTTGACGATCACGCCCGCCCGGGCGGCGCGCGACAGGCCGGAGACGAGCGCGATCGGCGCCGCGAGGATCAGCGGACACGGCGTCGCGACGACCACGACCGCCAGCGCCCGGACCGGATCGCCGCTCAACCCCCAGGCCAGACCAGCGACGAGGACGGTGACGGGGAGGAAGAACGCGGCGTAGCGGTCGGCCATCCGCACGAACGGCGCGCGCTGGGTCTGGGCCTGCTGCACCAGCCTGACCAGCGCCGCGTATGCGCTCTCCCCGGCGGGACGGTCCGCACGGACGTCAAACGGTGCACCGGCGTTCGCCGACCCACTGAGCACCGGCATCCCGCGTGACGCGGTCTGGGGCAGCGGCTCGCCGCTCAGCGTGCTGGTATCGATCACCGCCTCGGGACTGATGATCGTCCCGTCGACCGGCACCACCTCTCCAGTGCGCACGACGATCACGTCGCCGATCTGCACCTGGTCGACCGCCACCTCCTGCAGCCGATCGCCGACGCGCAGCTGCGCGACCTTGGGTGCGCGCTGGATCAGCGCCGTCAGCTCCCGTCGCGCGCGCCGGGACGCGACCGATTCCAGCGCGGCACCGCCGGAGAACATCAATCCGATCACGACCCCCGCCAGCAGCTCCCCCAGCGCCAAGGCGCCGACCATCGCCACCAGCGCGATCGCGTCCACGCCGAGACTGTGCTCGACGACGACGCTGCGCCCGACCTCGAACGCCAGCTCCGCCGCGAGCAACGCGATGGCGGCAGCCCACACCGAATCCCCGGCAGAGCTCGAACCGAACGCATGCAGGACGCCGCCGACCA
>JBAWFG010000097.1:0-4255 GCA_049591655.1 Solirubrobacteraceae bacterium
GGGGCAAGGCCGCGTGGGTGATCCTCGTCATCGTGCTGCCGTTCCTCGGCGTGCTGGCGTATGTGATCGTCCACCATGACGGGATGGCCGAGCGCAGCGGCAAGGCGGCAGACGCCTCCCAGGCACAATTCGACGACTACGTGCGCCAGACGGCCAACTCAGGCGGGGCGGCCAGCGAGATCGAGAAGGCAAAGCAACTACTCGACAGCGGGACCATCACCCAGGCCGAATTCGACGCGATCAAGGCCAAGGCGCTCGGGACCGCCACGCCCGCAGCTGCCTGAGGCCACCCCTAGGAAAGGTCGAATGCGAACGTGTCGGCGAGTCCGGTACGACCCGCGTCGGTGATGTCGATGGCGCGGCTGTTCGGATTTCGTCGCACCCAGTCGAGGTCGATCAGACGGTCGAGCAGCCCGCGGCCCAGGCCTCCGGCGAGGTGGTGGGCCTGCTCGGACCAGTCGACGCAATAGCGGATCGCCCGCCGGCCGGACGGGAGCGTCACGCCGAGGTTGGCAAGGAAATCCGTCCCGGCGGGCGTGAGCCGGTAGTCGATGTCCCGCCCGTAGCTGGACAGGCGATCTGAGCGAGCGGTGCGCGGGTCAAAGGTCCCGGTGCCGCCGGTGATGAGGTCGCGCGTGAGCAGACTGCGCATGATCGCGACGCCGAGCCGTCCGGCGACGTGGTCATAGCACGTGCGGGCATCGCGGAGCGCTCGCGCGCGGGTGTGCTCGCGCAGGGAGCGGATCGGCTGGGTGGGCGCAAGCTGCGCCATCGTTTCGAGCAGCCGGGCCACGTCAGGTCCGGCGAGCCGGTAGTAGCGATGGCGGCCGTGCGGCTCGACGCTCAGTAGCTCGGCGTCGACCAGCTTCTTGAGGTGGGTGCTGGCGGTCGCCGCCGAGACGCCGGCCTCGGCCGCCAGCCGACTGGCCGGCAGGGCCCGCCCGTCGTTGACGGCGAACAGCATCCGGCACCTGCCGGCGTCGGCGAGCAGGGCGCCCACGACCGAGATGTCGACGTCGCCGCGGTGTGCCATCACAGGACCGTAGCTCGATCTCAGTTCGACCTGGATCGAACTATCTGGCGTCTACGGTCGGTGATCGTGACCGCACAACCAACACAGAACGCACCGGTGCGGGGGGGTCTGCTCGCGGCGACCACCCTCGGGTTCGGGCGCCCATGACCGCCGTCGTCATGGGTGCCAACCTCCTTGCGGGACGCCTCAGCGCCGGGTCCGCGGCGCGCCCCACGCTGATCATCGGCGCGCTGCTCGTCGGCGCCGGATCGTGTGCGCTGCTCGGGGCCAACCCGGGCACCAGTTACGGTGCGCTCGTCGCCCAGCGGGTAGCGGTCGGATTCGGCCTCGGCCTGATCGTCCCGATCATCACCTCGGCACTGCTCGGCTCTGTTGAGCCCGCTCGGTCCGGTGTGGCAGCGGGCACTCTGAACAGCGCACGACAGACCGGCAGCGTGCTCGGCGTCGCGATCTTCGGCTCCCTTGCCGCCGGCCGGCTCACGCACGGACTGCACGCGGCGTTGATCATCAGCGTGTCGATCGCGCTGGCGGTCATTGCTCTGGCGGCGCGGCTACAGGTCCGGGAGCCCAACCCCGTCGGTTCGGCTCAGTAGCTGCGTCTGATGCGCACCTGATCACCATCGTCGAGCGTCACCAGCCAGTGTCGCTGGGAACGCAACCATTTCCTGGGGCCCAGGACGACAACGGAACAGACGGCGAGCGCGTCACCCAATCTGAAGACAGGCAGCGTGTTGCGACAGTCGCCGCCGTTCTCCTTGGCGATACGTCCGGCCGTTAGCGCAATCGTGAGCTGCAGGGCGTCTC
The DNA here is from genome assembly GCA_049591655.1 of Solirubrobacteraceae bacterium. Classification (GTDB taxonomy): domain Bacteria; phylum Actinomycetota; class Thermoleophilia; order Solirubrobacterales; family Solirubrobacteraceae; genus Palsa-465. The sequence continues at coordinate 1,838 of JBAWFG010000097.1, forward strand.
GCCGGCGCGTGAGCGTCTCGCGCTCAGCGGCCAATCGCTCGCGTTCTGCGCGCGCTGCCGCTTGCTGTCGCGCAAGCTCCCGGAGCCCGTCGTCAAACCCTGCCCGCCAGGCCTGCGCGTCGGCCCGCAGGATCGTGGCGAACGAGAGCAGCGTTGCGAATTCCGCGCGCAGGTCCGGCTGATCTCGGCTCCGCGTTGGCGCCTGAGCCACATGCTCGTGCAGCGATCGGAGTTGGCGACTCAGCTCCCGGTGCTCCGCCGACCCCCAGCGTGGATAGTCCTCGGCCGATGCGGACGGATGGTCGTTGAGCGTCTGGTCAACCGCCGCCGCCTCGCGGGAGATCGCGACCCGCAACCGGGCGATTTCAGAGACGACGCGGGTGTCGACGTCGAGCCGCAGAGCTCAATGGTTTCGCTGCACCGCGCACCCGTCAAGGTGGGGAAGACCGCTGTTAGTCAACCGGAGGCGGCTCGCCCTGCGCGCTGGCGCTGAGCGACGGATCCCACCGGCACACGACGCAGCCGTGGCGGAAGGCCGACTGGGCGAACTGGAGCGCGGTCGCGCGGGGGTCCGTGGCGGCGCAGACGTCGGCCCAATCCAGGACGTACTCCCCGAGTTGAGGCTCCCAGCGGGCGGCGGCCGGCTCCAGGGGGGCACCGGCGAAGTCGTCGGGCGCCGGGTGCGCGTAGGCGTAGAAGGCGGCGCGGTCATAGCGCTCGTCACCCGGCCACCAGCCGACCGCGACCTCCTGGGCGTCCATCGCGTTGCGCATGATGAAGTCCTTCGCGGGAGGGGCGGCGGGCTGCCCGGAGAACAGGTTGACGGCGAGGTCAAAGGATCCCCACCAGGCATTGACCGGAGTGCTGCGGCCGCGGTAGGGCGCGCGGAAGCTCGCCAGCACCAGGGCCGCCTGGGTGGCCGCCGCGAAATAGCGCTCCACCGGCACGGGGTCATAGCTGGCGTGCTCCTCGTCCTCGTCGAGGGGCACGGTCCAGCTGACCTCCTGCGGCGTGGGATTGATCTGCACGTCGCCGGCCACCCGGCGGACCGCCGCCAGCAGCTCACGACAGACGGCGCCCACCGAACGCTCACCGACGAGCGCGACGCGCTGCTCGGTGCCGCCGCTGCCCTCGACGATCGCCTCATGGTTACGAAGGTCCAGGGCGACGACCATCGCGCCGGAGCCATCGGGCGCCGGCAGTGGGGCCGTCTCCCAGCCGCGGGCCGTCAGGCGCAGCGCAGCGTGCTGGAGCTGGGGCTCGGGTGGGGCCAGCGCCACCGCGAGTTTGCCGAGTACCTGCGTGTGGCCGTGCAACGTGTCGCACGTCTCACGCCACGCGCTGTAGGAGAGCTCAGGCCAGTGCGTGGGCATCGTTAGGTGGAGCGGCCGCGACGGGATGGGCGAGCCGCGGCCGGGCGCACCCGCCGCTCCAGCCCGGCCGCCTGCTTGGCGAGCTCGGCCGGTTCACGCAGGGCACCGATGGTGCGTTCAAAGAGCTCGGCCTGAGTCTTCATGAGCCCCGCGGTCTCCTCAAGCGCCTGCCCCGCGGTCTCCAGCGCCTCCGCCTGGCTGCGCAACATCCCCCCGGTCTGCTCGAGGAGGTCGAAGACGGCATCGACCGGTGCGAGGAGATGCCCCGCCAACTGCTTCTGGATCCTGCGCTCACGCTCGAGCACCTCTCCGACGAGCTCCAGTTGGCGCTGCATCGGCTCGAGCAGTTGACGCGGAAGCTCGGTACGGCCACCGGCCGAGACCGCGGATGCGACAACCGAGTCCATCAGCCTGCGCCACTCCCGGAGGAGCTCACCGCCGCTGAGCTCAGCCAATCGAGATCACGGTCCTCATCATCGCAGGCGCGCACCCGCTCCAGGGTTTTATGCCCAGCGTCAGTCGTCCAGGGCGGCGCGCACCAGCTCGCTGAGCTCCTCGTCGGGGATCGCGGCGGCGTCGTCGGGGCGCAGCTGAATGGTCCCCTTGATCGTCTTCAGCGTGGGGTGCCGGGCAATGAAGGCGTCAGCCCGACCCCGTTGCCAGCCATAAATCGACAGCCCATGCTTCCAAGCGCCGACGTACAGGCGGCGGGTGCCGAGCTTGTATGTGGGAATCCCGTAGGAGAGGACGACCGCGACCTCGGGATACGCCGTCAGGATCAACCGGTGCAGACGGTCAAACAGGGGGCGGTGCTCGGCAGCGATGCCATCGATGTAGTGCTGCACCGCTTCGTCCACACGGAGCATTTTCACCGAAAGGACACGGGCGATCTCGACCCCGGCCGCGCAATGCGCGCGGACCTTCTATGTTCAGTGGTGTATGACGACCTCTGAGGACCTGACCGAGATCGAGCGCGCCGGCCGGCGGTGTGCCGTGTGCCACACGGGACGCCGCTGGCGTCAGTTCGAAGTTGCCCGCCCCGAAG
>JBAWFG010000098.1:0-6286 GCA_049591655.1 Solirubrobacteraceae bacterium
GTTGTGCAATCTAAGCCCCGTATGGGGGCTTAGATTGCACTGCGGGGTCAGCGCCCCCGTCGGCAAGGTCGGTCGATGGGGTGCCCCTCGGCCCCAACCGGCCGCAAACGTTCCCGGGGCACACCCCTTGCCAGTTGGGGCTGGGCGTGCGATAATCTTAGTCATCCAGACTTAGATTTATCTCCTGAAACCGGAATCGCCTATGCAACAAGACCGTTTCACCATCAAATCCCAGGAGGCGCTCCAGGCCGCGCAGCGGCTTGCCGACGAGCGCCATAACCCGCAGACGATGCCCGAGCATCTGCTCGCCGTCCTGCTCGAGCAGGAGGGTGGCGTCGTCGCGCCCGTGTTGAGCAAGCTCGGCTTCGGGCCCGCCGCGGTCCGCGCAACGCTCGCGCCCGCGCTGGAGAAGCTGCCCAAGCTGACCGGCGGGGCAGGGTCGCCGTCCGCCCCGGAGCCCGCCGGCGGATCGAGTGAGCTCGTCCAGATCCTGCGTGCGGCCGAGACCGAGATGCGCGAGCTGCGCGACGAGTACATCTCGACCGAGCATCTCCTGCTCGCCCTTTCGGCGCACCCCGGCGTCGCCGGCGACGTGCTGCGCTCCGGCGGAGCCAACCGGGACGCGCTGCTCAAGGCGCTCACCGAGGTTCGGGGATCTCACCGCGTCACCGACGAGAACCCCGAGGAGAAGTTCCAGGCGCTGGAGAAGTACGGCCGTGACCTCACCGACGCTGCCGCGCTGGGCAAGCTCGATCCGGTCATCGGCCGCGACGACGAGATCCGCCGCGTCATCCAGGTGTTGAGCCGCCGCACCAAGAACAACCCGGTCCTGATCGGTGAGCCGGGGGTCGGAAAGACAGCGATCGCCGAGGGCCTGGCCCAGCGGATCGTCTCCGGCGACGTCCCCGAGGGACTGCGTGACCGCCGGGTCATCTCGCTCGACGTCGGCGCGCTGATTGCCGGCTCCAAGTATCGCGGTGAATTCGAGGACCGGCTCAAGGCCGTACTCAAGGAGATCGCCGACGCGGAGGGCACGATCATCCTGTTCATCGACGAGCTGCACACGATCGTCGGCGCCGGGGCCGCCGAGGGCGCCGTCGACGCCGCCAACCTGCTCAAGCCGATGCTCGCCCGCGGCGAGCTGCGGGCGGTCGGCGCCACCACCCTCGACGAGTACCGCAAGCACATCGAGAAGGACGCCGCGCTCGAGCGCCGCTTCCAGCCCGTGTACGTCGGCGAGCCGAGCGTCGAGGACACGATCGCCATCCTGCGCGGGCTCAAGGAGCGCTACCAGGTTCATCACAAGGTCCGGATCCAGGACTCGGCCCTGGTCGCTGCGGCGACCCTCAGCCACCGCTACATCGCCGACCGGTTCCTACCCGATAAGGCCATCGACCTCGTCGACGAGGCCGCCTCGCGGATTCGGATGGAGATCGACTCCAAGCCCACCGAGATCGACGAGGTCGACCGCCACATCATGCAGCTGGAGATCGAGCTGCAGTCACTCGGCGACGACGATGATCCCGGCACCGTCAGCCGGCGCGAGCAGCTGGAGCGCACCCTCGCCGAGGAGCGCGAGCGCTCGGACGCGATGCACGCGGAGTGGCAGCGCGAGAAGGAGTCGCTCGGGGCCGTGGCCGACATCCAGGAGAAGCTGGAGGCGGCCCGGACCGAGCTCGAGCGCGCTCAGCGCGAGGCCGACCTGGGCCGGGCGGCCGAGCTCCAATACGGGACGATCCCGGAGCTCGACAAGCAGCTGGCCGCGGCCGAGACCGCGGAGGCCGACGCTGCCGCCGGGACGAGCGCCGCATCCGGCCCGCGTTTTCTCAAAGACGTCGTGGACGCCGATGACGTCGCCGAGATCGTCGCCAAGTGGACCGGGGTGCCCGTGTCGCGGCTGCTGGAGGGCGAGATCGAGAAGCTCGTGCACATGGAGGAACGCCTGCACCGCCGTGTCATCGGCCAGGATGAGGCCGTCGAGGCGGTGGCCGCCGCGCTGCGGCGCTCCCGCGCGGGCCTGCAGGACCCCGACCGCCCGATCGGCACCTTCCTGTTCCTCGGGCCCACGGGCGTGGGTAAGACCGAGCTGGCCCGGGCTCTGGCCGAGTTCATGTTCGACACCCAGGACGCGATGATCCGCATTGACATGTCGGAGTACATGGAGAAGCACGCCGTGTCCCGGCTCGTCGGCGCTCCTCCGGGTTACGTCGGCTACGAGGAGGGTGGTCAGCTGACCGAGGCGGTGCGGCGCCGGCCCTATTCGGTGGTGCTGCTCGACGAGGTCGAGAAGGCCCACCCGGATGTGTTCAACGCGCTGCTGCAGGTGATGGACGACGGGCGCCTGACCGACGGTCAGGGGCGGACGGTGTCGTTCAAGAACACCGTGCTGATCATGACGTCCAACATCCCGGGCGGCCGTGCCGGCGTCGAGGCCCACTTCCGGCCCGAGTTCGTCAACCGGCTCGACGACATCGTCGAATTCGCCTCCCTCACGCGCGAGCAGATCGGCTCGATCGTCGACATTCAGGTCGCCACGGTCATCCGCCGCGTCCGTGATCGGGAGATCGATGTTGAGCTCTCCGACGAGGCGCGCACGCTGATCGGCAACCTCGGCTATGACCCCACCTACGGGGCACGGCCGCTCAAGCGGGTCATCCAGAAGCGGCTCGTCGATCCGCTCGCCCTGGCGATCCTGGAGGGCCGCTTCGCTTCCGGGGACACGGTCCAGGTCGGTGCCGCCGACGGCGAGCTGACGCTGACACGGGCCGAGGTGCCGGCCGCGGCCGCCTGAGGCCGGGAACCGGTGGGCCGGCTCTCTGAGTCCGGACTGCGAAAGGCGCGCCGCTCCGGGCGGCGCGCCGGTCCCATACGGCGCCGCGGTTAGCGGCGGGTCACGCCCAGCTCGCCCTCGCTGAGCGCGGCCGAGTCACAGCGCACGACATCACACACGAACGGCCGGCCGGCGGCGTCGGTGTGGAAGTGCACGTCACTGTGGGCGGCGGGGCTGCTCTGCAGCGCACGCCGGATCGAGGCGGTGATCTTGGTTCTCATGTCGGTGCTCCTTGGTGTTCGGTGTCAGGGTTCTGGCCCCACGCTCCTCCACCGCGGGTCACATCTTGGACACAACTTGCATACAAGCTGTTCCTCTAGCTTATCGACACATGACCGGACAACCTCAAATCGGACCCGAGGGCGACGGACAGCCTCCCGCCGCTCGGGCCGGCTCCGCCTCCGCGCAGGCCTACCAGTACGCCAAGGAGCGGCTGCTCGACGGGCGCTTTGCCTCCGGAACGCTGCTCAGCGAGAACGAACTGGCCCGGCAGCTCGGGATCAGCCGCACGCCGGTCCGCGAGGCGTTTCTGCAGCTTGAGGCCGAGGGCATGCTCGAGCTGTATCCGCGCCGGGGCGCGCTGGTGACCCCGATCTCCCCGTCGGAGGCCGACGACGTGCTCGAGGCGCGGCTGCTCATCGAGGGCCACTGCGTGGCGCGGGTGGCCGAGCAGGGCCCGCAACTCGCCGCCGCGCTGCGGGACGTGATCGCCGAGCAGGAGCAGGGGCTGCGAGGCGGAGGGCCGACGTTCGCGGTCTCTGACCGCCGCTTTCACCGGCTGATCGTCGCCGCCAACGGCAACGATGTCCTCACGCGCCAGTACGACGCCCTGCGTGATCGCCTGCAGCGGATCGCTGCCACCGCGGCGGCCCGGGACCCGGGCCGGATCGCTCGGTTCATCTCCGAGCACGCCGCGATCGCCGACGCCATCGAGCACCGCGACGCGCAGCTGGCCGTCGAGCTGGTCACGGTCCATCTGCGCCAGGCCAATGAGCTCGCCCGCCGGGCGCGTGGAATCGGCTGACGCCGATTCCATTGACACTTCGCCTGGCGGCGAACTGTCGGGGGTCCCGGTGGAATCGGCTGGCGGCGAACTGTCGGGTCGCGGGAGCGGGCGGGCGCCGGATGAGGTAGAAGTCGGAGGTCGACGGTCCACACGAACAGGGAGAGATCGATGCCGACCTACATCATGCTGACCACGCTCACCCCCGAGGGAGTGCAGACGATCAAGAACAACCCGGGCCGGATTCGTGAGGTCAACCGTGAGGTGGAGCAGCTCGGTGCCACGGTCAAGGCGCAATGGGCGACGCTCGGCCAGTTCGATTTCGTCAACGTGATCGAGGCTCCCGACGAGCAGACGATCGCTCGGGTCTCGCTGGAGCTCGGCTCCCGCGGCACCGGCCGCTACGAGACGCTGTCGGCGATCCCGATCGACGACTTCATCGGCTCGATCTAGTGACGGTGGGCGCCATCGCAACGACCCGGGAGACCGGTAGGTGACCGAACGAGTCATGGTCCTCGGCGCGGGCGCGCGTGAGCACGCGCTCGTCCAGGCGCTGCTGCGCTCACCGCAGCGCCCCGACGTCATCTGCGCGCCCGGCAACGTCGGGATTGCCGAGCAGGTCCGCACGCTGCCACTGGACCCCGGGGACGGGGGTGCCGTCGTCGGCGCTGCCCGTGAGCATCGGGTCGACCTCGTCGTCGTCGGGCCGGAGGCGCCGCTGGTGGCCGGGATTGCCGATGCGCTCGCCGACGCCGGTATCCGCTGCTTCGGCCCGTCGCGCGCGGCGGCGCGGCTGGAGGGCTCCAAGGCGTACTGCAAGGAGGTGATGGTCGCCGCCGGCGTGCCGACCGCCGGCTATTCCGTCGTCACCAGCGCCCGCGACGGGATGGCGGCAATCGAGCGCTACCCGGTCGTGATCAAGGCCGACGGGCTGGCTGCGGGCAAGGGTGTGATCATCGCCCAGGATGAGGCGCAGGCGCGCGCCGCGTTGGAGGACCTGCTCGTCGGCCGCCGTTTCGGGACGACCCGGGTCGTCGTGGAGGAGCACCTGGTCGGGGAGGAGATCTCGCTGCTGGCGATCTGCGACGGGGAGACGGCGGTGCCGCTCGCCTCCGCCCAGGATTACAAGCGCATCTACAACGGGGACCTCGGACCCAACACCGGGGGGATGGGCTCCTACTCGCCGGTTCCCGACGTCGATGAGGCCCGCGCCCATGACATCTGCGCCGCCGTTCACCAGCCCGTCCTCGACGTGATGGCCCGTGCCGGGGCGCCGTTTCGCGGTGTCCTGTACGCGGGGCTGATGATGACCGCCGACGGGCCCAAGGTGCTCGAGTTCAATGTTCGCTTCGGCGATCCTGAGACCCAGGCGATCCTGCCGCGGCTGGCGAGCGACCTGCTCGAACTGCTCGATGGGGCATGCGAACCAGGCGGCCTCGCCCGGGTCGCGTCGCCCCGGTGGCATTCTCAGACGGCGGTCACGGTGGTGCTGGCCAGCGCCGGCTACCCCGCCTCCCAGCACACCGGGGATGTCATCACCGGCCTGGACAAGGTCTCGCCCGAGGTGTTCGTGACCCATGCCGGTACCGGACGCTCGCCCCGCGGCGACATCGTGACCGCGGGTGGGCGCGTACTCAGCGTCACCGGGATGTCCGACCGGGCAGCCGCCAGTCGTGCGGCCGCCTATGCTGCAGCGGACCTGATCCAGTTTCAGGGAAAGCAGCTACGGCGCGACATCGCGCTAAAGGCGGTCAGATGAGCGAGACTTCCGAACCTGAGCTGGCGCCGTCCAACGGCGAGTTCGAGCCGGTCCCCACGCCCGCACCCTCAGAGCCGCTGGCCGAGACCGCGGCCGAGATCGAGGAACTCGACGTCGACGCCCCGCGCGTGGCCATCCTGGTGGGTTCAAGGAACGACCTCCCGGCGATGGAGCACGCCGAGCAGGAGCTGACCGAGCGCGGCATCACCTCCGAGACGCGCGTCATGTCCGCCCACCGCGAGCCGGACACCGTCGCCGATTACGCCAAGAACGCGCGCATGCGTGGCATCAAGGTGATCATCGCCGGGGCGGGATTGTCGGCCGCACTGCCCGGCGTCGTCGCCGCTCACACCGACCTGCCCGTGATCGGCGTACCGCTGGCCAGCCGGACCTCGGTGGCCGGTGGGCTCGACGCGCTGCTGTCGATCTCGCAGATGCCCCCGGGGGTTCCGGTCGCCTGCGTCGGCGTGGACAACGCGCGCAACGCCGCCGTGCTAGCGGCCCGCATCCTCAGTATCTAGGCGCTGCCCGCCAGCCGATCCCACGCCCCGCGCCAGGACCTACGCTGCTCGGGTGAGGTCCTGGATGTACTGCGCTATCACGGCCGCATCGGTGCGGGCGGACCGGGGGGCCTTGACGGCCGCTTGAACTGCGTGAGGTGTGCTGTGCGGTCTCATATGCTTTCCGGTGGTGT
>JBAWFG010000099.1:0-15968 GCA_049591655.1 Solirubrobacteraceae bacterium
GACCGTGCCATCCACCCCGGACCAGACCGCCGACGCCGCCGAGCCCGTCGCCGTCGGGCCACAGGTGAGCGTTGGTGCCCGGGACGGGCCCGGCCCGACGCCCGACCAGCCGGCGCCGAGATCAGACCGGCGCAGCACCCCGAGGCGGGCCAATGCAACAGCGCGGATCACTGCGCCGGACGGCCGGTGCGGGGCCGTGGCGGCGGCGCCGGGAGCGGTGATGGCGCCGGTGACCGAGGAGAGGAGTCCGGCGAGGAGGACCAGCCCTGGGCGAGGCCTCATCCGCTCACCGCGATCCGCCGCGTCGTGCGCAGCGCACGGCCGCGTCCGACCGACACGGTGAGCGTCAGCCGCCCCGCACGGTGGCCCCGGATCCGGGCCGCGAGTCCACCGGCGATGATCAGGCGGGGGCCCGCGATGGTCAGCCCCAGGGTCCGGCTGGGGCGGCGCAGAGTGACTGCGAAACCGCCGGTGCTGCGCCGCAGAGTGCCGCGTACCGAGCGGCGCCCGGCCTCAAGGCGGACCGTGGTTGACGGCCCGCGTCGGTCCACTGCCACCCCGGCCGGCAGGCGCACGGTCACGGTCCTGAGCTGGGGGCCGTACCGGGCGGCGGTGAGGTCCAACGTCAGCCGGGCCACTCCACGCCGGGGCAGCGACAGCCGCGCCCGGGAGACGGCCGGCCCGGCGGGCGGTCCGGCCACCGCGCGGGTGGCCCGGGAGGTCGCCGGTGCCCCGGGTCCGAGCGGGTTGGACGCGGTCTCGGCTACCCGCAGCGCATGGCCGATGTCGGCACGGGTGAGACGGTAGGTCTGGGCGGTTGCACCGGTGATCGTCCGACAGCTGCGGCCGGAGGCGGCGCAGCGCTCCCACCGCGGGACAAACGAGCTCGGCGCGTTCCGCCACCGGCCCATCCGGGCGGTGAGCAGATCCCCGGCCACCAGGTGCCCGGCGATCGATGGGTCAGCGATGATCCCGGGGGCGCCCGGAATCGTTTGGGTCGCGGTGAACGCCGCCGCCGCATAGTCGACGGCCACGCAGCGGCTGATCGTCGGGCAGGCGAGATCGGAGACGAGGGCAGGGTCGCCGATCGGCCGGACGGCGGTGGCGCCGGCGCCGGCGGGGTCGAACTCGACCGCCTGTCCCGATGTATCGAGGGTGACGCAGTAGTTGGCGCTGGGGCACGACAGCGCGGCGGGCTGGTTGGCCGAGACCACCGCGGTGTGGACCGTCGAGCCCGTCTGGGGGTCGAACGTGGCTCGGTCCCCGCTGCTGTCGACCGCGACACACTCGGTCAGCGACGGGCAGGCGACGGCGATGCCGGGCGACGGCAGGACCCGGCGCGGCGCCGACGGATGCGGCGACTGCGGGTCGTAGGTGACGACGTCGCCGGACCCGTCGAGCACGGTGCACTGCCCGGCGCCGGGACAGGCGATGCCGACCAGGCTGGTGCCCGCCGGCGTGCCGAGGTTGACGTAGCTGGCGGCGGTCGGTTGCTGGGGATCGAACGTCGCGGCGTAGCGGTCGTCGTCGACCGCGGTGCACTGATCGGTGAGCGGGCACGCGACGGCCAGCAGCGGATGGCCGGTGACGATCGCGGTCGGGGTCGCACCCGACGGCGCCTGCGGGTTGAACGTGGCTTCCTTGCCGAGATCATCGACGGCCGTGCACTGGGTGAGCGACGGACACGCCAGCGCGTAGACGATGTCGGCAGCGGCGTCGATGCTCGCCACCGACGCCGCCGTGCCTCCGCCCGGATCGAACGTCGCCGCCTCGCCGAAGTTGTCGATCCCGGTGCACTGTGACGCCGAGGCGCACGCGACCGCCGCATACGCGGCCTGGGCATCGATCAGGGTGCTCGTCGCACCCCCGCCCCCGGGCGTGAAATCGTGAATGTGGCCGGTCCCGTCCCCGGAGACGCACTGCGATGGGCAGGCGATGCCGGCGAGGTCCCGGCTGCCATCGACCAGCCCGGCCGAACCGGTCTGACCGGGGACGAAGACGAGCGCGTTGCCGGCGATGTCGACGGCGTCGCACTGCTGGGCCGACGGGCAGGTGGCGGCGACGATCGCCTGCCCGGGGTCGAGCACCGTCGTCTGGGGCGTGGCCGGTGCCTGCGGGTTGGTGCTCATCTCGTGGCCGACGTTGTCGAAGGCCAGGCACTGGGTTATCGACGGGCAACTCACCGCGGTCAGGCTGTTGGCGGTGGAATCGACCGTCTGGATCGCGCCCACCGTCGGCGTCTGGTTGACGGTGTCGATCGTGAACTGGATCTCCTTGTCGGCGGAGTCGATCGCCACGCAGGTGTCCTGCGCCAGTCCCGGCGGCACGCAGGTGACGGCGATCAGCTTCAGGCCGGTGTCGATCGCCATCGGTGTGCCACCACCGCCGGCGCTCGCGTCGAAGGTCACCGCGTAGCCGGTGGCGTCGACGCCCACGCATTCGGTGCTCTGGGGCACGCAGGCGACGCCGGTGAACGAGTGCCCGGGGTCGATCGCGGACGTGATCGCCGCCACCGGATTGCCCGGATTGAAGGTGATCCGATTGCCGGCGCCGTCCACCGCAACGCACAGGCCCGCGTTGACGCAGGTGAGGCCGGTCGGGGGCTGGGAATCGATCCTCTGGGGCGCCGAATAGGCGGGGGTGCCGGAGTCGAACGTCACCACGCTGCCCGCCTGGGTGGCGGCGACGCAGGTTCCGGGCTGGGCGCAGGCGACCGCGCTGATCGCCGACCCCTGGCCGCCGCTGTCATGCCCCACCGGCCCGCTCCAGTTCAGCGCCGCGCGAGCCGCGCCCGGCATCACCAGCGCGGCCAGCACGCCCAGGACGCAGACGACCGCGAGCGTCGCCACCGACACCCGGACGCCGATCGGCCCCCTGCTGCGCTGCGTCCCCATCGCCGGATGAGCATAGAAGGACGGGACCCGCGCCACGCCCAGCAGCGGCGCTTCACACCGTTTGCGAGCGCGCTTGTTCCGAGACTCTCAGGCTCAGGCTGAGACTGAGATTACGATGGGAATGGGTCATACACCGTGGGATGGCGCATAACGCCCTCCCGGAGCGCGGCGAGCTGCCAGGCGTCGACCCGAGGCGGCGGCGGGGCATTCACCGGCGCCGTCTCACGTATGAACCGTTCGACCGCCGCGACAACCGCGGCCGCCTCCTCCGGAGAGGCGCCGGGAGCGATGATCGACAGCTGGGGACGGCGGTTCATGCCCGTCAGGGTATCGTCACCGGCCCGTGGACCCGTTGCCCGTCCTCAACTACGACGCCGTGCTGGCGGCGGTCGCTCCGACCGACGCCATCGAGCGGGTCCACGACGCGTTTCTGCGCTTCGCTGCCGGCGAGTGGGTGATGCCATCCAAGGTGTATCTGCAGAGCCCTCCCCACGGCGACTTCCGGGCGATGCCCGCCCGCGGTGGGGACGTGGCGCTGCTGAAATGGATCGCCTCGTTCCCGGGCAACCCGCAGCACGGCCTGCCGACCGTGATGGGGGTCATCTGCCTGTCGGACGCCACCACCGGTCGCCCGCTGATGCTGCTCGACGCGCGCTCGGTGACCGCGCTGCGCACCGGTGCGGTGGCAGCGGTCGCCACCCGGGCGCTCGCGCCCGAGGCGGCGGCCACGGTGGGAATCATCGGCTGCGGGCTGCACGGCGCGTGGGCGGCTCGGTGCCTGACCGCCGCCGGCTACGGCCCCGGCGTCTGTTATGACCCGTCACCGGACGCGGCCGGCGCACTGGCCGGTGAGCTGGGCTGGACAGTCGGGTCCCGGGGCGACGCGCTGCGCTGCGACGTCGTCTGCTGCGTGACCCCGGGAGCCGAGGTCGTCCTCGACGCCGGCGACCTGCGGCCCGGGATGCACCTCAACATGCTCGGCGCCGACGGGCCCGGGAAGGCCGAGGCGACCGTCGGAGCGGTGGCGTCATGTGCTCTGTTCTGCGACGAGTGGGAGCAGGCCTCGCACGGCGGTGAGTTGACCGGCGCAATCGAGGCCGGACTGGTCACCCGCGACCGGGTCACCGAGCTCGGCGGTGTGCTCGCCGGGAGCGCACCCGGGCGCCTTGGCCCGGCGGCGGTCACGATGTTCGACTCCACCGGCCTGGCGATCCAGGACCTGGCGGTGGCGGTGGCGGCCTACGACGCCTGGCGGGCGGGCGACGTCGAGGCCCAGACGATCAGTCTGTAGGCGGGCCGGGCGGGGATCAGAGCGGGATGTTGCCGTGCTTGCGGCGGGGGCCCGGCTCACGCTTGGTCTGCAGCGTGTGCAGCGCGGTGATCACCTTGGGCCGAGTCTCATGGGGGATGATCACGTCGTCGATGTAGCCGCGCTCGGCCGCCACATACGGGTTGGCGAAGTGCGCCTTGTAGTCCTCGATCAGCTTCTGGCGACGGGTGTCGGGCGTCGGCGAGGAGGCGATGTCACGCCGGTAGATGATGTTGACCGCGCCCTCGGGTCCCATCACCGCCACCTCGGCGGTCGGCCAGGCGAAGTTGAAGTCCGCGGCCAGGTGCTTTGAGCCCATGACGTCATAGGCGCCGCCGTAGGCCTTGCGGGTGATGATCGTGATCTTGGGCACGGTCGCCTCGGCGTAGGCGTAGAGCAGCTTGGCGCCGTGACGGATGATCCCGCCCCACTCCTGCGTGGTCCCGGGCAGGAAGCCGGGCACGTCGCAGAAGGTGATGATCGGGATGTTGAAGGCGTCGCAGGTCCGGATGAACCGGGCCGCCTTCTCGGAGGACTCGATGTCCAGCACGCCGGCCAGCTGCGAGGGCTGGTTGCCGACGACGCCGACCGAGAAGCCGTCCAAGCGGGCGAAGCCGCACATGATGTTGCGTGCGTAGTGCTCGTGGACCTCGTAGAACTCCCCGTCGTCGACGACCAGGCGGACCACCGCGCGCATGTCGTAGGGCTTGTTGGGGCTGTCGGGCACCACGCTGTCGAGCTCCGGGTCCTCACGCAGCGGATCGTCGGTCGGGATCACCCGCGGCGGGATCTCGAGATTGTTCTGGGGCAGGAACGACAGCAGGTAGCGGGCGTCCTGGAGGCAGGTTTCCTCGTCGTCGGAGGCGAAGTGGGCCACCCCGGACTTGGAGTTGTGGCTCATTGCCCCGCCGAGCTCCTCAAAGCCCACCTCCTCCCCGGTGACCGTCTTGATCACCTCGGGGCCGGTGATGAACATGTGCGAGGTCTCCTTGACCATGAAGATGAAGTCGGTGATCGCCGGCGAGTAGACCGCACCGCCGGCACACGGGCCCATGATCAGGCTGATCTGCGGGATGACGCCGCTGGAGCGAACGTTGCGCAGGAACACGTCGCCGTAGGCGCCGAGCGAGACGACCCCCTCCTGGATGCGGGCGCCCCCGGAGTCGTTGATCCCGATCACGGGGCAGCCGATCTTGGCCGCCAGATCCATGATCTTGCACATCTTCTCGGCCATCACCTCGCCCAGCGAACCGCCGAACACGGTGAAGTCCTGGCTGAATACGCACACCCGCCGGCCGTCGATCGTCCCGTGGCCGGTGACCACGGCGTCGCCCCAGGGCCGGTTGCGCTGCATGTCGAAGTCCAGCGTGCGGTGACGCACGTAGGTGTCGAGCTCCTGAAAGGAGCCCGGATCAAGCAGCTTCTCGATCCGCTCCCGGGCGGTGAGCTTGCCCTTCTCGTGCTGCTTCTCGACCGCCGCCTTGGTGGCATGGTGGATCGCCTCGTCCCGCATCTCCTCGAGCTGGGCGAGCTTCTCTTCATATGTCTCAGGTGCCTTCTCGCGCATGGCGGGCGAGTCTATGGGGTCGCCCGCCGCGGCGGCGCGCCGAGGCCCGTCCTCAGGCGCGGGAATACGGCCGATGATGCGCGCGCCCGAGGCTGTCCAGGGCCGCGGCGAGCGCGAGCTCGCCGGCCGGGGAGTCCGAGTCCCCGTCGGAGTCGAGAGGCGGGGGCGCCGGTGGCCGAGCGAGGAGCGCCGGCGGTGGTGTGGGGGCCGCTTCGGGCTCGGGCTCGACGTCGGATGCGGCCTCGGGGTCCGGCTCCGGCTGGGGGTCCGGCGCCGCGGGGGCGGTGCGGGCGGATTCGGGGGCCGTGCGGAAACCGGCGAACAGGCGGGCGAAGAACCCCCGCCGAGGCGGTTCGAGGTCAGCGACCGGCCCAGCGTCGGCCACGACGTCGCCTTCGGCCACCGGCTCCGGTTCGGGTTGGGCCTCCAGTTCGGGCTCCGGCTGCGGCTCGGCTGCCGGCTCCGGTTCGGGCTGCGGCTCGGCTGCCGGCTCCGGTTCCGCGACGGCAACGGACTCATCGTCCACGGCTGCCGGCGCGTCAGCCGCCGGCTCGTCGGCCGACGGCTCCTCCTCGACCACGGTGAGGGTCACACGTGTTCCCCACCCCGCCGTCTCGAGACGTACCGTGCCGCTCGCGGCGGTGCCCTCCCAGGCGACGGCAGTCTCGGGTTCGAGCTTGGTGATCCGGATCTCGCCGAACGCCCCGAGGTGGCGGGCCAGCGACGCGGCGTCGCTGCACTCCGCCCACAGCTCGGGGGCCGACTTCACAAGGGTTCGACTCGTCTGATGTTCAGGCATGCCCCTCGATGTTCGCCCGGCCGCACGGGACTCCTGCCCGCCCGGCCGAGGCTGCAAGGCGCCGCCCTCCGGGTCGCAGGTGTGGTGGTCATCGCCCACCGGTCGCGATGTCAACGGCGGCAACGAAGGGGAGCGCGGTGCGGTGCGTGAGCGGCTTCTGCGCGGGCGGGCGGGCGCGCGGGCGGGTGAGCATGCGTGACGTGACAAATCCGCCGGAGGCCGGCGGATTTGTCGCAGATGCGGGGCTGTGCGTGCGTGCGGTGACAAATCTGGTCGGGGCGCATCGGATTTGTCACGCGGTGCATGGCGAGGGGCCCGCAGCGGGCCTTTCCCCGGACCGATCCTCTCCTCGCCGATGCCGTTGACGTTCGCCCGGGCCGGGCCAGGCCGGGGCGGAGCAGCTCAGGGTGCGGCCCGAGCCACGAGACCGTCGAGGACGACGTCGATGGCGAATCGGAACCGCTGCTCATCGTCCCCGCTGGTCATGTTCTCACCGAGGGCGGTGATGTTGGGAAAGCGGTCGGCCGGCAGCGCGGCGAACGCCCGGACAAGGCGGTCGATGAATTCGCTCTCGCTGACGCCGGCCCGCGCGCGCTGCTGATGGACAGCTGCCTCGATCGCTGACGCGGTGGTAATCAGGGGCAGGATGTCGGCGGCCCAGGCCGCGTCCTGGTCACGCACCCCGCCGACACGCAGGAGCCCGAGCAGGTTGTCGGCGACGAGCAACGCGCTCGGGCTCGTCGGCGGATTGGCAAGCGCGACGGTGGCGATCCCGGGATGGGCCTCCATGGCGTCCAGCAGCCCGCGCATGAGACGGTGGACCTGCTCACGCCACCGCGGCGGGTCGGGCTCCTCAAGTTCGACCGACCCGGCGACGCGGTCGAGCATCGCCTCACGCAGGGCGTCGCGGCCGGAGATGTACACGTACAACGACGCTGGGCCGGTGTCGAGCTCGCCGGCGACACGCCGCATCGTCACCGCCTCCAATCCCTCGTCACGGAGGATCCGCAGCGCGACATCGAGGATCACGTCCTCGCTCAGCGGCGGCTTGGCCGGGCGATCACGAGTGCTCCGCTGGCGCGGCGGTGATTCCACGCCCGGAACTCTACTTGACACGAACAACGTTCTTGACGTACGGTGTTCTATACGAACACTGTTCGTCACGAACTACGTTCCTGTCACAGAGAGAGGAGGACGCGATGAGCATCGACACATCCCCACCGGCGGCCGCCGCCGCACCGACACCGACACCGACACCGACCTCGCCGGATCACCCGTCATACGCGGCCCGATGGCTCGTGCTGGGGGTCGTGCTCGCGGCCGAGGTGATGGACCTCATGGACGCCACGATCGTCACCGTCGCCGGTCCGTCGATCCGTCGTGACCTCGGCGGTGGCGCCACCACGCTGCAATGGCTCGGCGCCGCCTACACGCTGGCGTTCGCCGTGCTGCTCGTCACCGGCGCCCGCCTCGGGGACATCCTCGGCCGCCGGCGGCTGTTCCTCGTCGGCTCGCTCGGCTTCACCGTGATGTCGGCGGCCTGCGCGCTGGCCCCATCCCCGGAGGCGCTGATCGTCATCCGCGCGTTGCAGGGCGGCTTCGGGGCACTGCTCATCCCCCAGGGGTTCGGGCTGCTCAAGGAGGTGTTCCCGGAGGAGGAGATGGGCCGCGTGTTCGCCACCTTCGGTCCGGTGATGGGGCTGTCGGCGATCGCGGCGCCGATCCTCGCCGGGGTGCTGATCGGCGCTGACCTGTTCGGAACGGGCTGGCGGATGGTGTTTCTGATCAACGTCCCGGTCGGCCTGTGCGCCTTTGCCGGAGCGCTGCGCTGGCTGCCGCATGGCGCCTCCCGGCCCGGGGTGCGGCTCGACCTGGGCGGGATGCTCCTGGTGGGCCTGGCGTCGGTCGCGATCATCTATCCGCTCATCCAGGGGCGAGCCGACGGCTGGCCGGCGTGGATCTTCATCATGCTCGGGGTGGGCGCGACGCTGCTGGTGGCGTTTGTGTTCTATGAGCGCGTGCGCAGGGAGGCGCCGCTGATCGAGCCGAGCCTGCTGCGCAACCGCGCCTACGTCGACGGGATCATGGTGGCGCTGGCGTTCTTTGCCACCTTCAGCGGGCTGCTGCTCGTCGTGTCGTTGTTCTGCCAGCTCGGGGAGGGCTTCTCCCCCATCCGCACCGGCCTGACCCTTGTCCCCCTGACCGTCGGCATGGTCATCTCGATGATCGCGTCGTTTGCGCTGGTGGGCCGCTTCGGCCGCCACCTCCTGCACATCGGCATCCTCCTCTCAGCCGCCGGGACGGCGACCCTGGCGCTGACGATGGCCGGTGCGCAGACGGCCGGCTCCTGGACCCTGCTGCCCGGCCTGATCGTGATCGGGCTGGGGGCCGGATTCGGGTTCGGCCAGCTGTTTGACATCATCCTGGCCGGCGTGGCGATGGACGAGGTCGGCTCGGCATCGGGGGTGCTCAATGCGGTCCAGCAGCTCGCCGCAGCGCTCGGAGTGGCGGTCCTGGGCACCGTGTTCTTCTCCCGGCTGACCGCGGGACACCTTCCGACCGAGGCGATGCAGATCGCCGCCTGGGTCTCGCTGATACCGCTGGCGGCCGCGTTCATCCTCACGTTCCGCCTGCCGATGCGCGCCCGGGAGCAGGCCGGCGCCTAGCGGCCGGCGGTCTCGACCACCTCCACCACCGCCGGACCGGGCGTGTCGATCAGTGCGACCGTCGCCCGGGCCGCCTCGTCAACGTGGATGCGTGGCGGGGACGGCCGGGTGTCGCCACCGAAGGTTCCCGGGCCGTAGAAGGTGCCGTAACGGACGACCACGCCGGCCATCTCGAGCACAAGCCGCTCGTGCTCGGCGATGGTCTCGCCGCCCGCGGGCGGCGTCCAGGCGATGCTCTGCGCCAACACGCGCTCGGTGCCGGCCGTCGCCGCGGCATCGAGCAGGTTGCGGGTCCCCTCGGTGCGGATCCGGTTGTTGCGGGGCGCATACCACGGCAGCTGCGCGAGCTCGTCGGGCAGGTCGGTCAGCTGGTGCATGACCATGTCCGGACCGAACGCCTCGACCGCGCCGGTCAGCGCGGCCACGTCGTAGACGTCGCACACCACCGGCATGGCACCGAGTGAGCGCAGCCGCTCGGCCTTGGCCGGCGTCCGGGTCATCCCCGCGACCTCATGCCCTTCGGCGACGAGCAGCGGCACGAGCCGAACGCCGATCACCCCGCTGGCGCCGGCGACGAAGATCCGCACGGGCCAGGCGCGACGGCGCTAGTGCCCTGAATCGGAAGTTCGGTGGCAGCCTCGCGGCGTCTGGACGCGCCTGACGCGCGGCGACGACCACGCCGGACCACCAGTACGACTTAGGTCGTCGCCGCCCGCCAGCCACGCCCAGCCACTCCCGAAACTGCTCACGAACTTCCGATTCACGACACTAGGCGTGCAGCGCCATCAGGAACACGGTGACGACCACCAGCACCTGGGTGAGCAGCGTCGCCCGGGAGAGGAGGCCCGCGGTCGCCTGGTAATCGTCGCTCCAGGCGGCGCTCGTCCGCTGGCCCCCGCCGGGGACGGCGGTGGCGGCCAGGTCACGCTCGGCGATCTCGGCCAGCCGGCCGGAGCGAGGGATGACGATCGCACCCTCGACCGCGCCGATGACGAGGGCGGCGAGGATCCCCCAGCCGACGAAGAACGAGCCCCAGCGGTGCTCGTCGGAGGCGAGACCGAACCCGGCCACGACGACGACGAGCAGCCCCGGGTTGACGAGGTAGCGCCCCAGGACCTGGCGGATGCGCAGCAGCCACGGGATCAGCGCCGGGTCGGTCTTGGCCGCGCGGCCGAGCACCAGCGGGAAGGTGAATACGACGCCAAAGCCGATCACCACTCCGAGGATGTGAACGGCCAGGATGAAGTCAGAGAAGGCGACGGCGGTGACGAGCATTGCGGCGGGCTAGTTCGTCGGCTGATAGTCGCCGAACACTTCACGCATGGCCCCGCAGGCCTCGCCGATCGAGCAGCGATCCTTGAGCGCAGCGCGCAGGACGGGGAGCATGTTGTCGGTCCCACGGGCGCACTCGCGGATCTCGTCCAGGCGACGCGTGATCAGATCGCCGTCACGATCGGCCTTGAACGCCTTCAGGCGCGCGACCTGCTGGCGCTCGGACTCCGGGTCGACGCGGAGGATGTCGGGAACCTCGGGGGAGTCATCGGCGAACCGGTTGACGCCGACGACGACATCCTGCTCGGTGCGATAGCGCTCGTGGTAGCCGAATGCCGATTCCTCGATCTCGGCCTTGATGAAGTCGATCGCCTGGACCGAGCCGCCGAGCTCGTCGACCTTGCCGATCAGCTCGAGCGCCCGGGCCTCGATCTCGTCGGTGAGCGCTTCGACGAAGTAGGAGCCGGCAAACGGGTCGACCGTGTCGGCGGCGCCGGATTCATACCCGATGATCTGCTGGGTGCGCAGCGCGATCCGGGCGGCGCGCTCGGTCGGCAGCGCCAGCGCCTCGTCGAAACCGTTGGTGTGCAACGACTGGGTGCCGCCGCATACGGCGGCGAAGCCCTGCAGCGCCACCCGCACGATGTTGTTCTCCGGCTGCTGGGCGGTGAGCGTCACGCCGCCGGTCTGGGTGTGAAAGCGCAGCCGCCACGAGCGCTCGTCCTTGGCGCCAAAACGCTCGCGCATGATCTTGGCCCACATCCGGCGGGCGGCCCGGAACTTGGCCACCTCCTGGAAGACGTTGTTGTGGCCGTTGAAGAAGAAGGCCAGCCGCGGCGCGAAGCGATCGATCTCCAGCCCGGCGTCGAGCGCGGCCTGGACGTAGGCGATGCCGTTGGCGAGCGTGAACGCGACCTCCTGGACCGCCGAGGCACCCTTCTCCCGGAAGTGGTACCCGCTGATCGAGACCGTGTTCCATTTCGGAACCCGCTCATCGCAGTAGGCGAACAGGTCGGTGGTCAGCCGGATTGCGCCCTCGGGCGGGTAGATGAAGGTCCCGCGGGCGATGTACTCCTTGAGGATGTCGTTCTGGGTGGTCCCGCGCAGCTGGTCAGCGGGAACGCCCTGCTCCTCGCCGACGAGCTCGTAGAGCAGCAGCAGCACGCTCGCCGGCGCATTGATCGTCATCGAAGTGGAGACCTCGTCGAGCGGGATCTGATCAAACGCGGTCCGCATATCGTCGATCGTGTCAATCGCCACCCCGGTGCGACCCACCTCGCCCAGGCAGCGCGGGTCATCGGAGTCCAGGCCGAGCTGGGTGGGCAGGTCGAACGCCATCGAGAGTCCGGTGGAGCCGTTGCGCAGCAGGTAGCGGTAGCGCTCGTTTGACTCCTTGGCCGACGCGTAGCCCGCGTACTGGCGCATCGTCCACAGCTGCTTGCGGTACATCTCGCGGTGAACGCCACGGGTGTAGGGGTACTCGCCGGGCTGCCCGAGGCGCGTCTCGAGATCCGCCGGCAGGTCCCGCTCGTCGTAGAGGGCGTTAACCTCGATGCCGGAGTCGGTGAAGTGGCGGGGATCGTCGGGGCCGACGATCGGGGCGATCGTGCGGTGCTCGTCGGCGGTGTCCATCTCCGGAAGGAGGTTACCCGGAGGTCGCGTTCAGAGGACCTTGGTCAGGAACGAGCGGGTGCGCTCGTGGCGCGGATTGCCGAGCACGTCGGCCGGCTTGCCTGATTCGACGACGACCCCACCGTCCATGAACACGACCGTGTCGGCGACCTCCCGAGCGAAGCCGATCTCGTGGGTGACGACGATCATCGTCATTCCGTCCTTGGCGAGGCCGCGCATCGCGTCCAGCACATCGCCGACGAGCTCGGGGTCAAGCGCCGAGGTCGGCTCGTCAAACAGCATCAGCTTGGGCGCCATGGCCAGGGCACGGGCGATCGCCACGCGTTGCTGCTGGCCTCCGGAGAGTGCGACCGGGTAGGTGGTGAGCTTGTCCGACAACCCGACGCGGCCCAGCAGTTCCTCCCCGCGGGCCCGGGCCTCGCTGCGCGAGACACCGCCCACGCGAGTCGGGGCGAGGGTCACGTTCTCCAGCGCGGTCATGTGCGGGAACAGGTTGAAACTCTGGAACACCATTCCGATCTCAGCCCGCTTGCGGGCGACATCTCGCTCGTGGAGCTCGTGGAGCTTGCCGTCAGACTCGCGGTAGCCGACGAGCTCTCCGTCGACCGAGAGCCGGCCGGAGTTGATCTTCTCCAGGTGGTTGATGCACCGCAGGAACGTCGACTTGCCTGATCCCGAGGGACCGAGGAGACACATCACCTCGCCGCGGCCGACCTCCAGATCGATGCCCTTGAGCACCTCCAGGCGCCCGAAGCGCTTGTGCACGGCCTCGGCACTGACCATCGCACCGCTCATCGCGCCGCACCCCCGTGACCCATGCTCAGCCACCGGCCGCGCATCGTCGCCTGCTGCGCCCGGGAGAAGCCGCGGCCGAAGCGGCGTTCGATGAAGTACTGACCGACGTAGAGCACGCTCGTCATCGCCAGATACCAGATGCTGGCAACGATCAGCAGCGGGATTGTCTGGTAGGTGGCGGCGTAGATCTGCGAGGCGACGAACAGCAGGTCGAACACCGAACCGAGAACGATCACCAAGGATGTGTTCTTGAGCATCGAGATCGTCTCGTTGCCGGTGGGCGGGATGATCACCCGCATCGCCTGTGGGAGCACGATCAGCCGCATCGTCTGAATCCGGGACATGCCAAGAGACTGGGCGGCCTCGCTCTGGCCCTCGTCGACGGAGATGATGCCGGCGCGGACGATCTCGGCCATGTAGGCCCCCTCGTTGAGGCCGAAGCCGAGCACCGCGGCCAAGAAGGCGGTGATCAGCGAGTTGTAGGAGACGTTAATCAGCGCCGGGCCGCCGAACGGCACGCCGAGGCTGATGTGATGAAACAGCGCGCCGCCGAACTCCCAGAACAGCAGCTGCACGAGCAGCGGGGTGCCGCGGAAGAACCAGATGTAGAGCCAGCTGAAGCCCGACACCAGTGGATTGGGAGACAGCCGCATGACCGCCATGATCACTCCCAGCACGATCCCGATGACCATCGAGATCACCGTCAGCTCGATCGTGATCAGAACGCCGTGCAGGATCCGGGAGTCGAACAGGTAGTGACCGACGACCCCCCATTGGAAGTTGGGGTTGACGATGATCGCGCGGACGATCGAGGCCGCGATGACCAGCACGATCGCCGAGGCGATCCAGCGCCCCGGCCGCCGGACCGGAACGGCCGTGATGTCCTCCGGCCGCTCCGTGCCCGGCGATGACAGCTCGGAGCTGCTCACCTCTCGAAGCCGGGATCCGGCGGGTTAGCTCGTGGCCCCGTTGATCTTTACCTCCGACGCCGGGATGGCGCCGCTCTGCAGGCCCCACTTGGCCATGATCGACGAATAGGTGCCGTTCTTCATCAGCGCCTGGAGGGCGGCGAGCACCGCCTTGTCCAGGCCGCCGGTCTTGGGGACGGCCAGGCCGTAGGGAGCGGTGCCGTAGGTCTGCCCGACCGTCTTGAACTGACCGTTGGCCTTCTTGATCGCATAGGCGGCGACCGGGGAGTCGGCCATCACGAGCTGGGCCCGGCCGCTGGAGAGCGCCAGGTTGGCCCCGTTCTGGTCGGAGAAGGTGAGCACGGTGACGGCGGGCTTGCCGGCCTTCTTGCACTTGACGCTCTGGGCGGTGGCATCCGTCTCCTCGGTGGTGCCCTTCTCGACCGCCACCGTCTTGCCGCACAGGTCAGCCAGTCCGCTCACGGTCGTCCCACCCGACGCCTTGGTGAAGAACGACGTTCCGGCCGAGAAGTAGTCGACGAAGTTGACCACCTTCTCCCGGGCCTTGGTATCGGTGAACGACGAGGCGCCCATGTCGTACTTGCCGGCGGCCAGGCCGGGGATGATCCCGTCAAACGTCTCGTTGACGATGTTGGCCTTCAGGCCCATGGCCTCGGCCAGCGCCTTGGAGAGGTCGGCGTCCATCCCGATGATCGTGTGGCCGTCGGAGGCGAAGAACTCATTCGGCGCGTAGCTGGCGTCGGCGGCCACGGTCAGCGTGCCCTTGGATTTGACCGACGACGGCACCAGCGCGACGACTGCAGCGTTGGCGCCGGTGGCGCCGGAGCTCGTCGCGGCCGAGCTCGTGGCCCCAGCCGACGAAGTCGCAGACGACGAAGAAGACGACGACGAACTGCTTCCGCACCCCACGGCGGCAGCAGCGCACAACAGCGGCAATGCAATGGACAGCCATGTCCTTGATGTGCGCATTGCGATCCTCCTCACGGTAGATATATCACCCAGAAACCACCGCCAGCATAGGCAAACTCACGCCCGCGCGGAGATTTCAGGGCACAGCCCTAACCGAGGCGTAGCCTTGCGGAGCATGAACGTCACCATCCGACTGTTCGCCGGACTGCGCGAGCGGGCCGGCGCAGACCGCCTCGCGCTCGAGCTCCCCGATGACTCCCGCGTCCGTGACGCCCTGGCGCGGATGGGCGATCTCATCGCCGGGGTGCCGGTCGTGATGGCCGTCAACCAGGAGTACGCCGACGATGACCAGGTGCTGAGCGCCGGGGACGAGCTGGCCCTCATCCCCCCGGTCTCCGGCGGCTCGATCGGGGTCACCCACGTGCGGGTGACCGCTGAGCCGCTGTCGCTGGACCCCCTGATCGCCCGCGTCAGCGACCCGCGGGCCGGGGCCGTGGTGACCTTCCTCGGGGTCACCCGCGAAGTTGCGCACCTGGACTACGAGGCCTACGTCCCGATGGCCGAACGCCAGATGGAGCGGATCGTCGCCGAAGCGATGGAGCGCCACGGGCTGTGCGCCGCCGCAGCCGAGCACCGAGTCGGCGCGGTCGGCCTGTCCGAGGCGTCGGTGGCGATCGCTGTGTCGGCACCCCACCGGGCGGAGGCGTTCGCCGGCGCCCGGGAGATCATCGACGAGATCAAGGCGCAGGCACCGATCTGGAAGAAGGAGGATGGGGACTGGGTCAGCGGCTCGGTTCCCCCCAACTCCGCCTGAGCCCGCCCGCCTGACCCCCGCCCCCCGGGGAGCGGGGGGAACCACCGGCTCGGAGGCGTCTCGGTAGATTGGCCGTCATGTCAACCTGCCTAGTCACCGGGGGCGCCGGATTCCTCGGATCTCATCTGTGCGACGAGCTGCTCCGGCGCGGCAACCGTGTGATCTGCATCGACAACCTCGAAACGGGGTCGCTGGCGAACATCGAACACATCCGCTCGCCGGCGTTCGTGCACCTCAACCTCGACATCATCGAGCCGTACTTCATCGAGGAGTCGATCGACTGCGTCTATCACCTCGCCTCGCCGGCGTCGCCGATCGACTACCTGCGCCTGCCGCTGCACACGCTCAAGGTCGGCTCCTATGGGACCCATCACACGCTTGG
>JBAWFG010000100.1:0-8607 GCA_049591655.1 Solirubrobacteraceae bacterium
TTCCTCCAACTCGCGGGCGGCAGCGTCGCGACGACGATGCTCTCCAACAGCATCGCTCGCGCGCTGGCGATCCCGGCCAACCGTGCCACCGGCACGCTTGCCGATGTCGAGCACATCGTGGTGCTCACGCAGGAGAACCGGTCATTCGATCACTACTTCGGCGTGATGCGCGGAGCCCGCGGGTTCGGCGATCCTCATCCGGCCGTGCTGCCCAGCGGAAAGCCGGTCTGGTACCAGGCCGACGGCTCGACCGTCGTGCTGCCGTTTCGCCCCGACGTCAGCAACCTCGGCCTCACGTTCATCGAGGATCTCGACCACGGCTGGAACGGGACGCATCAGATGTTCAACGGCGGCAATTGGGACCAGTGGCTCCCCGCCAAGACCACCACGTCGATGGCCCACCTACAGCGCTCGGACCTCCCCTACCACTACGCACTCGCTGATGCCTTCACGCTCTGCGACGGGTACCACTGCTCGATGCTCGGGCCGACTGACCCGAATCGCTACTACATGTGGACCGGCTGGGACGGCAACGACGGAGCCGGCGGTGGGCCGGTGATCGCCAACGACGAGCTCGGCTACGGATGGCAGACCTATCCCGAGCGCCTGCAGGCGGCCGGGGTCAGCTGGAAGATCTACCAGGACCAGGGCGCCGGCCTCGACGCCGCCCACTACTGGGGGTGGGGATCGGACCCGTACATCGGCAATTACGGCGACAACTCGCTGCTGTACTTCCACAACTACCAGAACGCGGCGCCCGGGAGCCCGCTGTATGAGCGCGCCCGCACCGGTACCGACGTCAGCCAGGGCGGTGGCCTGTTCGACGTCCTCGGCGCCGACGTCGCCGCCAACCGGTTGCCGAGCGTGTCATGGGTCGTGGCGCCCGAGGCGTACTGCGAGCATCCGGCCTGGCCGGGCGGCTACGGGGCGTGGTACACGGCCGGGGTGCTCAACGCCCTGACCAGCAACCCCGAGGTCTGGTCAAAGACAGCCCTCCTGGTCACCTTCGATGAGAACGACGGGTTCTTTGACCATGTCGTCTCGCCCTATCCCAACGTGGGCGGGCTCGCCGGGCAGTCAACGGTGGCGCTGGACAACGAGCTGTTCAACGGCACGGCCGGGACCCCCGGCGGGGCCGGCGGGGTCGTCGGGCCGTACGGCCTCGGTGTGCGCGTGCCGTTGATCGTCGTCTCACCATGGAGCACGGGGGGCTGGGTCTGCTCCGAGACGTTTGACCACACGTCGCTCATCCGCTTCATGGAGGAACGGTTCGGCGTCGACGAGCCGAACCTCACGCCGTGGCGGCGAGCCATCTGCGGCGATCTGAGCTCGGCGTTTGACTTCGGCCGCGCCTCCGACAAGGTCCCGTCGCTGTCTGGCGCCCCCTCTACTCGGCCCACCGGCAAGGGCGGCACCTACGTTCCGACGCCCCCGGCAACGGGATCGGTCCCGGTCCAGGAACCCGGGGTGCGGCCGTCGCGCAGGCTCGGCTACCGCTTCGACGTCGCCTTCGACGCCGACCCGCACACCCTCCACCTCGCCGTCGAGAACAACGGCAGGCTGGGCGTTCACCTCCAGGCGCGATCGCTGACCGTCCCCGGCGCGCCCTACAGCTACACGATCGGCGCCGGCGACCGCCTGGCGGTCACGCTGCCCAATCCGGGCGCCTACGACCTCAGCGTTCACGGCCCGAACGGTTTCTTCCGCCACTTCGCCGGCTCTCCCGTCAGCGCCGTGGAGGTGCAGGCGTACACCGCCCGGCGCCCCGGGGAGCTCAGGCTCCGGCTCGTCGACCACAGGGGTCGCCGACACGGCGGCCGGCGCCCGGGACCGCCGGTCGCCGTCCACATCGCCGACGCCTACGGCACCGACCACCGCGTCGAGCTGGACGGCACGCGTGAGATCACCATCGACACGCGCCACTCCGGGGGGTGGTATGACGTCGCGCTGACGACGCCGAGCGACCCCAGCTTCCTCGCCCAGATTGCTGGGCGCGTGGAGTCAGGCGACCGGTTGACCAGCGATCCGCAGCTCGGTCGCTCATAAGCAACACCGCAGGCAGGATCGGCGGCGGTCAACGATGACCCGGTAGGCCCGGTTGCCAGGGTGGGTTGACGGCATGACCGGAGCGGCCTAGCGTGCCGTGGGTCAGCGCCTTGAAGGGACCGCCCAGGAGCTCGCGTTCCTCCTCGGTCACCTGCATGCGGGTGCGGAGTTGGCGCTGCAACGTGGGGCGCAACCGTCACCCGGCGATGGTTCGGTCTCCATGCGCGCGTTCGATCCGGAGAGCACCGACGCACACCTCGACATCCTGGGCGTGTGTGACGCACTGATCCAGCGGCTCAAGGGCGCCGAGGGCGAGTAGCATCGGACGCCATGCGGCGGCTGGGCGGTCTGGGGACGTGGCTGGGTTCGCTGCTCAGCGCCGGGGCGCTGCTCGTAGCGCATCCCGCCGGGGACGTCTCTGTGCCGCCGGCCGGCCGGGCCGTGGATAGCAGTCATCCCAGCCATGTGATCGGCAACGGCAGGCCGTCGAGTTGCACGTCGGCGGCCGTCGTGCGCGATGTTGCCGCGGGCGGTGTCATCACCTTCAACTGCGGGCCCAAGCCCGTCACCATCGTCATGACCACGACCGCCAGCGTGATCAAGACCCGGCACCTGGTCGTGCTTGACGGGGGCGGCCTGATCACGCTGAGCGGAGGCGGCAAGCGCCGCATCCTGTACTCGGACACGTGCGCCGGTACCTGGTCAACCGACGACTGCGTCAACCAGCCGTATCCGCAGCTCGTCGTGCAGAACATCACGTTCAAGGACGGCTACAGCAACGCGCATCAGGCCACCTGCACGGCCAACCGCCCGCAGTGCTGGTACGGCGGGGTCAGCGGCGGTGGAGCGATCTATGTCGAGGGCGGCCAGTTCAGGGCGGTCAACGCACAGTTCGTCGATGACCGCTGCTACGCCTACGGCCCCGACCTCGGCGGAGGCGCGATCCGCGCCCTGGCCCAGTACGACAACCGTCCCGTGTACATCACCGGCGACACGTTCCGCGGCGGCCGCTGCTCCAATGGCGGGGCACTGAGCAGCATCAGCGTCCAGTGGGACATCCTCAACAGCGTGTTCACGAACAACCGGGCGATCGGCTGGGGAGCCAACCCGGCCGCGCACGGCACGCCGGGCGGCGGCAGCGGCGGCGCCGTCTACCTCGACGGCCGCGACGACAATGTGCAGATCGCCGGCACCACGATGGATGACAACCGCGCCAGGGAGGGCGGCGGTGCCGTCTTCGACGTCGTCGACACCGGCTGGGGCGCGCTGACCTTCACCGGTTCGCACCTGCACAAGGACGTCAGCGGAGCGTTCCAGACCTTCCCCGGCGTCTACTACCAGCTCGACGGCAGGGACCGGGCACCGGTGATGATCAGGTCCACCGACCGCTGAGCCGGCCGATCGCGAGCCGTCGTGCGCTACCCCGGCTCGTAGGTCGCGAGGATGACGCCGGTGCTGGTGGCAACGCTGCTGCGGAGCCGCAGCGTGGTGAGGGGATCGTCGTGATCGAACAGGCGCCGACCCGAGCCGAGCACGAGCGGATGGATCATCAGCAGGTACTCGTCGATCAGCCGGTGGGGCAGCAGCGAGCGGATCAGCTGTCCACTGCCCATGATCACGAGGTCGCCGGCCACGGTCTGCTTGAGGTCGGCGACCGCGGCGGGGATATCGCCGTGCAGCAGAGTCGAGTTGGGCCAGGCCAGCCGGGTGGCGGAGCTTGCCGAGGCGACGTACTTGGGGGCGGCGTTGAGCGCGTCCTTGAACGGGCCGCCCTGGGCGTTCCACGAGGTCAGCATCTCCTCGTAGCTGCGCCGCCCCAGGAGCAGCCCGCGGCCCGGCCTGGCCATCCGCTCACCGACAGCGCCCAGCATCTGCTCATCGTTTCCGGGGACCGCCCACCCACCGTGGCTGAACCCGTCACGAGTGTCTTCATCCGGCCGGCCCGGAGACTGCATGACGCCATCGAGCGTGAGGTGGTTGATGACGAGGATTCGACTGGATGACATGTCAGAGAGCACCCCGCCCGGGTCAGTACGTCTCTGGGACGAATGTCTGTTCTTCGAGCGGCGGCCTGACGTACGCGTCTTGGGCTCGAGGCGGTAGTTCAAGCGGCGGCGGAGTGAGATCCTCGTAGTCGATCTGTGAGAGCAGGTGTGAGATGCAGTTCAGTCGTGCGCGCCGTTTGTCATCGGCCTGGACCACGTACCACGGCGCGAGCTTGATATCCGTGTAGCGGAACATCTCGTCCTTGGCGCGCGAGTACGCAACCCACCGAGCGCGCGCCTCGAGGTCGATCGGACTCAACTTCCAGCGGCGCATCGGGTCGTGTACCCGGGCCTGAAAGCGGCGCTCCTGCTCTTCGTCGGAGATCGAGAACCAATACTTGATCAGTTGGACCCCGGAACGCACCAGCATGCGCTCGAACTCCGGGCACGAGCGCATGAACTCCTCATACTCGCGCTCGGTGCAGAAGTCCATAACCCGCTCGACGCCCGCGCGGTTGTACCACGAGCGATCAAACAGGACGATCTCCCCGCCGGCCGGCAGGTGCTGCACATAACGCTGGAAGTACCACTGCGTCTTCTCACGTTCGGTCGGAGCGGGAAGCGCCACCACCCGGCAGACGCGGGGATTTGTCCGTTCGGCGATGCGCTTGATCACGCCGCCCTTGCCGGCTCCGTCGCGCCCCTCGAAGATGACTACGACCTTGAGGCGCTGCGCCTTGACGTACTCCTGCATGATCACGAGCTCGCGCTGGAGTGCGAGCAGTTCCGCCTCGAACTCGCTGCGGGTGAGGGGCTTACGCGTCGCGTCGTTGTCCGTGGACCCAGCCTTGACCATCGCTTCCTCCCGTCTGAGCGCCACAGTCTAAAGCGCCCCTTCTGCGATCAGGAATCCATCGACTCCCACACGCGGCAACGCCCTATGAGCAACACCCTGGTGTCACGCTCGCTTCTAGACCCGCGCACCGCCGGCAGCAGCAACCGGGCCATGGGGGTCAACCAATCCCCGCATTTCAGACCAGCAACGCCGTCACCGAGCCCGACGTCCCGCCCTCCTGAAACACCCCTAAACACCCCGTCCGCGACACCAACTCACGGCGAAACTTCAGCCTGGCCCTTTGACAAACACCAACCCATATCAGGGCTGGGTCGGCTGCTGGCCCGTGCTCGGCCCGGTGATATGCGGTACGTCCGGTGCGCCGGGGCTGGACGGGGCCACCCAATTGAACGGGTCCATGCGCAGCGTCCGTTGTGCCGAGTAGCTCCCGGCACGTGCCGCATAGACCATCCACAGGCCCCCGTGGGGTCCGGTCACGAGAGCGTCGCCACCCCCGGGGCTGAGGACCGAGGGGGTCTGAGCCAGGATCGGGTTGGCAGGTGACTTGGTGAACGGCCCGGTCGGGCTGGAGGCGGTCGCGTAGCCCATGCCGTAGGCGGTGCGCCAGCTACCCCCTGAGTAGAACAGGTAGTAGGTGCCGTTGTGCAGCTCCATCGATGGAGCCTCCACGGTAGGGGCCTGGGTCCCGACCGCCTCCCAGGTGCCCGCGGCGCCAGTGAACAACGGGGTCCGCGCGCCCGCCGCCTGCAGCAGATTCGACGTCAGCGGAATCACCGAGATGGTCGGCTGGAGCACGCACGAACCGCTGGTGCACGAGGTGTCGGTCGACACGTACAGGTACGCCTGCCCGGAGGAGTCGATGAACGGGGAGGGGTCGATATTGCCCCTCCCCGCCGCGTCGCCGCAACCAAGGGGCATCGGGGCAGGGCTCGTGGGAGTGGTGCTCGTCGTCCCCGGCGCCAGATCGAGCGGGCCCTGGTCGGTATACGGGCCGCCCGGGGTCGACGAGGTGGCGACACCGATGCAGTTGATGTTCGACTGCGCGCTCGTCCCCCCGTAGAACATGACGTAGCAGCCGGGCGTTGTCGTGCCAGGACAGGCCTGCCCGCTCTCGATGACGCTCGGACTCCAGGGGTGATCGTTCGAGGCGCTCACCCAGGCGGCCCGAGTGGTCAGCGCCGTGCCCTCCGGGCTCCAATGCACCAGGTCGGTCGAGTGATACAGCGGAAACCCGGTCCCGGAGCCAAACGCCCAGTAGTCGGAGTGCGTGCCTCCGCTGTCGAGCACGAACGGGTCGGCGATGCTCGCGGCCGGATAGATGGGGTTCTGGTAGTAGCCGTTCGTCGTGAACGTGGCGTCGGGTCCGTAGGTCGTGCCGGCGGCGCTGACCGCAACGAGCCGGTAGTGGTAGGTCGCGGCTGGGTACAGGCCGCCGAGCCTGCCGCGGGCTGCGACGGGGGTACTGCCCCAGCCGGCGCGCTGCTCCCGGGTGTGGGCGCCGTAGAAGCCGGTCAGGCCGTAGCGGAAGTAGTACTTGGTGGCGATTCCCTCAGTGTTGACGGCGCCCGACAGGGTGGCGGCGGTCTGGCTGACTCCACTGGCCAGCCCCGTCGCAGCGCCCGGCGGCGATGGCGCCCCCCAGACGCGGAGCGGGGTCACGCGGAAGTTCGCCCGCTTGCCGCGACGGGTTCTCCCCCATTGCCCCAGCGCGAGCCGGGCGCCGCTCGGCCGCTGGCGGGTAACCCGGTAGTTGGCGAGCAGACCCGGTGCGCCGCCACCGTTCAGCGGCGCCAGATACGCCGTGAAGATCAACTTGCGGCTCGCCCAGCCGTACGGGGAGCTCACCTGGCCCCCCACGAACGTCGGGACGACGTAGCTCGGTGGCCGCTTGGCCGGGGTCAGAGGTTTCCCGCCGCCGGGCGACAGGAACATCGTGACCACAAACCCTCGCCGGACGCGCCGGCCGGCCGCCGGGACGATCCGCTTGACCGTGGGCGGCGCGAGGGAATCGAACACCAGCCCCCGCGGAATGCTCACCCGCAGCCCGGCCGCATGCAGGCGGGCGTAGGCGGCAAGCACATTCGTTCCGATCCGGGGGACGACCACCTTCCGGGAGACGGCCGCACGCGAACTCGCTGCTGACCCCCAGCAGCCCAACGTGATCACGAGCCCGATCGCCAGCAGCCAGCGCCGCGTCGAGCCGCCAATGAACCCCCCTGGCATCGCACCACAATAAAGGCTGGGGCCCGATCAACGGATCGCCCCGGTCTGAAGCAATCGCGCTTGCAGGGCTCGCCGACCTCGAGTGGCCGGGCAGGAGGGCTAGGCCGAAACCCAGCCCGCCCCCGCCGACCGGCTATTCGCTGGGGTCGTACTTGAACGAGATCCCGAGACGAACACGGAAATTGAGCACACCGCCATCCTGAACCGTCAGGTCCTGGCGCACCACCTCGGCGACGCGCAGTTCACGGACGCTCTTCGCGGCCGTCTCGACCGCCACCCGCGCGGCGGCCTCCCAGGACTCGGTGCTGACGCCCACGACCTCAGTGACCCGATAGACGCTCTCCGCCATGCCACCCTCCCATCAGTTGAGGTGAAGCACTAAGTCTCTCATGGCCACTCTGCACCGGTGACGCAGATGGCGTCTCCCCGCCCGCGGCGTCGGTGAGCTGGAGGCCACCGGTGATCGCCGGGAAGTCGACCTCCACCACCAGCCCACCATCGGCCCGCGGGCGAGCGCGCACTGACCCGCCGGCCGCCTCCACGATCGCGCGGACGATGGAGAGCCCCAGGCCGGTCCCGCCGCCGCCGGCCAGGCGCTCGCCGTCCAATCGGCGAAACGGCTCAAACAGCTCCTCGACGCGTTCGGTGGGGACGACCTGACCGGCGTTGGCGATCCGGAGCCCGGGGCCGCCATCGAAGCGGCCGGTCTCGACGCTGATCCAGCCGCCATCGGGATCGTTGTAGGCGGCCGCGTTGTCAAGCAGGTTGGCGATCATCCGTTCGAGCAGCACCGGGTCGCCACGCACGACCGCGGGCTTCAGGCGTGTCTCCCAGGCGATCGCCGGCATCTCGTGTTCACGCCGGGTGGTCAGCTCAGCGGCGATCTGCCCGAGGTCGACCTGCTCACCGGGTCCCACCTGAGACTGCCCACGGGCCAGTGTCAGCAGCCCGTCGATCAATCGCTCCTGTTGGGCGTTGGCAGCCAGAACCCGTTCGCATGTGCGGCGCAGCGAATCGGCCGACGCGTCCGGGTCAGCGAGCGCGACCTCGACAACCGCGCGCTCCAGCGTCAGCGGCGTTCGCAGCTCGTGCGACGCGTTGGCGACAAACCGCCGCTGCGCCTCGAACGCGCTCTCCAGCCGCGCCAGCAGCCCGTCGAACGCGCCGGCCAGCTCCCCCAACTCGTCGCGCCGGCCGTCGAGCCCGAGTCGTTCGTCGAGGCTCTCGGCGGTGATCTCCCGCGCGCGGCGGTTCATCAGGCGCAGCGGGCTCAGCGCCCGTCCGGCCACCAGCCAGCCGAGACCGACCGACAGCAGAGCCATGATCCCGAGCGCCACGCCGGAGCGCGTGAGCAGCGCCCGCAGCGATTCCCGGCGCTGGAGGCGCAGCGCCACGTTCGCCTGCCGGACGACCGTGTCGACCTGCTTCTGGCTGGAGCGCTTGAGCTGACTCACCGCCGCATCGAGGAGCCCCGGTGGGAGGCGCCGCTCAACGGTC
>JBAWFG010000101.1:0-10301 GCA_049591655.1 Solirubrobacteraceae bacterium
GTGCATGCACCGCCCCGACCCAGGCCTAAGCGTTCTTGTAGTAGTCCGAGTTGAGCGCGACGTACTTCTGCCACTCGTCGGGGAGCTGATCCTCGGCGAAGCACGCATCGACCGGGCACGCCTCGACGCAGGCATCGCAGTCGATGCACTCCTCGGGGTCGATGTAGAGCATCTCGACCTTGTCGTAGTCGGGCTCATCCGGCGTCGGGTGGATGCAGTCGACCGGGCAGACCTCCACGCACGAGTTGTCCTTCGTGCCAATGCAGGGCTCGGCGATTACGTAGGCCATGTGAGTCGGGTCCTCTGGTCGTTGGCGATTCGATCACCGCCGGATCAGCTCCGGCGAATTGCGCATTCTAGGCAAGGCCCCTACGCGCCGGTATCCCGGGGCGCCGACGGGCGTGTGCGGCCGCTCAGCCGGCGAGCGCCGGCCGGCGCTGCGCCCACGGCAACGCCTCCTCCAGCTGACGGGCCACGGCCAGGATCAGCTCCTCCTGGGCGGGCGGCCCGATCAGCTGCACCCCGGTCGGCAGGCCGTCGTCGCCGTGATACAGGGGCAGCGAGATCGCCGGCAGGCCGGTGACGTTGACGATCGCCGTAAACGGGGTGAACGCGCCCGAGCGCCGGTAGTTGCCCCAGGGGTCCGGGCCGCGGCCGTGGATCTCGCCGATCGGCACCGGGCGGGCGGCGAGCGCGGGCGTCAGCACGACATCAAAGCGCCCGAGCTCGGCGACGAGTCCCCGGGCCACCCCCTCAAGCGTCGTCTGCGCGGTCAGCGTCGTCACCGCATCCAGCGCGCGGGCGTGCTCCCACATCGTCCAGGTGAGCGGCTCGACGTCATCTTCGGTCGGCTCGCGCCCGGCGATCCGGCCCCCGAGGGCGGTCGTGGTCGAGACCCCGGGCCCGAAAGCGCGGGTGAAGTCCGACAGCAGCCCGCTCAGCGACCATGGTGCGGTGATCTCCTCCACGTCGTGGCCGAGCGAGTGCAGCAGCGTCGCCGCGTCGCGGGCCGCGGCGGCGTTGACCGGGTCAAGCTCGGCGCCCTCCAGCGGCGGGTTGAGCGCCAGCGCGATCCGTAGCCGACCGGGGTCGCCCTGGGAGAGCTCGGTGTAGCTGTCGGGGGCCGGGGGCGCCCAGGTGGCGTCGCCGGCCTCATAGCCGGCCAGCACGTCGAGCACGGCAGCGCTGTCGAGCACCGTCCGGGTCAGCACCCCGTCGCAGACGAGGAAGCTCTGGCCCGCGTCAGGGCCGGTCGAGACGCGGCCGCGGGCCGGTTTGAGCCCGACCAGGCCGCAGCACGCCGCGGGGATCCGGATCGACCCGCCGCCGTCGTTGCCGTGGGCGATCGGAACCATTCCGGCGGCGACCGCCGCCGCCGAGCCGCCGCTGGAACCGCCCGGCGTCCGCTCCAGATCCCATGGGTTGTGGGTGGCGCCAAAGCGCCGCGGCTCGGTCGTCGGCAGGATCCCCATCTCCGGCAGGGACGTCTTGCCCACGATCACGAACCCCGCCTCGCGCAGGCGCCGAATCGCGAACGCATCGTGGTCGGGCACATAGTCGCCGAACAGGTCGCTGCCCATCGTCAGCGGCATCCCGGCGACCGCCCGGTTGTCCTTGACCGCGATCGGCACCCCGGCGAACGGCCGGCGATCCTCGGCCCCGATCGACTGCGCGGCAGCGAGCGCCGACTCGTGGGCGACGTGCGTGAACGCGTTGATCTGGGGGTCGAGCTCCTCGATGCGATCAAGCGACGCCTGCACGAGCTCGGATGCCGTCAGCTCACCCGCGCGGATGAGCGCCGCCAGCTCGACGACCGAGCGCTGAAGGAGCTCCGACATGCCGCAGCGACCCTACTGCACCCCCCCGGGGCAAGCGTCTAGCCTGTGCACCGACCTTAGGCCACCACCGCCAGGAGCACACCTTTCATGAGCGCAACCTCCGACGTCCAGTCGGGCCTCGAGGGCGTCGTCGCCTTCGCCACCGAGATCGCCGAGCCCGACCGCGAGGGGGGTGCGCTGCGCTACCGGGGCGTGGACATCGAGGAGCTCGTCGGCACCGTCCCGTTCGAGCAGGTATGGGGGTTGCTCGTCGACGGCACGCTGCAGCCGGGACTACCCCCTGCCGAGCCCTACGCGCTGACCGTCCACTCTGGGGACCCGCGCGTCGACGTGCAGTCCGCGCTGGCGATGCTCGGGCCCCAGTGGGGGTTCGGCCAGCTGATCGACATCTCCGACGAGGACGCGCGTGACAACCTCGCCCGGGCCTCGGTCATGGCGCTCTCGTTCGTGGCCCAGTCGGCTCGCGGGATCGGCCGGCCGCCCGTCTCCCAGCGTGAGGTCGACAAGGCCCAGTCGATCCCCGAGCGCTTCCTCATCCGCTGGCGCGGCGAGGCCGACCCCCGCCACGTCAAGGCGATCGACGCCTACTGGAACTCGGCTGCCGAGCACGGCATGAACGCCTCGACCTTCACCGCCCGCGTCGTCGCCTCCACCGGCGCGGATGTCGCCGCGGCGCTGTCGGCGGCGGTCGGCGCCCTGTCCGGCCCGCTGCACGGCGGCGCGCCGTCACGCGTGCTCAAGATGCTCGACGACGTCGCCGAGTCCGGAGATGCCGAGCGCTACGTCAAGGACGCCCTGGACCGCGGCGAGCGCCTGATGGGCTTCGGTCACCGCGTCTACCGCGCCGAGGACCCCCGGGCCCGCGTGCTGCGCCGCACCGCCCACGAGATCGACGCCCCCCGCGTCGAAGTCGCCGAAGCGCTGGAGAAGGCGGCCCTGGCCGAACTGGCGGCCCGCCGTCCCGACCGCGTCCTGGCCACCAACGTCGAGTTCTGGTCAGCGGTCGTGCTCGACTTCGCCGAGGTCCCGCCGGCCCTGTTCACCCCGATGTTCACGTGCGCCCGGACCGCCGGGTGGTCGGCTCACATCATGGAGCAGAAGCGCGAGGGCAAGCTCATCCGCCCGACCGCCAAGTACGTCGGCCACGGGCCCCGGTCGCTGTCCGAGGTTGGCTGAGCTCGGCGGCCACCCCACGGCCCGGCGGCCACCCCCAAACGTGGAAAACTCGGAGTCGCCGGAATGAATTTGCCGCAAACGGGGCGCCTGGCGCCCCGAACGCGGAAAATCTCTGGGCGCGGGTTGAATTTTCCGCAAATCGCGGGGTGGGCCCGCGGGGGCGGGCGGGACCGGGACGGCTGACTGCGGGACGGCTGACTGCGGGACGGCCGACTCCGGGTCGGCGGCCGGGGCTCAGGCAGCCCGGTATGGGCCGTGCACGTACTCCATGAGCATCCGAGTGGCGCAGAACATCGGTCCGAGCGTGCGCAGTGAGGCGCGCATCAGCTCCACCCAGCGCGCCGGGATCCCGGCCTCGTCGCGGTCGTCGTAGAAGGAGGGCAGCACCTGGTCGTCGAGCAGGTGATGGAAGGCGACGGCGTCGCGCTCGTCCTGGGCGTGGTGGTCGGGGTCGACCTCGCCGGAGAGCGCCCAGCCGTTGGTCCCGTCGTAGGCCTCGGCCCACCAGCCGTCGAGCACGCTCAGCTGCAGGCCGCCGTTGAACACCGACTTCATCCCGCTCGTGCCGCTGGCCTCCAGCGGCGGACGCGGCAGGTTGAGCCACACATCACAGCCGCGGACCAGCGCAGCGCCCGAGGCGAGGTCGTAGTCGTCGAGGAACACCACGCGCTCGCCGACGATCTTGGCCGCCTTGAGCCCGAACACGCTCTGCAGGGCCCGCTTGGCCTCCTCGTCACGCGGGTGGGCCTTACCGGCGAGCACGACCTGCACCGGGCGACCGCCGTCGAGCAGACGCAGGGTCCAGTCCGGGTCCCGGGTGAGCATCTCCAGCCGCTTGTAGGTCGCCACCCGCCGCGCGAAGCCGATCGTCAGCACGTTGGGGTCAAACGCGCGTGCCGCGGCGTCGACGTAGCCGCGCAGGTCCCCTCGGACGAGCCGGTCTGAGACGCTGCGCTCCTGCACGAAGCCGACGAGCGCCGCCCGCTGGCGGCAGCGTGTCTCCCAGAGCTCGCCGGCCGGGATAGCGTCGACCGCCGCCCACACCGCCGGGTCGGCGGCGTTCTCGCACCAGCCCTCGGGCAGATGGCGGTCGAGCAGCTCGCGCATCGGGACGCCGAGCCAGGTGGGGACATGCACGCCGTTGGTGACGTGGCCGATCGGCACGTCATCGACCCCCCGCTCGGGCCACAGCCCATTCCACATCTCCCGGGCCACCTCGCCGTGGCGGCGGCTGACCGCGTTGGCGGCTCGGCTCATCCGCAGCGCGGCCTGGGTGACTCCGAACGGAGCTGAGTGATCAGCGCCGGTGTCATGCCCGAGATCCACGAGCTCGTCGATCGAGCACCCCAGCTCGCCGGCGAGACGTCCGACTGCACTCTCGATCTCCGAGCGTGGGTAGGAGTCGTTGCCGGCCGGCACCGGGGTGTGGGTCGTGAACACCGTCCGCTCCCGGGCGCGTTTGACCACCTCGGCCAACGGCGCGTCCCCGCCGGCTGAATCCCGTGCGAGTTCAAGCGGCGCCAGCGCGGCGTGGCCCTCGTTGAGGTGCACGACGCCGGGCTCGTAGCCCATCGCCCGCAGGGCTCGGATTCCGCCGACGCCGAGCAGCGCGTACTGCGACAGCCGCGTCTGGGGGTCGCCGTCATACAGCCGGCCCGTGATCCAGCGCTCGAGTGGCCCGTTCTCCGGGATCTGGGTGTCAAGCAGGAACAGCGGGATGCGCCCGACCTGCACCCGCCAGATGCGGGCGACGACATCGCTGTGACCGATCGGCACCGAGACGGTGAGCGGCACGCGGTCCGGGCCGGTGACCAGCGCCGCGGGCAGCCGTTCGGGGTCGGTCTCAATCCAGTACTCGTGCTGCCAGCCGGATGCGTCGATGCGCTGGCGGAAGTACCCCTTGCGATACATCAGGCCGACTGCGACGAGCGGAACCGCCTGGTCTGACGCCTCCTTGAGCAGGTCGCCGGCGAGGGCGCCAAGGCCGCCCGAGTAGACCGGCAGCGACACATGCACGCCGTACTCGGCGCACACGAACGCCACCGGCCGGGCGGGATCCAGCCCATTTGACAGCGGGGGACGTGCCAGGTCCCGAGCGACCCGCGCCTCGAGCGCCTGCGCCCGGGCGACGAGCTCGCTGTCGGCGGCCGCCCGTCGCAAGACCCGGGCGGGGGACTCCTGGAGCAGTCGCACCGGGTTTGACCCGCACAGCGCGAAGCGCTCGGCGTCGACGGAGGCGAACAGCTCCGGGCCACCGGGAGCCCACGACCAGCGGTAGTTGAACGCCAGGCGGGCGAGGGGGGCCAGGGCAGATGGAACGCGCTCGGCCAGGTCCCCAGCCGCGCACTCGATGTCTCCCCTCCCGTCAAACCGCTGAGCGATCATGTCCTCCAAGCTGGCCGGTATTCAAGCATCGACGGCGATGAGTGGTCTCTCACACTCGTCTTAGCCATCTATTACGCCAGTCAGCCACCATCTTGTGCTGTGATCGAAGAAGAAGGCACCGGGTCCCATCCGGGACTGCACCGGATTGCGGCAGTTCAGGCGCGTGATGCGGCCCTGTCGCTCGTTGCGCGGGCCAACCGTTGGCTGATCGCGGCCGCGGTGCTCGTGGCCGGCGGCCTGACCGCCCTCACCGCGCACGCCTTCCACGCCAAGGCCGCGACAACGACCCCGCAGTCAAGTTCGGCGCTGCCGCAGGCCGCTCCGTCCCAGGACAACTCGGGCAGCGGCAACACCGGCTCGGTCGCCCCACCCTCCAGTGCTCCGGCACCGGTCAACCCGGCCCCGATGCCGGTCGCCCCGGTGGTCTCCGGAGGCTCCTGAGCCTGAGCGGCGCCGCCGATGCTCGCCATCGCCGCCTCCCCCAGCCCGTACTGGTTCGTCACCCGGGGAACCGGCGCGGTCGCGCTGGTCCTGCTGACGATCAGCGTCGCGCTCGGAATCGTCACCGTCCGGCGGACCCGCTTCGAGGGGGTGCCTCGGTTCGTGTTCGACGCACTGCACCGGACCGCCTCGCTGCTGGCGGTCGCGTTCCTCGTCGTCCACATCCTGACCACGATCCTCGACGGCTTCGTCCCGGTCTCGGTCCTCGACGCGTTCATCCCGTTTCACTCCGCCTACCGGCCGATCTGGCTCG
The DNA here is from genome assembly GCA_049591655.1 of Solirubrobacteraceae bacterium. GTDB lineage: Bacteria > Actinomycetota > Thermoleophilia > Solirubrobacterales > Solirubrobacteraceae > Palsa-465. The sequence goes on from JBAWFG010000101.1 coordinate 6,154, forward strand.
GCCTCGGGGCGATCGGGTTCGATCTCATCATCGCGGTGACGATCACCAGCCTGGTGCGAGCCCGGCTCGGTTACCGCGCCTGGCGCGCCACGCACTGGCTGGCGTACGCCAGCTGGCCGGTGGCACTCGTCCACGGCTACGGGACCGGGACCGACGCGCGCACCCATTGGCTGCTGGTTCTCACCGGCGCCTGCGTGGTGATCATGCTCGCCGCCGTGCTGGTCCGGGTCCGATCCGGCTGGCCCGAGCATCTGCCGGCCCGGGTCTCAGCACTGGGCGCCGCCGCAGTCCTGCCGATCGGGCTGCTGCTCTGGCTCCCGTCGGGGCCGCTGGCCTCCGGTTGGGCCCGGCGCGCCGGAACTCCCGCCTCGGTGCTCGCCGCCGCGCACGGGAGCACCGTCACGGTCGCCGCACATAGCGGAGGCTCGGGCTCATCATCGGCGACATCGATCTCGGTCAACGCGCCGTTCCGCGGCACCGTGCACCAGTCCCAGCTCGGTCCCGGGCCGACGGTGGTGGACATCTCGCTGCGGGTCTCAGACCCGCAGCTTCCCCACGTTCATATCCGGATCCAGGGCGAGCCGATCCAGGGCGGCGGGGTGCAGATGACCTCGAGCCAGGTGTCAGCGGGGCCCACCTCTGACCCGACCCGCTTCAGCGGCCGGGTCACCGCGCTCAACGGCCCCGATGTGCAGGCAACGATGTCGGACTCCACCGGCACCAACGTGACGATGCTCGCGCAGCTGCAACTCGGCGCCGATGGCACCACCGCGACCGGAACGCTTCAGGCCAGCTCTCAGGCCGGGCGGTGAGCAGACCCCACCGGGGTCGGGCCCTCGGCGCCCTCTCCCCGGTCCTGTGCGTCGCCCTGGCCGCCTGCGGGGGCTCGGCCGCGACCACGAGCACGAGCCGGACCCATCGCCACACGGCTTCGGCAGCCCACACGGCCCGACGTCGCGCGGCGCGTCCTCATATCGGACCGCCGGTCCTGCTCGCGGCCGCCACGGCCTCGGCCCCGACCGGATTCGTCCCGGTGATGACCGTCGGGGGCGCAACGGCGGCCTGGGTCGCCCGCACCCCGGCACTGACGCTGCTGTCCTTCGATCAGCACCTCGTGGGCCTGCACCTGCACTCCGGGACGATCGACGCGGGGAGCACCGGCTGGCGGTGGGGACCGACGATCGCCGGCTCGGAGCGGCGCAGCGTCGTGGCGGCATTCAACGGCGCCTTCCGCCTCGACACCGGCGCAGGAGGCTTTGAGTCCTACGGACGGGTGGCGGCTCCGCTCCAGCCCGGGGCCGGCTCGATCGTGACCTACTCCGACGGCACCACCGACATCGGCGCGTGGGATCAGGGTGTGCCGGCGGCTGGACGCAAGGTCGTCTCGGTCCGCCAGAACCTCCACCTGCTGATCGACGCCGGGCGCGCCGCGCCGACGGTGGGATGTGATTCGTGCTGGGGGGCCACGCTCGGCGGCATTGCCGATCCCGCCCGTTCCGGGCTGGGCATCACCGCCGACGGCCACCTCATCTGGGTGGGCGGTGAGCACGTGACCGTCACGGCGCTCAGCGACGCGCTGCTGAGCGCACGCGTGGTGCGCGCCGTGGAGCTCGACATCAACCCCGAATGGGTCGCCGGATATCTGTATCGCCACGGGCCGGGCGCCGGGGCCCTCACTCCCGTTCAGGTAGTAGCGGGCCAGCCTGGTGTTCCGGGGCAGTTCCTGGGACCCTACGGGCGCGATTTCTTCGTCGTCGCAGGCCGCTGAGCGCGATGATCGACGCGGACTCCACCCCCAGCCCAGGTCTCCCCGGCGGACCATCGATCCTCGTTGTCGAGGACGAGCCGTCGATCGCCGAGCCGTTCGCGCGCGCGCTGACCCGTGGCGGGTTCCGCCCCACGGTGGCCACGACCGCCGCCGAGGCCTTCACGTTGCTGGGACGCCTACGTCCCGACGTCGTGCTGCTCGACCTGGCGCTCCCGGATGCCGACGGGCGTGACGTGTGCCGGCGCATGCGTTCGGAGTCCGACGTGCCGATCATCATCGTCACCGCCAGCGGCTCGGTCACCGACCGGGTCGTCGGACTTGAGCTCGGCGCCGACGATTACGTGGTCAAGCCGTTCGCGGTCGGCGAGGTGATCGCCCGGATCCGCGCGGTGCTGCGGCGCGGCCGCCGGGCGGGACCGGACCCGGGCAGCGAGCCGGTCGTCGTCGGGGCGTTGACCGTCGACGCCGGCGCACGCCGGGCCTTTCTCGCCGGCGAGGAGCTCGATCTGACCCGCAAGGAGTTCGACCTCCTCGACCGCCTGGCTCGGGAGCCCGGCCGGGTTGTCACCCGGGACACGCTGATGTCCGACGTCTGGGATGAGAACTGGTTCGGATCCACCAAGACGCTCGATGTCCACATCGGGTGGCTGCGGCGCAAGCTCGGCGACGACCCCGCGGCACCCGCCTACATCCACACCGTGCGCGGCGTCGGCTTCCGCCTCGGTGGGACACCGGGGGCGACACGGTCCTGAGCCTCCGCACCCGCCTGCTGGTCTCGCTGGCGTACGTGCTGCTGCTGGCGATCGTCGCGTTCGGAATCCCGCTCGCGCTCAACCTGAGCGCCCGGGTCAACGCCGAGGTCCGCACTCAGGCGCGTGCACAGGCTGACCTGGTGGCGGCGACCGCCGCCGATCTGCTCGGGACCGCCGACCGCTCCGAGCTTCAGGTGCTCGCCCAGAGCGGCGCAGCGTCGATCCGGGGGCGCATCCTCGTGGTGGACCGCCACGGCATCGTGCTCGCCGACAGCGCCGGACCTGGCGAGATCGGCACCAGCTACCTGAGCCGTCCCGAGATCCAGGCGGCGCTCGATCGCCGCCAGGTCCAGCTGCAGCGCTCCTCACGCACGCTCGGCACCCAGATCCTCGCCACCGCCGCGCCGATCATCCGCGATGACGCCGTCGCCGGCGCGGTCCGCGTGACCCAGAGCGTGGCGGCGGTGCAGACCGCCGTGGGCCACGCCGAGTTGGGGCTGGCATTGATCGCCGTGATCGTGCTGGCACTCGGTCTCGGCGCCGGTCTGGTCATCGCCCGCCAGACCGCGGGCCCCGTCCAGCGCCTGGAGCGCGTCGCCCGGCGGGTCGCACAGGGCGAGGTCGGCGCGCGCGCCGAGCTCGAGGGCAGCCGGGAGCAGCGGTCACTCGCGGTCTCGTTCAACGAGATGACGGCGCGGATCGCCCGGCTGCTCGACGCTCAGCGCGAATTCGTCGCCGACGCCTCCCACCAGCTCCGCACGCCGCTCACGGCGCTGCGTCTGCGCCTGGAGGAGGCGCGGGCGACGCTCGGCGCCCCCGAAGCCGACCGGGAGCTGGCCGCAGCGATCGCCGAGGTCGACCGCATGTCGGACACGGTGCAGGAGCTGCTCGTGCTCAGCCGCGCCGGCCAACGCCGGGTGGAGGGCGCCCACGTCGATCTCGACCAGCTGGCGGTGTCGATGGTCGCCCGCTGGCGCGCCCCGGCACGCGAGGCGGGCATCGCGCTGGAGCACCGCCGGGAGGGCGACAGCGCCACGGCCTGGGCGGCCCGGCACGACCTTGAACGGATCCTCGACGTCCTGATCGAGAACGCGCTGCGCTATTCACCGGCCGGCACCGTGGTCGTGGTGGCGGCGGCTCCGGGGCGAATCGAGGTGCGCGACGCGGGCCCCGGGGTGGATGAGAGCGAGCGCGAGCTCGTGTTCGAGCGCTTCCACCGCGGCCGGGTCGGGCGCGGTGGCCCCGGCGGCAGCGGTCTGGGCCTGGCGATCGCCCGCGAGCTGGCCCGGGCATGGGACGGCGACGTGACGATCGCGCCTGAGCCGCCCCCGGGCGCGACGTTCGTTCTGTCGATCCCAGCCGAGCCGGAGCCCGGCGGGGCCGACGGCGATTCCGGTCCCGAGGCACCTCCGACTTTGCCGGCTCTTGACCTGCCGAGGCGTAGCGTCCACCGGACATGACTCGGCGCACGGTGATCACAGCTCTGGCGGCGGCGCTCGGCATCGCGCTCAGCGCTGGGCTGGCCTGGGCCGCGGGCCAGCTCGCCGGCCAGCGGATCGGGCTGTCGGCGGCGCCGCTATCGGTCGCCCATGGGCTCGCGCCCCACCAGCGACCGCTACGCCCCCGTC
>JBAWFG010000102.1:0-8146 GCA_049591655.1 Solirubrobacteraceae bacterium
ATCTTCGCTCGCGACGGCGAGGCGGCGTTCCGCGCCGCCGAGGAGCGCATCACGCTCGAGTTGCTTGAGGCCCCAAGCGACGGCCCCCGGCCGGTGGTGGCGCTCGGCGGCGGGGCGCTCGGCTCAGCCGCGGTGCGTGACGCGCTGCGCGATCACCTGACGGTGTGGATCGACGTCGACCTTGACACGGCCTGGCGCCGGTGCGAGGGGACCGCCCGCCCGCTCGCCGCCGACCGTGATGCGTTCACCGCCCTCTATACCGCCCGACGCCCGGTCTATGAGCAGGCCGCCGACGTCGTCGTGCCCCAGGAGCGCGCCGGCGAGATGGGGGCGGTGCTCGCCGCGCTGGAGGGGGTTCCCCGGACCGGGGTCACGGTCCTGTGGGCGACCAGCGCCTCCGGTGATTACCCGGCCTACATCGGCCCGGGCCTGCTCTCGGGCCCCCCATTCTGGCCGGCCACCGTCGCCGGTCGCCGATTCGTCGTCACCGACTACAACGTCGGTCGGCTCTACGGCGAGGCGCTCGGCCGTCTTGACGGGCGGGTCACGATCATGCCCGGAGAGCAGTCAAAGACGATCGCTCACGCCGAGATCGTGTGGTCCGAGCTCGCCCGGGGTGGCCTGACCCGCGCCGACGTCGTGATCGCCCTCGGCGGCGGGGTGGTCGGCGATCTGGCCGGGTTCTGCGCTGCCACCTATCAGCGCGGGGTACGTCTGGTTCAGGTCCCGACGACGCTCGTGGCCCAGGTCGACTCCGCCTACGGCGGAAAGACCGGGGTCGACCTCGCGGAGGCCAAGAACTACGTCGGCGCCTACCACCAGCCCCAGGCGGTGATCGCCGATACCGATGTCCTGGCCACGCTCCCGGACGCCGAATTGGCCGCCGGTTACGCCGAGGTGGTCAAGACCGCGCTGATCGCCGGTGGCCGGCTGTGGGAACTGGTCCGCGGTGGGGCCGATCCGGCCTCTCCGGACGTCGTGACCGCCTGTGCGCGCACCAAGCTCTCGATCGTCGCCCGCGACGAACGTGACGACGGGCTGCGCCAGACGCTCAATCTCGGCCACACCGTCGCCCACGCCATCGAGGCGGTCACCGGGTACGCCCGGTATCGCCACGGGGAGGCGGTGGCCCTGGGCCTGCTGGCGGCGTTGCGGCTGTCGGGCAGCGACGACCTGCGCACCGAGGTGGGGGAGTTGCTGCGCGCCCGGGGCCTGCCGACGCGGCTCACCGATGTCGACCCTGACGCGGTCGTGATGGCCACCGCGCGGGACAAGAAACGCCTTGGCGAGGGGCCGGTGCCGTTCGTGCTGCTCTCCGAGCCGGGGGACGCCCAGCCGGGCCGTCCGGTGGCTCCGCGGGAGCTGATCGCGGCCGTGCGGGAACTGGCAAGCTAGCGTCCCTAGGATGATCGTTCGCAATCGCGTCGAAGTTATGCACGGAGTCAACCTCGATCAACTCGGACGCCGGGACCCCGGCCACTACGGTCAGCTCACGCTCGATGAGCTCGAGCGTGACATCGCCGAGGCCGCCCACGAGCTCGGTCTGATCACCCGTTTCTTTCAGACCAACCACGAGGGAGATTTCGTCGAGCACCTGCACACGCTCGACGGTCTCGCTGACGGGATCCTGATCAACCCCGGCGCCTGGACCCATTACTCCTACGCGATCCGTGACGCGCTCGAGCTCGCCCGCCTGCCCGCGGTTGAGGTCCACCTCTCCGACGTGGACGCCCGTGAGCCCTTCCGTCGTAACTCGGTGATCTCCGACCTGTGCTTCGCCCGCGTCACCGGCCGGGGGCCCGACGGGTATCACGACGCGCTCGGGCGCCTCCGTGAGGAGCTGTCGGCGTGAGCGTCCGCGCGCAGCGGCTTGCCGACCGCCTGCCCGAGATCGGCGCCGACGTGATCGTCGTCACCTCGCTGATCAACGTCCGCTATCTCACCGGCTTCACGGGGTCAAACGGCCTGGTGCTGGTCGGTCCCGACATCCGCGCGTTCATCACCGACTTCCGTTACGTCGAGCAGTCGGCGGCCGAGGTCGACATCGCCTTCGACCGGCGGACCTCCCAGACCGATCTCGTTGAGGCGATCGCCGACCTGCTGCCCACGGGCTCGGTCCGCCTGGCCTTCGAGGACTCCCACCTGACCGTCCGCTCTCACGCCAAGCTGCGGGAGCTGATGCCCGAGCGGGTCGAGCTCGTGGCCGCCGGCGATCCGGTCGAGCAGCTGCGGGCGGTCAAGGACGCGGAGGAGATCAGGCGGATCGCCGCGGCGACCGAGCTGGCCGACGCCGCGCTGCGCACGATCATGGAGCACGGGCTGGTGGGGCGCACCGAGCGTCAGGTGGCCACCGCGCTGGAACGCACGATGCAGGACCTCGGCGCCGAGGGTCCGTCGTTTGACTCGATCATCGCCGCCGGGCCCCACGGGGCGCTGCCCCATGCCACGCCGACCGACGTCGAGATCACGCCCGGCCAGCTCGTCGTCGTCGACTGGGGCGCGGGGCTCGACGGTTACTTCTCAGACTGCACCCGGACACTGGCCACCGGCGAGCTCGACGAGGCCGCACAGATCGTCTACGACATCGTGCACCAGGCCCAGCTCGCGGGCCTTGACGCGGTGCTCCCGGGCGCGGGTGGCCGCGAGGTCGATGGGGCGGCCCGGGCGGTGATCGCCGATGCCGGTCATGGCGAGCATTTCGGACACGGACTCGGTCACGGGGTCGGCATGGAGGTCCACGAGGCGCCGCGGCTCTCGCAGCGATCGGACTCGGTGCTGGCCGACGGCAACGTGGTCACCGTGGAGCCGGGCATCTACCTGCCGGGGCAGTTCGGGGTGCGCATCGAGGATCTGGTCGTGGTGACCGAGTCGGGTCGCCAGATCCTGACCTCGATCCCCAAAGAACTGATCACGGTCTCCTGACGCGAGGCGACTGATGGCCCGCCGAACCGAGCAGCGCCGCGCCGCGGTGTGGGCTCTGTACCAGAGCGATCTGCTCAGCCGCCCGCTGGGGGAGATGCTGCCCCGGGACACGAACATGTTCACGTTCGCGCTTGCCGAACAGGTCCGTGAGCATCAGCCCGAGCTTGATGACCTGATCCGCCGCTACGCCCAGGACTGGCCGCTGGAGCGCATCGCGCCGCTCGAGCGCTCGATCCTGCGCGTCGGCCTGCTCGAGCTGCTGCACCCCGAGGTCGTGCCCGGCGAGCAGCCGATCCCGCCCCAGGGCGCGATCGACGAGGCGATCGAGACCGCCAAGCGCTTCTGCGGATCCGGGGCCCCCGCATTCATCAACGGGATCCTCGGCGCGGTGATGAGAGAGCGGGTAAGCGAAACGTAGGAGTTGCTCGCGCGCGACCGCGGGACCGACGACAATCAGGTGTATGAGATTGCTCGTGGTTGACGATGACCGTGGCCTGCGTGACGTCCTGCGCCGTGCCCTGATGCTGTCGGGGTATGAGGTGCTGCAGGCCGCCACCGGCTCGGAGGCGCTCTCAGAGGCGACGACCGCGGTGCCGGACGCGATCGTGCTCGATGTCGGGTTGCCCGACATCGACGGCCTCGAGGTGTGCCGGCTGCTGCGCCGCGAGGGCAACCGCACGCCGGTGCTGATGCTCACCGCCCGTGACGCGGTTTCTGATCGCATCGACGGCCTCGACGCCGGCGCCGACGACTATCTCGTCAAGCCGTTTGACATCGACGAGCTCCGGGCTCGGCTGCGGGCGCTGCTGCGCCGCGCCGGCGGCGAGGGGGACGCGGAGGGGGGCCTGACATTCGGCGAGCTGCGCCTTGATCCGGCCCGCCACGGGGTCGAGGTCTCGGGCACGTTCGTGGAGCTGACCCGCACCGAGTACCAGCTGCTGGAGCTCCTGATGCTCAATCCCCGTCGGGTGCTCCCCCACAGCCTCATCTATGACCGGGTGTGGGGGTATGACTTCGGGCCGACCTCCAACGCGCTGCGCGTCTACGTCGGCTACCTGCGGCGCAAGCTCGAGGACGCGGGCTCGCGTCCGCTCATCCACACCGTGCGTGGCGTCGGCTACGCCCTGCGAGAACCGAACGAATGAGCCTACGCGCCCGCATGGGTCTGGCCGGCGGGATCGCGGTGGCGCTCGCGGTGATCGCCGTCGCCTTCTCCGCCTACGCCGGGACGCGCTCGACCCTGCGCGGCCAGGTCGACCAATCGCTGCGCCAGCTCACCACGCAGGTCACCCACACCGGCGGTCCGGGCAACGGCGGCGGGGATGGGGGCCCGGGGCCGGCCGGCGAGCTGTTCGGCAGCCCCGCCGGCGGCTTCCGCCCCCTGGGCACGCATGACTGCGACGAGGGGACCGGGCTGCTCAATGGCCGGGGTGGCGCGTTCGGCGGCGCCGCGGGCGTCGTGACGCTCGTGCTGCGCAACGGCTCGACGTGTGCGCCGGGCGGCCAGACCTACCGGATCCCGATCAGCACGGGCTTCAAGGCGACCGCGGCCAGCGGAACCGGCCAGTACTTCACTTCGATGGACGTCGGCTCGACCGCGATCCGCGTCCTCACCACCGGGCTGGGCGCGCGCGGCGCGCTGCTCGTTGCCCTTCCGCTGACCGAGGTCAACCACGCGCTCGCCCAGGAGCTGCTGCTGCTGGTGATCATCGCCGCCGGCGGGATCGCGCTGGCGGCACTGCTCGGCATCCTGGTGGCCCGCACCGCGCTGGCGCCGATCGCCCGCTTCACCCGCCAGACTGAGGCGATCGCGGCCAATCCCGACCGCCTGGACACCGACCGCGTCGACGTCCACGGTGGCGATGAGCTCGCTCGGCTGGCTCAGACCTTCAACCGGACGCTCGACGCGCTGGAGAACTCGGTGCAATCCCAGCGCAACCTCGTCGCCGACGCATCGCACGAGCTGCGCACACCGATCGCCACGATCCGGGCCAACCTCCAGCTGATGCGTGACGAGGAGCTCCTGTCCACCGAGGATCGCGAGGCGCTGCGCAACGATGTCATCGAGGAACTCGACGAGCTCACCGCGCTCGTCGGTGACGTCGTCGAGCTCGCCCGCGGGACCAAGCTGAGCGGCGACCCGGCCGAGGTCCGCGTCGACGAGGTCGTGGCCGCCGCGGTCGATCGCGCCCGCCGGCGGGCGCCCGGGCTCACCGTCGAGGCCGACGTCGAACCGACGCTCGTCGTGGGGGAGGGCGACCGGATCTCTCGCGCGGTCACCAATTTGCTCGACAACGCGACCAAGTACGGCGGCGCGGACGGGCTCGTCGAGGTGACGCTCCGCAATGGGACGCTGACCGTCCGTGATCACGGTCCCGGCTTTCACGAGGAGGATCTCCCGTTCGTGTTCGATCGCTTCCATCGCGCCCGTGACGCTCGCTCCAAGCCGGGCTCGGGACTCGGGTTGGCGATCGTGCGTCAGGCCGCCGAGGCCCACGGCGGGTTTGCCCAGGCTGAGAACGCCCCAGGCGGCGGCGCCGAGCTGCAGATCGGGTTCGGACCGGTGTTACAGCTCGGCGAGACGGCCTCGCCCGGCGCCGTGACGTCGTCCTAGCGGCGGCGCGCCGGCCCGCGGGCCTCAGTGAGCCAACAGGGGCGCCAGCGACGGGGTGCAGCGACAAGCGGCGCCCCGCAGGCGGGGTAGTCCCAGCAGGTCCTCGATCGTCTGCAGGATCGAATATTGGTCGGCGGGGGTGCGCATCACCGCGCCGGCCCGGGCTCCGGCGCCGGCCAGGATGGTGACGATGTGGCCCCCGGAGGCCTGGCGGCAGCAGCCGTCGTCGGAGCTGCCCTCGTCCCAGGTGAGGAACAGCAGCCCGTTGTGGCCGAGGGCGGCGAGCAGCGGCGGCACGATGCGCCGCAGGAACCGGTCCCCGGTTGCCGGGTCGCAGTCATGCATGTCATGGCAGAGATTGGGGGTGATCCAGGCAAAGCGCGGCAGCGAGCCCGACCGTTCGGCGGTGCCGAGCTCGGTCAGCGCGACGACGTTGCGGCACTCCGACGGCGTCGCGGCGAGATGGACGTAGTAGAGGAACGGGTCGTGCTTCTTGGCGTAGTTGCCCGCCGAGTCGCCCCGATAGCACGGGCGGGGGAGATCCTCCATGTAGGCCCGCCAGGGGATCCCGGCGTGCGAGAGCTGTTCTCCCAGCCCGGACGCGGCGACGTGGCAGTCGGTGCAGTCGCTGGAGATGCCGAACGGGCTGCCGCCGGTGAGCGCGAGGTAGTTGGGCAGCGAGGGGTGCTTGGTGGCGTACATCGCCCGAGCGAGCGCGTAGTGGCGGGCCAACCCATTGATAAACGGCGTCTCCGACGAGCCGATGATGTTGCTGAACTCCTCGTTCTCCATGACGATCACCGCGACGTGGGCCGGCGCGCCGCCGGGCAGCGAGGCCACTGGTGACGCGACGGTCTGCACCGGCCCCACCCGTCGGGCGCTCGTGCCGCAGCCGGTGATGGCCAGCAGCGCCGCGACGACGCCGACTGCGAGCGCCACCCGGCGGATCGCCGCTCCCGCGGTCACTGCCGACCCGTGATCACTGCCGGTCGCCGGTGGAGATCGCCGACCCGCCGGCCACCGCGATCAGGCGCCCGTCGGCATCGGTGACCTCGGCACGGGCCATGCCGATGCGCCGCCCGGCGTGGACGAGCTCGGCCCTGGCTACCGCGTCCCGTCCGTCGCTGGCGAGCGGACGCAGGTAATTGAGTCCGAGCTCGATCGGCATGAACGCAGCATCCTCGCCGGCCGCGTCCCGGATGACGGCGCTGATCGCGGCGTCGGCCAGTGTCGCCACCGCGCCGCCCTGGACCCGGCCGGGCGGCGGCGCGCACAGCCACCGGGTCGCGGGCAGCGTGAACTCCGCCCGCCCGCGGGCCGCGGGAACGCGGCGCAGGCCGGTGAGCGCGGCCAGGTCACCGGCCGGCTGGCGCTCCCACGGGTCAGCGTCGTGGGCGCCGGTCGCCGGTGGCGCGGACTCGGTCTCAATGTCGGTTTGGACTGGGGCCGCGCTCAAGGTTGTCGTGACGCACAGCGAACTGCCCCGCGCCATGAGCGTCCCATGGTCATCGGTCACCGAAACCTCCGCCAGTGCGACCGGCGGCCCCATGTCGATGACCTCGGCCCGGGCGTACAGCGTGCCGCCGGGGCGGCACGGTCGCAGCTGGCGCAGCGACAGCTCGGTGGTGGTCAGGCCGGTCGCGGCCGGCAGGTGACTGATCGCCGCGCATGCCATCGCTCCGTCGGCTGGGATCGTCACAACGCCGAGCGGGATGTAGCCATCGGGGCTGCACAGCCACTCACTGAGCGGCAGCTCAAACGCCGCCGTGCCCGCGCCGAGCTCGGTGAGCCGCATACCGATGAGGTGCGAAAGCGGGGGCTGCGGGGTGGCGCCGGTGAGCAGCGCCTCCAGCTGCCCCGCGCCGGTCAGTGCCGCGATCCGCGCGTCGGGATGGCCGCCCCGGGCGGGCTCGCGCCACGGTTCGCCGGCTCCAGCCGCCGGGGCGGGGTTCTGGCGACCGGTCCGCTCGGGTTCATGCACGGTCCTGAAGCTAGTACACGGCGGGCCGACCCGACCCCTGGGTCGACTCGCCCGTCCAGTACACCTGGAGGGGGTCCGGCGGCCGCCTTCCTGCAGTCTTGGTCCGACAACCGCTGAGTTTCCTTTACACCCGCTCTCGGAGTGATACTTCGCCTCCGACCCTGTGCGTGGGTGCTGGCGTGTTTCCCCGAGTGGGCAGCCTCGCCTGGCGCGTCCGCCCGCCGGCACCCGTAACTGCTACACGGCGCGGGCGCCCGCTGAGGGCGCCCGCGCCGTCGTCTGCATCCAGCCGGCGACGGTGGCGGCGACGGTGGCGAGATCGGACTTCAGCCCGTGGTCGCCGGTGACGGGCACGACGGTGCGCCCCGGGCCCGCCGGCGGCATCCCGAACCGGTCAGAGACCCCCTGGACGACGAGGGTCGGGACCGGCACGGCCTCGAGTTCGGGCAGCCGGCTCACCGCCGGCGTGGCGGCCCCCGCGCGCCGGGGAGGCAGCAGCGGGAAGGCGAGGCAGACGACTCCGGCCGAGGCGGTCGCGGCGGCGGTCCGGCACGCCACCCGAGCGCCACTGGATCGCCCGCCGGTGACGAGCCGGCGTCCGGCCAGCGGCCCGGCGGCGAGCGCCGCCA
>JBAWFG010000103.1:0-3457 GCA_049591655.1 Solirubrobacteraceae bacterium
GGCGAGCGGCGGCTGCTGGCCCGGCGCGCCGCGGACCTCGAAGCAGGTTCTGAGGGCTGAACTCAGCCGGCGGGGACCGGAGCCCGGAACAGCGACAGCAGCCGTTCCGCGGCGCCCGGATCGCCAACGAGCGTCACCGCGCCGTCGGCCAGCGCATCCGCCAGGCCCCGGCCGTGCCACGCGATCGCCGCCAGCGTGCCGGTGTCGGTGGCGACCGTCACGGCGGCGACCGGATCCGGGCCGGGATCGGTGCGACGCCGGATCTTCAGCGCGCCGTCGCTGACCGAGATCACAAAGCCCTGGTCGTCGAGCACCAGGCCGTAGGTCTCATCCAGCGCGATGGCCGCGGCGGGATCAAACGTCGTCTGCAGGGCGACGAGCGCGGCGTCCACGCCAAGCGGCGCAGCGCCCGCCGGCAGCGCCGCGCGGCTCCCCCACCGTCCGAGTGCGACGAGCACCGGCTCCAGCTTGGCCCCCCACTCGGTCAGCTCGTAGACGCGCGATGCGGCGGGCGCCGGGAGCTCGCGGCGGCGCACGACGCCGGCCGCCTCCAGATCCCGCAGACGCTGGGCGAGCACGTCGGGGCCGATGCCGGGCAGTCCGGCGCGCAGGTCGGTGAACCGCTTGGGGCCGAGCACGAGCTCCCGGGCGATCAGCAGCGCCCACCGCTCACCGACGCGATCCAGTGCACGGGCGATCCCGCACGAATCTCGATATGTCCGCTTGCCGCTCACTGTAGTTTGATTTTCCAATCAAGAAGTAGGATACTCCAACCAGCAACCTGCCTCAAGAGGAGCAGACCACACATGAGCCACCGCGACACATATCCCGAGGGCGTGCCGTGCTTCGTCGACACGCTCACTGCCGACGTCGACGGCGCCCGGCGCTTCTATGGCGCCGTCTTCGGCTGGGAATTCTCCGGTCCCGGACCGATGCCGGGTGATCCTCCCGGCGAGTACTGGGTCGCCCGGCTGCGCGGCGATGATGTCGCCGGGATCGGCTCGGCTGCGCCGGGGTCGCCCTCGGCCGCGCCGGCCTGGAACACCCATGTCGCCGTGTCCGACGCCGACGCCGTCGCCGCCCGCGGGGCGGCAGCCGGAGGCACCGTCCTCGTCGAGCCGTTCGACGCCCCGCCGGCGGGGCGGCTGGCGGTCCTTGCCGACCCCGCGGGCGCCGCGCTGTGCCTGTGGCAGGCGGGAGTGCGGACCGGCGCGGCCCGGGTCAACGAGCCTTCCGCCTGGGCGATGAGCCTGTTGACCACGCCGGACCCCGACGGCGCACGCCGCTTCTACGGCGAGCTGTTGGGGTGGGAGGCCGAGCGCTTCGGGGACGGGCTGTGGCTGTGGCGGCGGCCCGGATATGTCGGCGGCGAGCCCGAGCAGCCGGTCCCACGCGACGTTGTGGCAGCGATGACGAGCGGACCGGTGGGGCAGGCGGAATGGAGCGTTGATTTCTGGATCGCCGATACCGGAGCCGCGACGGACGCCGTGCCGGCGCTCGGCGGCACGGTCGTCGTGGAGCCGTTCTCAGAAGCACCCTTCCGGCGCGCCGTGCTGGCGGCTCCCGACGGCGCCCGGTTCTCGGTCAGCCAGCTTGTGCCGGGTGGCTGAACCGGCGCGCATCCGACAGCTGCCAGCAGAGCGCGGCGGTCACCGCCGAGACGACAGCGACCGACGGCCAGGCTCCGATCACGTCGCCGAGGAGGTGGGAGACGACGAACGCCAGCAGGCCGACCGCGGTGAGCTGAGCGGCGGTGCGGCGCCCGTCGCGCCGCAGCCAGACGGCGATGCAGGTCAGACCGCAGGCAGCGAGCACGACGCCGCCCAGCGGGCGCGAGCCGCTGGCCACCGCCACCCCAAACCCGGCGATCAGGCCGCCGGCGGCGATCGGGGCGGTCATGACCCGGTCCACAAGCTGGTCGGTGTCACCGGCTGGCGCGTTATCGATCATCGCGGGATGATCCCATAGCCGCCCACTCTCGGCTTGCCGGGAGCGCCGGCGGGTAGCGTTGGCGTCCGTCACCGAGATCAGGAGCGAGGATGGGATTCGATCAGTATCACGAGCCGCCCGAGGAGCTTCCCGCCGCCACCCGCACGTTCGCGCGGCTCTGCGCATCGCTCACCGAGGAGGCTGAGGCGATCGGCTGGTATGAGCAGCGGCTCGCCGTCGAGACCGACCCGGAGGCGGCCGCGGTCATGCGCGACGCCGTGGGCGAGGAGTTCAAGCACTTCAGCATGGACCTGGAGTTCCTGTTGCGGCGCTCGCCGACCTGGCGCGAGATCGCCCAGGGCGTCCTGTTCAAGGAGGGTGACATCGTCGAACACGGTGAGGCCGCCGAGGCACGGGCCGATGACGCAGCTCCTCCCGGCGAGGGGGGCGACGGCTCCGGCTCGCTCGGGATCGGCAGCCTCCGGGGGGCCCTGCGATGACCAACCATCTGCTGCGTGCCCACGCCCCGATCAGCGACTCCAACTGGACGCTGCTCGACGACGAGGCCCGCGAGCGCCTGTCGGTCGCGCTGGCGGCCCGCAAGCTCGTCGATTTCTCCGGCCCCCACGGATGGGAGTACTCAGCGACCAACCTCGGGCGGGTCGATCCGGTGGCCGCCGCCCCGTGTGACGGCATCAGCGCGGTGGCCCGCCGGGTGCTCCCAGTCGTGGAGCTAAGGGCCGAGTTCGCCATCTCACGGGCCGAACTGCGCGACGACGACCGCGGCGCCGCCGATGCCGACCTGGAGCCGCTTGACGCTGCCGCCCACCGGATGGCGGTCGCCGAGAACCGCGCCGTGTTCCATGGCTGGCCGGAGGCAGCGATCGTCGGCATCGCCGAGGCATCCCCCCATCAGGGCCTCCAGCTCGGCCACGAGCCGGCCGGTTACCCGCGCCCGGTGGCGAGCGCGGTCGAGCAACTGTTGCGCGCCGGCATCGCCGGCCCCTACGCGCTGGCGCTCGGCACCGAGCAGTACAAGCGGGTCGTTGAGACCGCCGAGAACGGGGGCTATCCGCTACTCGACCATCTGCGCAAGATCCTCGAGGGGGACATCGTCTGGACCCCCGGCCTCGACGGCGCCGTGGTCCTCTCCACCCGGGGCGAGGATTTCCTGTTCGAGTCCGGCCAGGACCTGTCGCTCGGCTACCTCGATCACGACCGGGATCACGTTCACCTCTACCTGGAGCAGAGCTTCAGCTTCCATGTGGCAACGCCGGAGGCGGCTGCGCCGATCCGCCCGTAGGCCCGGTTTCCGCCCCCACACCGAAGGGAACGACTAACGACATGGATCTGCATCCCACCATTCCGAACCGGTCACTCCCCATCCCGCGCCGCCGCCTCGGCCCGATCGGCGCCCAGGCGGCACAGGACACCGCCCTGGCAGCCCTGGTCGGAGGCAACCTCTTCGGCCGTGTCGCGATGCACCCCGCGCTGTCGGACATCACCGACAAGCAGCAGCGCGGCCGGG
>JBAWFG010000104.1:0-18819 GCA_049591655.1 Solirubrobacteraceae bacterium
CGGCCGTCCAGCTGCCGGCGGCCCGGCCGGCCGCCCAGCTGCCCCCCAAACCCCGGATCGTGTGGGATCCGATCCCGTTCGGGGCGGTGCGCAAGGCGCAGATGGTCGCCTATGCGCGCCGCCACTATGGGAGCTTCATGAAGCCGACGTGGCGGCTCCTGCACCCGCACGTGATCGTCATCCACTACACCGAGGCGAGCTACAGCTCGACGTTCAACACGTTCGCCCTCGACGTGCCCGACGTCGAACTGCACGAGCTGCCGGCGACCTGCGCGCACTTCGTCATCGACACCAACGGCACGATCCACCAGCTCGTCTCGCTGCAGACGATGTGTCGTCACACGGTGGGCCTGAACTGGACCGCGATCGGGGTCGAGCAAGTGGGCTACAGCGATGCCCAGATCCTCGATAACCCGCGTCAGATCTCGGCCAGCCTCAAGCTCGTGCACTGGCTGGCCTGCCGCTTTCAGATCAGCACCGCCAACGTCATCGGCCACAACGAGAGCCTCTCCAGCCCGTATCACCACGAGGACGTGCCCTCGCTGCGCACCCAGACCCACCAGGACTTCAACCACCATGACATGCAGATCTACCGGGCGCGGCTGCGCCACTTGGGGAGGTGTTGAGGATCGATGTCCGATGATGTGAACGGGATCTCCCGCGTTGCAGTGGTGGGCGCGGGCTTCATGGGCTCGGGAATCGCCGAATCGGCGGCGGCGTCGGGGATCGACGTCACCGTCTTTGAGCCCGAGGAGGCGCCGCTGAAGCGCTCCCGCGAACGGCTCCAGACGTCCGTCGACCGCGCCGTCTCCCGCGGCAAGCTGACCGGCGACGCCGCCGAGGGGCTGATCGGCCGGATCGCCTATACGACCAGTCTCGGCGACCTTGACGGTGTCGATGCGGTCATGGAAGCCGTCACCGAGGATCCCCGCCTCAAGGGCAAGCTGTTCGCCCAATTGGACAAGAGCCTGCCCGAAGCCCGTTTCCTCGCGTCCAACACCTCCTCGATCCCAATCGCCGAGATCGCCTCCTGGACCCAGCGCCCAGAACGCGTCCTGGGCCTGCACTTCTTCTCCCCCGTCCCGGTCATGAAGCTCGTCGAGGTCGTCGTGGCCCTCGACACGGCACAGGACACCGTCGCCACCGCCGAGCGATTCGCCTCCGGGATCGGCAAGCAGCCGATCCGCACCAAGGACCGCTCGGGATTCATCGTCAACATGCTGCTGGTCCCCTATCTGATGGCGGCCGTGCGCATGTACGAGGACGGGTTCGCCAGCCGCGAGGACATCGACGAGGGCATGCGTCTGGGCTGCGGACACCCGATGGGGCCGCTGACGCTGTGTGACTTCATCGGCCTCGACGTGCTCTACGCCGTGTGTGACTCCCTGTATGAGGAGTTCAAGCGCCCCGAGTACGCCCCACCCCCGCTGCTGAAGCGGATGGTCGTCTCAGGCCACCACGGCCGCAAGGCCGGTCGCGGCTTCTACGAGTACTGACCGGGCGCGACAAGAGCCCGGGCACGCAGCGCGGCGAGATCCTCATCGCCGAGGGCCCGCGGCGCGCATCTGCGCGGTGTCGTCGTCGAACCCGTTCGCGGCTCCCACGGCGGCCCGAGTGGCGTCGGTCAGCTCGTAGTCGGCGGCGATCGTCTGCGGTGACGCGCCGAGCAGCGACAGCAGGATCATCGCGATCTGCCCGGTGCGGTCGCGGCCTCCGACGCAGTGAAACACGACGCCGCCGGGGCGTGCTCGTGCGATGGCGCTGACAACGGCGGCGCTGCGCTGCGGAAAGCGCTCCAGGTGGGGGCCGTAGTACATCGGGGTGCCGAACTGGGGCCATGCATCCAGTCCTCCCAGAAGTCCGACTGAAGGCGCCATCCCAGTCCAGACGTCGCTCCGGCGCGGTTGGAGGGCTCACCGGGGGCACTCTGGCGGGCGATCTGAGATTCAGGATTTAGGAAATCGCCGGATTGGTCGACATATACCCCGGGCGTCCTGCGACCTCGCCCCGGCGAAGCTCATCACCGAGCCTCGCGACCTCCCTCTCCCTCGCGTACTTCGGATCAAAAGTGGGTGCTATGCCAATCAAGGAACGTGCTGACCGTCTCTCCGCCGACGAGACACTCGAGCTATGGCGGTCCTACCGGGAGACCGGCGACACGCGGCTGCGTGACCGCCTGGTGCTCACATTCGCTCCGATGGTCAAGTACATCGTGTACCGCAAGGTGCGCGAGATTCCCGCCCGCTGCGACGTCGACGACTTCATCTCCTGTGGCCTGGAGGCCCTGATCCGCTCGATCGACCGGTTCGATCCCGAGCGGGGCGCCACGCTGGAGCAGTTTGCGTGGACGCGGATCCACGGCGCCGTGCTCGACGAGCTGCGTCGCAACGACTGGGCCCCGCGCTCGCTGCGCCGCTGGGATCGTGAGATCGCCAAGGCCCAGGACAACTTCTTCCGCCTCTACGGCCGCCGCGCGGGCCGTGACGAGCTCGCCGACGCGCTCGGGATCACCCCGGCGCAACTGCGCACCCACCAGGACGAGATCGCCCGGTCCCAGGTCGGCTCGCTCAACACCCTGGTCAGCGGCGACGACGACAACGCCACCGAGCGCATCGACACCCTCTGCAGTGACGACCCCGAGACCGACCCGGAGAGCTCGGCGCTGACCGCCGAGGCCAAGCAGCGCTTTCGAGCCGCCTTCGACTGCCTCGCCCCCCGCGAGCGCAAGATCGCCGTGTTGCTCTACGTCTACAACCTCACACTGCGTGAGATCGGCGAGATCCTCGGCGTATCCGAAAGCCGCATCTGCCAGCTGCACGGACAGATCCTCAAGACGCTCCGGGCCCAGCTCGCCGCCGACGAGCAGCTGTTCAGCGGCATCGCCGCCTAGCAGCGCGTCGGCAACCCGCGCCAAATCCGGCGCGCGGGTCCGAGGCGCGGCGCATCCGTGAGCCTGAGCCTGCGGATCGCGACAAATCTGGGGGGCAGGGGCCGGATTTGTCACGGGCTGCGGGGGCGCGGGGTTGTGAGGGCTGCGGGGGCCACCCGCCCCCAGAGGATGGAAAATGCCGGTGGGGCCGGCGAGTTTTCCGGGGATGTGGCGCCTGACGCCCGGGTTCCGGAAAGTCTCCGGGGACGGTGCGGATCTTCCGGGTTTCCGGGGGGTTCTCCGTGGTGGCGACCCGCGGTTTCCGGGGGCGTCCGGGGTCCTCCGTGGCAGCGACCCGAGGTTTCCGGGGGCGTCTCGGGGTCCTCCGGAGCGACGACCCGGAGGTTCTGGGGGCTGAGGGCTTCTATGTAGCCATGAGCCCCCACAACCCTGGCCAAACGGGGCCAGGGCTTGGGACGTCGACGGATCTAGGCCGGGTTGGTGCGGTTGACCGTCGCCGACCGGGTGACGTCGCTGGAGGAGTCGCCCTTGAGCGGGGCGGGCAGATCGGGCATGGCCGCGCTGGCCGCGCTGGCCGCCGCCTCGTTCTCCTTCTTGACCTCCAGCCAGATCTCCTCGCGGTAGACGCGGAGAGATCGGGGGGCTTCGATGCCGAGGCGGACCGTCTGGCCGCTCACCTCGAGGACCGAGACAAAGACATCGTCGCCCAGGACGATGCGCTCGCCGCGCCGGCGGGTGATGTTCAGCATTCCGCGCTGGAGGGATCGGAGTTGCCGAGGACCTCAGAGAAAAGCGGAGCGCGGAGTTCGGCGCCGGGGTCCTGGTTGATGATCTGGTGGCCGCGGCCGTTCCAGATGAGGATCGGCGCCTTCTGGTTGGCGGTGAAGTCCGACAGTTCCGGACCGGCGACGACGGTGACGAACACGTCCACGGGCGTGGAGTCGTCGAGGCCGAGGCGCTCGCCATCCTCGTCGTTCAGCTCGACGTTGTAGCCGGAGAAGAAGCGGTTGGGGTCGGTCACGGGCAGCGAGAGCGACGGGTCATCGACGCAATGCAACCACACGATGGGGCTGTCGGGGTCGCTGGCCAGCAGCGCAAAGCGGGTCCCGGCAAGCCCGATCAGGCCGTCGGGGAACTCGATCACGGTCTCAGGGTCGATCTCCACGCGCCCGAAGCGCGTGCTTTCTATCGCCAATGCCACGGGGCTCCTTTGGCCGGCTTAGTTCAGGAAGTTCATCAACGAAGACTGAACGATATTGGCACCAGCGCGCAATGCGGCGCTGAAGGCGGCCTGTTCGTTGGAATAGGTCGTCATCGTGGAGGCCATGTTCGCGTCCTCGGTGTTGGAAAGCGCAGTGGAATCGCTCGTCTGCAGATTCTGAATCCGGGTGGAGGCCAGCGTCAGCCGGTTCTGGGCGGCTCCGACGTTCGCCTGCAGGGACATCAGCGTGTTGAGGTTGTTCTGCAGGTTGGTGAGCTGATTGCCGGACAGGTCGGCGACGCCGGCGGCGGTCCCCGAACTCATGTCGGCGGCGATCGTGCGCAGGCTGTCAAGCAGCTTGCCGTCACCCGAGCTCTGCCCGTTGCCGAGCAGCGAGGAGATGTCGGTGTTGACCTGCAGCGAGGAACCGGGGCCGATCTGCCGGGTGACCGCCGCGGTGTTGCCCTGATAGGTGTCACCGGTGGCCGAGGAGTAGGGCGCGGTGGTGGTCGCGGTGCCGGAGAAGATGTACTGGCCGTTGTACTGCGTGTTGGCCTCCTGCTTGACCGCGTCGATCAGCTGGTTGATCTCGGCGGCGCTCGACTTGAGGTCCGACGCGGACTCGGTGCCGTTGGCGGCCTGGACGACGAGCTCCTGGGCGCGCTGGACCATGTTCTGGACGTTCTGCAGCGACGTGTCGGCGGCCGAGGTCCAGGCGGTGCCGTCGGTGACGTTGTTGCTGTATTGATTGAGGCCGGCGAGCTGGGAGTTGAGCGAGACGGCGAGGCTGGCGCCGTAGGGGTCGTCGGAGGGCTGGTTGATGCGCAGCCCGGTCGAGAGCTGCTGCTCGGTGGTGGCCAGCTGATCCTGGACGTTGGTGATCGACCCGAGGACCTGGGCGGTCGTCATCTGGGTGGTGATGCGCCCGATCATGACTACAGACCCGCGCCCACGGTGTTGATCAGCGTGTTGAGGGTGCTGTCGATCGTGTTCATCACCCGAGCCGAGGCCTGATAGGCCTGCTGATACTGGATCAGGTTGGCCATCTCCTGGTCAAGCGAGACGCCGGAGACGCTCTGGCGCTGGTTGGAGACGGCGGTGAGGACCGACTGGGCGGTGGCCTGCGTTGACTCCGCCGCCTGGACACCGGAGCCGACCTGGGCCACGAACGCGGCGTAGGACTGATCGGCGGAACCGCCCGACAGGGCGGCGATCGACTGGGCGAGGTCGGTCCCCGAGGTGGTGGAGCTCGAGGTCTGCAGCGTCGACGCGGTGGCCGAGACGCCGATCGTGGACGCCGAGGTGCCGCTGAAGAACGGGCTGGAGGGCTGCAGCGCGTTCACCGAGGAGATGACCTGGTTGGCGACCCCGTCCAGTGAGGAGAGGAAGCTGCCGATCGGGCCGGTCGAGGAGCTGAGGTTCAGCAACGAGCCGAGCTGGCCGCCCGAGGCCGAGGTCAGCGTCTGGGGCCAGGTGACGGTCCCCCCGCTGATCAACGGCGTGGACGCGTCGCCGAAGTTGACGGTCACCGATCCGTCGCTCTGGTTGGTCACCGAAACGTGGGCCAGGCCCGAGAGGTCGTCGAGCAGCTTGTCACGCTGGTCGAGCAGGGTGTTGGGGGTCTGCCCGGCCTGGGTGGCCTGGGAGATCTGGGTGTTGAGGGTGGCGATCTGGGTCGCGTCCTGCTGGACCTGCCCGTTGGTCCCGGTCAGCGTGGAGTACTGCTGGGCGGCCTGGGACTGAACCGTCGTCATCTGACTCGAGACGCCGTTGAAGGTCTGGGCCAACGTCTGGCCGGCGTTGACGACCGCCTGCTGGGCGGCGGCGCTCGTCGGGTCGTTAGCGAGACTCGACCACGAGCTCCAGAACTTCGACAGCAGGCTCTGCAGGCCCGACGCGGACGGCTCGTTGAGCGCCGTCTGGACCTGCTGGAGCTCGGTCGAGCTCGTGTTGGCATTGCTGGTGGCGCTGTTCTGAGCCCGGTACTGGACGTCGAGGAACTGGTCCCGGATCCGGCTGATGTCGCTGATCGAGACGCCGGTCCCAAGCTGGGCGCCGGCGCCCTGAGGAGTGACCGCCGGAATCGACAGGGGGTTGGTCTCAACGGTGTTGACGACCTGCCGCGTGTAGCCGACGGTGTTGGCGTTGGAGATGTTCTCGCCAGTCGTGTCGATCGCGGCCTGGGCGGCCTGCAGGCCGCTGAGAGCGGTCTGGAGACCGGTGAATGCGGGGATCGTCATCGGTGGGCCTCTAGACCTCGAGGTCCAGGACGCGGTGGCGGGGTGAGAGACGACGGGCCGTCATCGGCGAGTGGTCGCCGGCGGAGTCATAGCCGAGGTGGCGATCGGAGTCGGCGAGGCGCAGCAGGTGATCGAGGAACGCCAGCTCCTGGTTCATCAGCGCCCGGTTGACGTGATGCTCACGCTGCACCTCCTCCAGCAGGCCCCGCAGCTCGGCGCTGCGCGAGTGGGCCTCGGGGGCCCGCACCGGGTCCATCACGGCGTCGAGCTGCGAGATGGAGACGGCCGTCGGGGCCACGCCCAGGCGGGCGCCGGCCCGGTCGAGCAGGAGCGCCCGGTCACGCTCGATCATCGCGCGGCGCTGGAGCTCGGCCTGGAGCATGCCGGTCAGCGAGACGACGTTGGGGACATCGCGGTTGCGGATCGCGACGCCCTGGTCGAGAACGATCTGCAGCAGGCGACGCGCCGACACCAGCTGGGCGTCGAGGTGGGCGATGACGTCGGTGGTGAGCGCCGGGTCGTAGTGCTCGACGTACTCCATCACGGTCATGACTTGACTCCATTGAGCGCCGGGTCGATGGAGCGGGCGATCTGCATCGCGATCCCGGTGCCACCGCCGGTCATCACCGCCTGGCTCATCGTCTGGGGCAGTAATGACGAATACGCGCCCAGACCGGAGTCAGAACCGCCCAGGCCACCGGAGGCGCCGGAGGAGCCCGCCGGGTCCGAGCTGCCGCCCAGACCGTCGCCGGATCCACCGGAGACGGTGGCGTTCATCTCCTGCGAGAGCTGGGAGACGAGGAGCTGCTCGAACGCCAGTCCGGTCTGGTAGGCGTTCTTGGCGGTCTGATTGCCGTTGCGAATCGCCGCCGGCACAAGCGCGGCGTCCGTCGGCGGCGTCGCGGTGGCAGGCAGCGATGCCCCGACCGGGGTGGTGGAGATGGCGCTCATTGCTTGATCTGGTTGGCGATCTGCAGCATCTGGTCCTGCATGTGGATCGCCTCGCTCGACAGCTGGTAGCTGCGCTGCGCGGTGATCATCGTCGTCATCGCCTGGTTGACGTCGACGTTGGAGGACTCCAATGCGCCCTGCTGGACGGTGGAGCCGGCCGCCGGGCGGGTGGCCCCACTGCCGGCAGTGACGCTGAACATGCTGCCTCCGTCAGGCTGCAGCTGGTCCGGCGCGGGGACGCTGACGAGGGTGATCCGGCCCAGCGTGCGGCCGTTGGCGCTGACGTCACCGTTGGCGGTGATCGTCAGCTTGCTGGGATCGAGATCCTTGGGCACGGTGATCGGCGGCACCAGCGGGTTGCCGTCCTGGTTGGTGAGCTGACCCTGGGAATCGAGCTGGAGCGCGCCGTTGCGCGTCAGCCCGATCGTCCCGTCGTTGCGCCGCACCTGGATATACCCGTCACCGGAGATGGCCACGTCGAGCGGGCGTCCGGTCTGGTCCAGCGCGCCCTGGATCTGGCTGCGGCCGATGATCGCCGAACTGGCGCCGGTGCCGGTGGCCAGCGTCGTACCGCTGGCCGCCCCGGCGCCGCTGTAGAGCAAGTCCTGAAAGCCGACCTGGGTCGCCTGGTAGCCGGGCGTGTTGAGGTTCGCCATGTCGTTGGCGATCGCGTCGAACTGATTCTGCTGCGCCTCCATCCCCGAGGACGCCGCGTACAGACCCTGCAACATCACCCACCTCCAAGGGAGCCGACGCTCTGGGCGTTCTCCTGCATGGTTTGGTTGATCGACTGCAGCGCGCTCTGGCCGGCCTGGTAGGCCCGCAGCGAGGCGATCATGTCGGTCATCGTGTGAACCGCGTCGACCCCTGAGGCCTCAAGCTCACCCTGGCGCACGCCACCGGCGCCACGGCCGGCCGCCGTCCCGGTGAACAGGTTGTTGCCCTGCTTGGCGGCATTGGGGACGTTGAACACACCGAGCGCGGTCGGACTGACGGTGCCCTTGGCGCTGACCGCGATCGGCTGGCCGTTCTGGCCCAGCACGCGGTTGCCGTTGGCATCGGTGAGCTGGCCGGCGGCGTTGGAGCTGAACTGGCCGTCCCGCGTGTAGCGAACGCCGGAGGCCGTCTGAAGGGCGAAGTAGCCGGTGCCGGCGATGCCGAAGTCGAGCGGCTGGCCGGTCTGCTGCAGGGCCGCCGGCGAGGTGTCGGTGACGACCTTGTCGATCCGCACGCCAGTGTTGAGCGTGCCGATCGTCTGACCGGAGACGGTGTTGGAGAGCAGCAGTGAGCCGAAGCTCTGCTGCTCGGCCTGGTCGGGCTTGTAGCCCGGAGTGGAAGCGTTTGACAGGTCGTTGGCGAGCTGGCTCTGACGCACCTGCTCGGCCAGCATCCCCGACGCCGCGATGTAGAGACCGGGATCCATTGGGTCTGTAGATCGGCGGTACGCCATCATTACTTGAGTTCATGCAGCCACTGGCCGTCGACCCTCGGATCCTCCGCACGGTTCTCGCCCCGGAGATCAAGATCGTCCCGGGCCGGGCCCTGATGGCCCGTGTCGTGGTGGCCGACGGCAATGGCCGGGGATCGTTGAGCATCGCGGGGTTTGTGCTTGATGCCGAGCTGCCCCGCAACGTCCGCACAGGCGAGGATCTGCGGCTGGTGGTACGTGAGGTCAGCCCCGAACGGGTGCTGCTCAGCATGTCCGACGACCGTCCAGCAGCGGCCCCGCAGGCGCCGGTGCCCGACCCGCCGCCGGCCGCAATCGCGGTCCCGCTGCCCCAGGGCGGCACCGTCGCGGTCGCGGAGCGCGACACCCAGGGCGGTCAGGCAGGTGGTGGCGGCAGCCATTCCGTCGCGCTGAGCTACGCCGCTCCCTCGCTGGGCGCGGTGGACCTGCGCTTCACGCTCGATCAAGGCTCGCTCCGGCTGGCGGTGAGCGTGGGGCCCGGGCCGGCTCTGGCGCTGGCTCAGGCCGACGCGGAGAACCTACGCCAGACACTCGCCGACCAGCTCGGCCGCGCGGTGTCGGTCACCGTGACCCCACGCCGCGAGCCCTTGGACCTATATGCCTGACCGGCCCATCCCGCGCCGGCACGCCACCGCGCTGAACTACCAGCCCGGCGCCGTCTCGCCCAAGATCACCGCCACCGGCAGCGGCCTGGTCGCCGAACGGATCATCGCCGCCGCCCGAGAGGCCGGGGTCCCGGTGCGCGAGGACCCGGCGCTGGCCGCCGCCCTGGCAGCGCTCGACCTTGGTGACAACGTGCCTGAGGCGCTGTGGCGGGCGGTCGCCGAAGCACTCGCCTGGGCCTACCAACTCGACGCCGCCGCCGGCCGCGGGCAGCGCTGAGCACGGCTGGGGCTCAGCCACGGCTGAGGCTCAACTTCCGGCGACGGAGGCCGATCACGGTGAGTGCTCCCTCGACAAGGACCTCTGTTCATGGCACTTCGGCTCACCGGCACCACCCTTCCCAGCACCCCGTCCACCCCGACCGCGCAGCCGGCCGAGTCGCTGGCGGCCCAGGCGCGCGGTGCGCTGATCCGCGGCGACGTCGACGCCTACGCGCGGCTGTTCTCGGCCACCGAGGAGCACACCGACCCCCAGCGACGCCATCAGGCACGACTGGCGGTCATCGACGCCGGGCTCTCCAGCACCGCCCAGGCCACCACCGGGGTCGCGACCCGCGTGTTCCTGACCGTCGCCGATGCCACGCTGACGATGCTTGAGGCCGAGCCGAGTGAGCCGTTCCTGCTCAACCTCGCCGGCGTCGCCATCTATGAGCTCTGGGGACTCGACGCGGCCCAGGCGCTGTTCCGCGCCGCCAAGCGCCTTGACCCGGGGCTCGCCGACACCGAGCGCAACCTCGCCGAGGTCGGCCGGCGCAAGCGCGCCGGGCGCCCCACCCGCCCCCTGCACGCCGCCCTGCCCGGCCTGACGCGGCGCGCCCGCGCGGTCGCCGAGCGGGCCTGCCCGGCAACCAGCCTGACGCTCAGCCTGTGCATGATCGTGCGCGACGAGGAGCAGATGCTGGCCCGCTGCCTGCAGGCCGCTGCTCCCGCCGTGGACGAGATCGTGGTCGTCGACACCGGCTCCACCGATCGCACCGTCGAGATCGCGCGGCAGTTCGGCGCCCGCGTGATCGAGCATCCGTGGACGGGCTCGTTCTCCGATGCCCGCAACGTCTCCTTTGAGGCCGCCACCAGCGACTGGATCATCTACCTGGACGCCGATGAGGTCCTCGTCGACGAGGACGTGCAGCGGTTGCGCGAGCTGACCGGCCAGACGTGGCGGGAGGCCTTCTACCTGGTGGAGACGAGTTACACCGGTGAGCTCGGCGATGGCTCGGCCATGGTCAACAACGCGCTGCGCGTGTTCCGCAACCGGCCCGAGTACCGCTTCACCGGGCGCCTGCACGAGCAGATCTCCCACACCCTGCCGACCTACAACCCCGATCGGGTCGAGCAGAGCGCCGTGCGGATCACCCACTACGGCTACCTCGGCTCGGTCCGCGCTGCCAAGGAGAAGTCGCAGCGCAACATCGACCTGCTGACCCGCCAGGCGGCCGAGAGCGCGCCGACGCCGTTCCTTCACTTCAACCTCGGCTCGGAGTACATCGTCGTCGGTGAGCACGCCAAGGCGATCGACCACCTCCAGAAGGCCAAGGCGATGCTCACCGCCGACGGCACCCTGACGCGCTGCGAGTACGGCCCCGCGCTCACCGTGCGCCTGGTGATGGTGCTGCGGATGGCCGGGCGTCTGCAGGAGGCGCGATCGGTCGCCACCGAGACCCTGCAGCAGCTTCCCGACCTCACCGACCTCGTTCTCGCCCAGGCGCGGATCGCCGGCGCGCTCGGCGATGCCGACGCGGCGATCGCCCTTTACCGGCGTGCGATCGAGATGGGCGACGCGCCGGCCAAGTACGGGGCGATCCTCGGCAGCGGCACGTTCCTGCCGCGCCTGGCGCTGGCCGAGCTGCATCTGCAGCGCGGTGAGCCGACCGCGGCCCGGGAGCTTCTGGAGTGGTGCATCGCGCATCACCCCGAGTTCGTGCTCGTCGCCGCCCCCTACGTGGCCGCACTGCTCGCGGAGGGGGTCGAGCCCGCCGAGGTCGCGCTCCGGCTCGGATCGCTCGGCGATCTCCCCCATGAGATCCGGACGACCGTCGCCGGCGCGCTGGAACAGGCCGGTGCGCGTGACGCCGCCGAGGCCCAGTACCGCCACGTGCTGGACCGGACTCCCCAGGATGGCCGCACCCTGACCGCGCTCGCTGAGCTGCTGCTCGGCCGAGGTGCCTGGGATGAGGCCGCCGAATACGCGCGCCAGGTCCCCACCGGCGACCCGTTCGCGACCCATGCGTCACGGATCGAGCTGTGCGCGCTGACCGGACGAGCTCCGGCCGCCGACGTCCAGGCCGCGCTGACGCGCTCGGAGGCGAACGGGCTCTCACGCGCGGAGAGCGAGGTGTTCACCGCCTGGGCCGGGCTCGCCACCGGCGCGGCCGTCACCGAACCCCTGCCCGTCGCCGGGGCACCGCTGCTCGGGGTCATCCTCGAGACGCTGCTGCGCAACGCCGACGGCGATCGCTTCGTGGCCGTGCTCGGTTTGCTGGAGCGCTCGCGTCTTGAACGCCGCGAGCAGCACGAGCTGCTGGCCGAGATGTACCTCGCCCACGGCCTCATCGACCGCGCCGCCGCCCACTGGATGGAGGTCTGCTCCGCGCAGCCCGATGCCCGGGCGCTGATCGGCCTGACGCGGATCGCGCTCGGTCACGGGATGAGCGAGGACGCGGTCAACTTCGCCACCGCGGCGCTGGAGCTCGATCCGGGCTCAGCGACAGCCGCTCAACTGCTCGCCAGGGCCCACGCCCAAACGGCGGCGGTCCCGGCCTGACCCTTGGACGGATGACCGAGCGTGCTCAAGTCAGCCCCCGGACCGCACGATCATGAGGGATACACCCTACGGGCGCGGCATGCCGGCTGCGCCATCGATCCAGCTTCGCCAGATGCTCTCCGACACCCACGATCCGCTCACCGACCCCATGTTGGGATCCAGCGTTCCGGCGACTCCGCCTGAGGACGTCTGGGCGGAGATCGGCGTGGCGGCAGAGGTGTTCGATGCGTTGGAATCATCGGGCCGCCACGTCCACTTCGGCCGTGACCCCCGTACCGGGACGCTGCGCTCCAGTCTGCAGGACGCCGAGGGCAATCTCCTCGCCGCGCTGTCACCGCGTCAGGTGATCGAACTCGCCTGCGGCGCCGGCCCGCACACCGGGATCTGAAAGGAACCGCCATGTCGACCACGTCCGTGTCATCCGCCACCACCGGCTACAGCCTGACCTCACTGGCAGGTACCTCGTCGATGCAGATCACCGGCTTGGCCTCTGGCCTGAACACCAATCAGATCGTCACCGAGGAGATGGCGATCTACCAGCAGCCGGTCACCAATCTGCAAAACCAGGTGAGCCACCAGAAGGCGATGAACACGGCGCTCGGCAACATCCAATCCGAGCTGCAGACCCTCTCCGCCGACGCGCTGGCGGTCGGGGATCCGACGCTGTTCAAGAACTCCCAGACGGTCACGACGAGTGACCCGACGAAGCTGACCGCCACCACCGGCTCGGGGGCCGGCGTCGGCGGCTACCAGGTCTCGGTCAGCCAGCTGGCCAACTCCGCGCAGCGCACGTTCTCGTTCGCCAGCCCCACGAGCGCCGACACGTTCAGCATCGACGGCCAGCAGATCACGGTGCCCGCCGGGCAGTCGATCAGCGACTTCGTCAGCTCGGTCAATTCCAATTCCAACCTCGACGTGTACGCCGCGGCGACCGACTCCGGCACGGTCGTGCTGTCAAACCGTGCGACGGGCAGCACGGGCACGAACTTCATCAACATCACCGGAGAGACGGGCGGCACGCTCACCGAGAAGGCCAACACGGCCAAGCCGGGCCAGGACGCCGCCTATGTCGTCGACGGCCAGGCCGGCACGTCCGCGTCAAACACCGTCACCGGCGCGATCGCCGGCGTGTCGCTGACGCTCACCGGCGTGACGACTACGACCGGCCCCGTGACCGTCAATGTCGGCGCGCCGGCCCCGGATTCGAGCAAGATCAACACGGCGATCACCTCCTTTGTCACCCAGTACAACAAGGTGATCTCCGACATCCAGACGCAGCTCAGCACGCAGCCGTCGAGCTCTGACCCGACCGTCGGGACCCTGTACAACGACAGCCAGCTCAAGGGTCTCTTGACCTCGATGCGGGCGTCGATGTACACGCCCGGGTCGGGACTGCCCACCGGCCTGGCCTCGATGCTCGACATCGGCGTGAACACCGGGGCCAGCAGCGGGGCGGGCGCAGTCTCGCAGGCATCGCTGAGCGGGAATCTGCAACTTGACGCCGCGACGCTGCAGAACGCGCTGCAGTCCAACGCCGCCGGCGTCAAATCGGTCCTGGGCGCGTGGTCGCAGAGCTTCGTCACGCTCGCCGACAACGCGTCAGCCCCTTCCGGCACGATCACCTCGCGGATCTCCGGGGACAACGTCGCGATCACTCAGCTCGGCAACCAGATCGCCAGCATGCAGTCGGCGCTCACCGACAAGCAGGCCCAGCTCGTGCAGCAGTTCGCCCAGCTCGAAGCCGCGCTGTCCTCCAACCAGTCACAGGCAAGCTGGCTGACCGGCCAGCTCGCCCAGCTGCCCGGCGCCTGATCTGAGTCCGCCGGATCGTAACGACCGGCCAAAGCGGCTCAATTTCCGCCGGCAGCTGCCGATTGATCCGGTACGAGCAGCGCCTCGCACCACCCCACCGGCTCAGAGAAGAGAGACGCATGAGCACTTACGCAGCCACCTACTCGCCGAACGCCTACCGGGCCAGCTCGGTCCTCACCGCATCGCCCGGCCAGCTGGTCGTGATGCTCTATGACGGCGCCCGGCGCTTCCTGCACCAGGCCTCGGTCGCCATGGCCGATGGCCAGATCGTCCTGGCCCACAACAAGCTCACCCGCGCCGAGGACATCATCCGCCATCTGCGCAGCACGCTCGATCTCGACCAGGGCCTCGTCGCCGAGCGCCTGCAGTCGATTTACACCTTCTCGCTGTCGCATCTGCGCCAGGCTCGCCTCGATCAGGACCCCCAGAAGATCGAGCAGGTCTCTGAGATGCTCGGCAGGCTGCGTGAGTCGTGGGCCACGATCGCCGATCAGACATGAGCCCGGCGCCGGAGGCCCCGTACGAGACGCTCGCCTCGATCATCGAGCGCGAGCTGACGCTCGTCGCCGAGCGCAGCTTCGACGAGCTGCAGGAGCTCAAGGTGCTCCGATCCGAGCTTGAGAACGCGTTGCCGGCGATCCCGCCCGCGGCGGCGCGGCCGGCGCTCGAGCGGTGCCGCATGCTCCAGAAGCGGGTGGAGATCGAGCTGCTGCGCGTCCGTGAGGCGCTGCTGCTCGAGCTCGAGCGCGTCCGCCATGCCCAGCGTACGGCCGACGGCTACGCGCCGGCCCGTCGCCACGGCGCGCGCGTCGTGGTCAGTGCCTGATCTGAGCCCTGATTCACCTCTAAAGAGTTCCCGGCAGCACGCCGACATAGCTAGTGACCGCACGGAGCGGTCATGAAGAGCCCAAGGAGGGCCCGTTGCGACCACAGGTATCCGAATGTCCCTCCTTGACACCACTCAGCTCTCCCTCGAGGCCGCCATGCGCGGCTCGATGCTCCGTCAGTCACTGCTGACCAACAACCTCGCCAACGCCGACACCCCCGGCTACCAGCGCGAGGATGTCAACTTCCAGAGCCAGCTCGCCAACGCCCTGCAGACCGGGCAGTCACCAAGCGCGGTCAACTTCTCCCCGGCGGTCCAGTCGGGCGTCGTCAGCGCCGACGGCAACGGCGTCAGCGGCGAACAGGACTCCGCCAGCCTCGCCGAGAACGGCCTGCTGTACGAGAACCTCACCGAGATCGCCGCGCAGCGCGAGCAGATCCTCAAGACGGCCATGGGCCCGATGTCATGAGCTTCTTCGATGCGATCGACCTGGCGGCGTCAGGACTCACCGCCGAGCGCACCCGGATGGACGTCACGTCCGAGAACCTGGCCAACGCGCAGACGACCAATGGCCCGGGCGGGCAGCCCTATCGCCGCCAGGAGGTCGTCCTGTCCCAGGTCAACGGAGGCTTCGGCGCCACGCTCGCCGGCGTCATGGGCGGCGGCTCGCCCGCCACTCCCGGCGGCGTCGCGGTGACCGGGATCGTCAATGACCCGACGCCCGATCAGCTCATCTACGACCCCGGCCACCCGGGCGCCAACGCGCAGGGCTACGTGCAGATGCCCAACGTCAACCCGGTCACTGAGATGACCGATCTCATCTCCGAATCGAACTCCTACCAGGCCGACGTCACCGCGATGCAGACGGCCAAGACCATGTACTCCAAGACCCTGGACCTGCTCAAGTGATGATTCCCGCTGTCTCCGGTGCGGTCGGCCCGTTGGGCACCAGCGAATGGGGCGTCGGCTCCCTCGGCAACCCAAGCTCGGTCGGCTCGATCGACTCGGGCGGCGCTGCCTCAGGCGGCTTTGGCGGTGCCCTGTCGAGCGCGATCAACTCGCTGGAGCAGACCCAGGCCAGCGCCACCAGCGCTGCGCAGGGACTGGCCACCGGAACTCTCACCGACCCCACCCAGGCGGTCACCGCGGTGGAGAACGCCTCGCTGTCGATGGACCTCGCCGCCCAGGTCCGGGACAAGCTCGTCTCGGCCACCAACACGATCTTCCAGACCCAGGTCTAGCCAATGCCCGCACTCATGGACTCCGTCAAGAAGCTGTCGCCCAAGGGCTGGGTGATGATCGGCGGCTCGCTCGTCGTTGCGGTGGCGTTCCTCATGATCGTCATGTCGATGGCCTCGAAACCGAGCTACTCGACGCTGATGGCCGGCATCGACCCCGCCCAGACCGGCAAGGTCACGAGCACGCTGAGCGCGCAGGGGATCTCCTACCAGCTGCAGAACAACGGCACCGCGGTGGCGGTCAGCTCCAGCCAGACCGCCCAGGCACGCGTCGCGCTGGCCACCGCCGGCCTGCTGACCAATCAGCAGCCGGGATTCTCACTGCTCAACAACCAGTCACTGGGCCAGAGCAACTTCCAGCAGCAGATCACCTACGAGCGTGCGCTTGAAGGTCAGCTGGCGTCGACGATCCAGACGATCAACGGCGTCTCCTCGGCGACGGTCAACCTCGTACTGCCCAACAGCCAGGACCAGCTGTTCTCCAGCAACACCCAGTCGGCCACCGCCTCGGTGCTGCTCGGCGGTAGCTCGCTGCCGGCCAGCTCGGTGCGCGGCATCGCAACGCTGGTCTCCTCCAGCGTGCCGGGCCTGCCGCTCAACAAGGTCACGATCACCGGGGCTGACGGCAGCCTGCTGTGGCCGTCCTCGGACACCACCGACAGCGGCGGCCTGCTCGCCAAGGCAGCCGCGGGCCAGAAGTACGACTCCGCGATGTCCACCACCGTCAACGCGATGCTCGCCCAGACCCTCGGCGCCGGCAAGGCCCAGGTCGTCATCAACGCCAACGTCGATGCCAACCAGGCCACATCGGACACGCTGACGTACGCCAAGAAGGGCGTGCCGCTGCAGTCCCAGACCTCGACCGAGCTCCTCAAGGGCGGCAGCGGTACCGGCGGCGTCGCCGGTACGGCGGGCAACATCGCTGGCAACGCCGCGGTGGGCACGGGCGGAGCCTCCAACTACAACAACAAGACGACCAACACGACCTACGGCGTCGACAAGACGATCACCCACGCGGTGATCGCCCCGGGCAACGTGCTCAACCAGAGCGTCTCCGTGCTCGTCGACAAGAGCGTGCCCGCCAGCGCACTGCCGGCGATCAAAGCAGCCGTGTCCAACGCCGTCGGCCTCAACACCAAGCGCGGCGACACGATCTCGCTTGGACAGCTCAGCTTCGCCAAGCCGGCAGCGACCACGACGCCGACCGCGTCCTCGCCGAGTTCGATGATGAACTACGCCAAGTACGGCGCGGCAGGGCTCGGGTCGCTGATCTTCCTCGTCTTCGCCGGACGGATGCTGCGCAAGCGTGAGCGGGAGTCCTTCGCCGGCCAGCCCACGTGGCTGCGGGAGCTCGAGTCCCCGCGCACGTTGGCCTCACTCGAGCAGCGCCAGGCCGGCGGCGCCACCATGGTCGGGCCCGAGCCGACCGAGGTCATGGCCCTGCGCTCCCCGGTCAACGTCGCCCGCCGCCAGGTCGAGGATCTGGTGGAGCGTGACCCCGAGCGCGTGGCCCAGCAGGTCCGCGCCTGGATGACCGAGGAGGACTAACCGGCGATGTCCGCCGTCGAGGTCTACAAGCCCAACGTTCCCGCCGCGGCGTCCGCGTCCGCATCGGCCGCCCTGGCCAAGATCAAGGGTCGCCAGAAGGCGGCCGTCCTGCTCGTCTCGATCGGGACCGAGCGTGCGGCCCACGTGTTCGAACGCCTGCGTGACGAGGAGATCGAGTCGCTGTCGTTGGAGATGGCCAAGCTCCAGTTCCTGGAGCCCGGCGTCGCCGACGGCGTCCTGGGCGAGATGGCGGCAACGGTCGAGGCGTATGACTCACTGAACGCCGGCGGGGTGGAGTACGCGCGCGAGGTGCTGGAACGCGCCCTCGGCCCCGAGCGCGCCGCCGAGATCATCGGTCGGCTGTCGAGCGTGATCGAGAAACGGCCGTTCGAGTTCCTGCGTCGCACCCCCGCCGAGCAGGTCGTCACCTTCCTGCGCAACGAGTCGCCCCAGACGATCGCATTGGTGATCGCCAACCTGCACACCACGCTCGCCGCTCAGGTGCTCTCCAACCTGCCCGAGAACGAGCAGCCCGAGATCGCACTGCGGATCGCCCGGATGTCTGAGACCAGCCCGGACGTCGTCAAGCAGGTCGAGGCGGTGATGAAGGAGAAGCTCGCCAGCGTCATGCACCAGGAGGTGTCGGCCGCCGGGGGCGTCAAGTC
Organism: Solirubrobacteraceae bacterium; assembly: GCA_049591655.1. Classification (GTDB taxonomy): domain Bacteria; phylum Actinomycetota; class Thermoleophilia; order Solirubrobacterales; family Solirubrobacteraceae; genus Palsa-465. The sequence goes on from JBAWFG010000104.1 coordinate 18,263, forward strand.
GCTGGCCGACATTCTCAACCACGCCGACCGCTCCACCGAGCGCAACGTCCTGGACTCGATCACCGAGACCGACGAGAGCCTCGGCGCGGAGGTCCGGCGACTGTTGTTCATCTTCGAGGACATCACCAAGCTCGACGACCGGTCGATTCAGCTCATCCTGCGCGAGGCCGACCAGAAGGACCTGGCGCTGGCGCTGCGCGGCGTCGCCGACGACGTCAAGGAACGAATCCTCAGCAACATGTCCGAGCGCGGCGCGCAGATGCTGGTGGAGGAGATGCAGTTCCAGCCGCCGCAGCGCAAGCGCGACATCGAGGAGGCCCAGGGCCGCGTCGTGGCGATCGTGCGCAAGCTCGAGGAGGCCGGCGCAGTTGTGCTCTCCCGGACCGAGGAAGACGTTGTCTTCTGAGTCGGCGGCCGCGACGGTCGCGGCCTACACATTCCGCCAGCTCGAGGCGCCTCCCGGCGCGGTCGGCGACGTCGCCGACGTGCTGTCTGCCGCCCACGCCGAGGCCGAGCAGATCCGCCAGCAGGCCCGCGCGGCCGGCGAGGCCGAGGGC
>JBAWFG010000105.1:0-6566 GCA_049591655.1 Solirubrobacteraceae bacterium
CCGCGGATCCTCAACGCCGGCCAGTGGCGCAGCCACCTGCTCGAACGTCTGGAGCGACAGATCCGGGTCACCGCCGACCCGGGCCTGGAGGCGCTGTATGACGAACTGGCCGCCTACCCGGGGCCGGCGGCCGTGCCCGACCCCACCGGGCAGCCGGCGATCATGGTGCCGCTGCGGCTCGCGACCGCCGCCGGTGACGAGCTGACGTTCTTCAGCACGGTGACGACCTTCGGGACTGCGGTCGACATCACCGTCGCCGAGCTGTCGGTGGAGGCGTTCTTCCCCGCCGACGACCAGACTGCCGAGCGGTTGCGCCGCTGACGGACCACTCCGGTGCCGGGACCCGTACGTGCTGTGTGCGCACATTCGCCATCGTCCTGCTCCTGGCCGTCGCCGCCGCCGGCGGTGTGACAACGGCGGCGGGCGCCGGCGATCCGCGGGTGTCGGTTGGCGGGAGCGTCAGCGTGCGCCTGCCCGGCGGCTGGCACCTCCTCAGCAACAAGGGCACCCGGGTGCAGGTGCCGGTCCCGCGGCTCGCGGCGGCGACCTTCGATGTCCGATTCTCCCGCCACCAGTGCGTGTGCGGCACGCCCAACGTCAGCAACTTCCCCCGCACCGGAGCGTTCCTGTTCGTCTGGGAGTACCCGCACGTCGCGCGCCGCGACTTCAAGGCCATCCCGCCGCGCCCGGCGCGCTTTCGCATCGGACGCTCGGCGATCAGGCCCTACGCGTGCGCCGGACCCAGCGACGGAGTGTCGTTCCGGCAGGGCGGCCGGGGCTTTCAGGTCGAGATCTATCTCGGACCCGCGGCGCCGCGCGCGGCCCGCGCTCAGATCGCCGCGATCCTCGACAGCTGGCGGGTCACCGAGACGCTCCGGTGAGGGCACGTGTCATCCGGCGCCGGTCAATCGGCGCCGGATGACCGCGACGCCAGAGACCGCGGCGCCGGATGCCGGCCAGGCTCAGCGCCGACGGACGGCAGGCTCCAGCGCGGGATTGCTCCACCCCGCGTCGGCGGCGCTGAAGTTGACACCCGGCGCCACGATTTCGTCGATCCGGTCCAGGACCTCGTCGGACAGCTGGATCTCGGCGGCGGTGAGCTGGGACTCGAGGTGCTCCATCGTCCGCGGGCCGATGATCGCCGAGGTCACCCCGGGGTGACGGATGACGAACGCGAGCGCCATCTCGATCAGCGTCATCCCGGCGTCCTCGGCCAGGACCGCCAGGGCGTCGGCGACCTCGAGCTTGCGCTGGTTCTCAGGCAGCGAGAGGTCATACCGTGACGGGATCCGCTCCGCGCGCGTCGACTGCGGCGCGTCGGCACCGAGCCGGTAGCGACCCGACAGCCAGCCGCCGGCGAGCGGGCTCCACGGGATCACCCCCATCCCGTAGCGCTGGGCGGTCGGCAGCACGTCGGCCTCGATCCCACGCACGAGCATCGAGTACGGCGGCTGCTCGCAGACGAAGCGCTCGCGGCCACGCCGCTCCGCGACCCACTGCGCCTCGACGATCTGGGATGCCGGGAAGGTCGAGGAGCCGATGTAGCGCACCTTGCCGGCGCGGACGAGGTCGGTGAGCGCGCCGAGCGTCTCGTCGATGTCGGTGTCGGCTTCGGGACGGTGGATCTGGTAGAGGTCGATCCAGTCGGTGCCGAGTCGTCGCAGCGAGTTCTCGACCTCCTTGATGATCCAGCGGCGTGAGTTGCCGAACTCGTTGGGATCATCGCCCATCGTGCCGTGGACCTTGGTGGCCAGCACGACGTTGTCCCGACGGCCGCCGGCCAGCGCCTTGCCGACGATCTCCTCTGACTCCCCGCGGGAGTACACATCAGCGGTGTCGATGAAGTTGATCCCGGCGTCGAGCGCGCGGTGGATGATCCGGATGCTGTCGTCGTGGTCGGTGTTGCCCCAGGCGCCGAACATCATCGCCCCGAGGCAGAGCGGACTCACCTTCGTTCCTGTGGTACCTAGCGTGCGGTAGTTCATGTCCCTGACCCTAGTCACCCCCCACCCCGTGCCTGAGACCTCCACGTGAGGGCGCTGGCGGCCGCGCCCCGTGCGCTCACCCCGCTGGCGCTCCTGGCCGCGGGGCTGGCGCTCGTCGTTCCGTCGGACGCGGTGGCCAACCGCTCCGACCTGCTCCTGGCACTGCTCGTGTTCGCCACCGCACTCGGGATCTCAGCCTCGGAACTTGCAGCCCTGCGCCACCACGCGCGCACGGTGGTGCTGTTGTCGGTGGCGCCACTCGTGGTGCTGGCCCTGGTCGCATGGCTGATCGGGCGGCCGTTTGGGATCGACACTCGGGACGGGCTGCTCGCGGTCGGCTTCGCCAGCTCGGAGGTCGCCTCGGTCGGCCTGGTGGCGCTGGCGGGAGCCGACGCCACGATCGCCCTCGGCGTCGTCACCGGGTCGCTCGTGCTCTCAGCACTGCTCGGACCGCTGGCGATCGGAGCGCTCGCCGGCCACAGCGGGCACGGCGGTGCCGGAGCGCTGCTCGTCCGCTTCTCGCTCGTCGTGATCGTCCCGCTCGCGGCGGGGATCGCGGTGCGCAGCGTCGCCCCGCGACTCCAGGACTACGACGCCGAACGTGACGGCGTGGCGGCGCTGGCGGTGGCGGCACTCGTCTACGCCGCGCTGAGTGGCACCCACGGCGCCCACGGGCTCGGCAGCGCCGTGCTCGCCAGTCTTGCGTTCCTGGCGGTCTCGGCGGTGTTGGGGGAGCTGTGGCGGCGGGCTGCCGCGCCCGCCACCGCGGTGCCGGGCGCCCTGACGATCGGCATGCGTGACTTCGCCGTCGCGGCGGCGCTGGCCTCCCAGGCGTTCGGCAACCAGGCCGGAGCCGTCCCGGGCGTGTACGGCGTGCTGATGCTGCTGGCGGGATCGGTCGCCGCCGGGGTGTTCGGCCGCACCCGAAAGGCACTAGGTTGAACACATGAGCTCATCTTCTGACCCGCACTTCGGCCTCACCGGCCTGGCCACGATGGGCGCCAACCTGGCGCGCAACGTCGCCCACCACGACATTCCGGTCGCCGTCCACAACCGGACGACGAGCCGGATGGAGCGCTTCGTCTCCGAGCACGGCTCGGAGGGCCCGATCAGCGGGCATGAGTCGGTGCAGGACTGGGTCGGAGCACTCGCCCAGCCCCGGGTGCTGATGAGCATGGTCCAGGCCGGCTCGGCGACCGACGCGGTGATCGATGAGATCACCCCGCACCTGGACCGCGGTGACATTGTCATCGACGGCGGCAACGCCCACTACCGGGACACCCAGCGCCGTCACGCCAAGCTCGCCGAGCAGGGGATCCACTTCCTCGGCGTCGGCGTGTCAGGCGGCGAGGAGGGTGCGCTCAACGGGCCGAGCATCATGCCCGGCGGCGACCAGGAACCCTATGACGCGTCGGTCAAGCCGATCTTCGAGGCGATCGCGGCGCAGGTCGACGGGACACCGTGCTGCACCTATGTCGGCGCCGACGGTGCCGGCCACTACGTGAAGATGGTCCACAACGGGATCGAGTACGCCGACATGCAGCTCATCGCCGAGAGCTATGACCTGCTGCGCAACGGGGTCGGCATGGAGGTCTCGGATATCGCCGAGCGGTTCCACACCTGGAACGAGTCCGAGCTTGAGTCCTTCCTGATCGAGATCTCGGCCCGGGTCCTGGCCAAGACCGACGACGCCACCGGGCAGCCGCTCGTCGACGTCATCCTCGACGCCGCCGAGCAGAAGGGCACCGGACGCTGGACCGCCCAGGACGCGCTCGAGCTCGGCGTACCGCTGACCGGCATCACCGAGGCCGTGTTCGCCCGGTCGCTGAGCGCACTCAAGGACCAGCGCGTCCACGCCGCCGGCGTCCTCGCCGGTCCGGCGGGCGGGACCGCGGACGCGGCGCTGGCCGACGACCTCCAGCATGCGCTGTATGCGTCGAAGATCGTCTCCTACGCCCAGGGGTTTGCCCAGATGGCGGCCGCCGCCGACAGCGAGGGATGGAGGATCGACCTCGGCTCGATGGCGACGATCTGGCGCGGGGGCTGCATCATCCGCGCCCGCTTCCTGGACCGGATCCGGGAGGCCTATGACGCCGAGCCGGATCTCGCCAACCTGATGCTCGCCGAATTCTTCGCCCAGGCGCTGGAAAACGCCCAGGAGCCGTGGCGCCGGGTCGTCGGCCGTGCCGCCGAGCTCGGCATCCCCACCCCGGCGTTCTCCTCCTCGCTGGCCTACTACGACGGCTACCGCCGAGAGCGCGGCCCGGCGAGCCTCATCCAGGGCCTGCGTGACCTGTTCGGCGCCCACACCTACCGGCGCGTCGACAAGGACGGCACCTTCCACACCATGTGGGGCGAGGACGGCAGAGAAATCGAAGCGTAGTGGCCGTCGCCGGCCCTGCAAACGTCCGCCGCTACCGCCGCCGGGGCGTTGGTTGGACGCTTGCGGCCCCCAGGGCCGTCAACGTCCAACGCCGGCAAGCGGGACCGGTGCGTTGGCTGTTTGCGGCCCTCCAGGCCGTCAACGTCCAACGCCCCGCGCGGGTGCGATGAGGACGGACGTTTGCCGACCGCGCCGGCGGCCCGGGCCCCGGCCCCCGACCCGCCCGGCCGGCCGGCCGGACCGTCAGAAGCCGCTGCTGCCCGGGAGAAATCTTCGATTTCTCCGAAGGACAAGCGCCCGCAGGGCGATTGTCCCGGAATCTTCGATTTCTCCCAAGGACAATCGCCCTCAAGGCGATTGTCCCGGTATCCAACTGGTGCCGGCCAGCGGCACCCGGGCCATCGCCGAGGCCTCGATCGTCAGCGCGACGAGATCCTCGGGCTCGAGGTTGTGCACATGGGACTTGCCGCAGGCGCGCGCGAGCGTCTGGGTCTCGAGCGTGAGCGTGCGCAGGTAGTTGGCCAGCCGCCGGCCGCCGAGCACCGGGTCCAGCCGGGCGGCGAGCTCGGGCTCCTGGGTGGAGATGCCGGCCGGGTCACGGCCGGCCTGCCAATCGTCGTAGTAGCCCGAGGCGGAGCCGAGCTCCGCGTAGTCGGCGTCGTGCTCGGGCGCGTTGTCGCCGAGGGCGATCATCGCCGCGACGCCGATCGACACCGCGTCGGCGCCGAGCGCAAGCGCCTTGGCGACGTCGGCGCCGCTGCGGATCCCGCCGGAGACGATGAGCTGGACCTTGCGGTGCATGTCGAGCTCCACCAGCGACTGCACCGCCTGCGGGATCGCGGCAAGGATCGGGATCCCGACGTGCTCGATGAACACGTCCTGGGTGGCGGCGGTGCCGCCCTGCATCCCGTCGAGCACGATCGCGTCCGCGCCCGCCTTGACCGCGAGCGCCACGTCGAAGTAGGTGCGCGACGCGCCGATCTTGACGTAGATCGGGATCCGCCAGTCGGTGATCTCACGCAGCTCCTCGATCTTGATCTCCAGATCGTCGGGGCCGGTCCAGTCAGGGTGGCGGCAGGCGCTGCGCTGGTCGATCCCCATCGGCAGATCCCGCATCTCGGCGACGCGGTCGGAGATCTTGTGGCCGAGCAGCATCCCGCCCCCGCCCGGCTTGGCGCCCTGGCCGACGACGACCTCGATCGCGTCGGCGCGACGCAGGTCGTCGGGATTCATCCCGTAGCGGCTGGGCAGCAGCTGGTAGACGAGCGTGCGCGAGTGCTCGCGCTCCTCGGGGGTCATGCCGCCGTCGCCGGTCGTCGTCGAGGTGCCGACCTCGGTCGCGCCGCGGCCAAGCGCCTCCTTGGCGTTGCCCGACAGCGCTCCGAAGCTCATCCCGGCGATCGTGATCGGGATATCGAGGTGGACGGGCTCGGACGCGAACCGGGTGCCGATCACGACGTCGGTCGCGCAGCGCTCCCGGTAGCCCTCCAGCGGGTAGCGGCTGACGCTCGCCCCCAGGAACAGGAGGTCGTCGAAGTGCGGGACCCGGCGCTTGGCCCCGAAGCCGCGGATGTCATACATCCCCTCGCGCGCCGCGCGCTGGATCTCGGCGATCGCGGTGCGATCGAACGTCGCCGACTCCCGCAGCCCGGGGTGCCAGCCGTGGGAGACAGCGCCGTTTCCGTTGGGACCAGCGGCCATCAGTAGGCGCCGATGTTGTCGACGTGGAAGTTGTAGAGCCGGCGGCCCGATCCATAGCGCCGGAACTCCGCCGGGTCGGCATCGATCTCGGCGCGGCCGAGCAGCGCCAGCAGCTGCTGGTGATGTTCCTCGCGCATCTCCTTCTCGACGCAGTCGGCGCCCAGCCCGGCCACCGCGCCGCGGACATAGAGCCGCGCCTCATACAGCGAGTCGCCCAGCGCCTCGCCGGCATCGCCGCAGACGACGAGCGCCCCCTTCTGGGCCATGAACGCGCTCATGTGGCCGACCGAGCCGCGCACGACGATGTCGGCGCCCTTGAGTGAGATGCCGCAGCGGGCCGACGCGTCGCCGTGGATGACGAGCAGCCCGCCCCGGGCGGTGGCGCCGGCCGCCTGGCTTGCCGAGCCCTCGACGATCACCGAGCCCGACATCATGTTCTCGGCCACCCCGACCCCGCAGTTGCCGCGGATTCGCACCGTGGCGTGCTGGTTCATGCC
>JBAWFG010000106.1:0-7883 GCA_049591655.1 Solirubrobacteraceae bacterium
GGCCCAGGCCCCGCCCCGGTGCCGCGCCGGCGTTGACGCCGGCACGGCGTGGGCGGTGGGCATCGTGCTGTCCAGCGCGACGATGCCGCCGTTACAGCATCAGGTCGAACGGGAAGCCCGTCGGCAGGTAGTGCGACGCCATGTAGCCAAGCCGCACCTCCCCGGCGCCGAGCGCCCGGTCGAAGACTCGGACCTGGTCGATCCGTCCGCTGTAGTTGAGACCCGAACAGCCGGCGTAGTTGGCGAACGTCAGGTCGTTGGACGTCGGCAGCCCGTAGGCGATCGGGGCGGTGTCAGCCGAGCCACTGCCGACCTGCTGGCCATCGACATAAAGCCTGACGGTTGAGCCGTCGTAGGTGCCGACGACGTTGTGCCACTGGCCGTCCCAGACCTGGTTGCCGGCATCGGGTGACTGGACCCAGCTCGTGCCACCGTTGGAGGACGCATAGAACTCCAGGCCCCCGTTGGGGCCGGTGTACAGCCCGTAGGACGCCGCCAGGCATCCGCTCGCGCCCTTGGCGACGATGTACTTGAACTTGCCGGGACTCGTGGAGCTGTTGACCCAGGCGCTCACCGAGACCGAGGCGGGCTCAAGCGCTGAGTTGTCCGGCACGTCGACGGACCCGGTGCCATCGAAGCTCAGCGCTCCGGAGAAGCGTCCGGCGCTCCAGCTCGCCCCGCCCTGCAACGTCCCGTTGTCCGGATGCCATGTGGCGTCGTGGGCGACGGTCCCCGAACCCTCGTTGAACTGCCATGTACCGACCGGCAGGACGTTCGCAGACGCCGAGCTCGCGGCCGACAGCGCCGCGACCGACACAAGGCCGGCGATGAACTTCCCTTTCATCGATGTCCCCCAATGCTGACTGTGTATGCCTGGCGCGTGCTAAGCCCGCTGCAACACTCAACGGGCCGGTCGCCGGGCAACTTTCACGTCACCGGGGAGAACAGAGCACAGCGGGCCGGACGCGCCGCTGGGGCGCGTCCGGCCTGTCGCTTCAGTCCACGCTCAGCGGCGGCTGAGCGCAGCCACGAATCCGGCGCCGGGCGCGCCGAGCCCGGTCATGTTGTCGTAGCCGGGAGTGGTCGCAAGCGCCACGGGACGTGTGGTGCACACGTTGTTGACGTCACAGAACTCCTCCTGGCCCTGGTAGTCGATGATCCGCGTCGTGTAGAAGTACCCGGCGCTTGGATCGATCGAGTTGGCGTAGTCGGCGCGTGACTGGTCAAGCCCGGAGGCCGGGGAGACGATGTCGGTCAGCGCGCCGGCGTTGCCGTACAGCGAGTACAGGCGCGGGTTGAGGAAGCCGATCGGCGTGCGGCGGCCCTCGTTGATCCGGGCCACGACGCCGGCCAACAGCGGCGAGGCGACGCTCGTCCCACCGATCCGGTACTGGTCGTAGTACGTACCGTCCGGGAACTGCTGGGTCTCGCCGACGAGCATGCCGGTGGCCGGATCGGCCTCCATCGAGACGTCGGGCTCGACGCGCATCGGCGTCGAACCGTTCGCCTCCGACAGCGAGGCCGGAACCACACCGCGCTGGTAGAACGGCTGGGCATAGACGACGCTCGTGCCACCGCCCGAGCCGCCGTCAAGCGTCTCATCGATCGGCAGCCAGGTGCCGAGCTGGTCCGAGGTACAGCCGCCCGCCGCCTCAAACGCCGCGTTGCATAGGAAGCTGCGGGCCGTCGACCATCCGTACTGACCGGTCATCTGACCGCCGGCGCCGATCTGGGTCGTGGTTCCACCGACCGCGGTCGTCCAGGGGCTGGAGGACGGGTAGTCGGCGGCAACCTGCCCGACCGCCGTGTACTCGTCGCCGTTGTCCCCGCTGGAGAACAGGGTGGTGACCCCTGTCGCCGCCGCCATCAGCAGGATGTTGTCGGTCGACTGACGATCGCCGGCGCTGTCGAGCACGTCGCCCGCGTTGTCACCGTAGGAGTTGGTGATCACGCTGGCCAGGTGGCCGTCGACGATCTTGCGGACCATCTGGTTGAGCGCCGGGGTGAAGCAGTTGCGAGCTCCGGCGAACAGGATGTTGGCGCCGGGAGCCGTGTCGTGCACCGCCTCCACGTCGAGCGTCTGCTCGCCATACCAGCCGCTCGCACCGCACTGGTTGGGCCCGCCCTTGGTGTAGGAGCCGGCGAGCAGCTCCGAGAACTGGCCGGCGCGCAGCGGGTTGCCCGGATCGTTGAGAGCGGCGAAATGATGCGCGTCGGAGAACAGCGTCGGCGATGCATACGCGTCGACGATCGCCACCGTCTGGCCGGATCCGTCGTCACCGTTGCTCGTCAGGCCATATGCGCTGCGGAACTGAGGCCCGGTGTAGCCGCACACCGCCCATGGCGGGTTGGCGGGATAGCCGGGGAACTGGGGCAGCGTCGTGTCGATCGCCTGGCCGTAATAGGTCCCACACGGCGGCGCCACGCGGAAGCCGGCCGGCTGCTGGGCGCCGGGCGTGCTGTGCGGTGCACCCGTTGTGTTGTCCGGACGGGCGACGGTGTCACTGACGCCCGTGACCGCGCCGACGACACCGGCGATCGACGCCGGGATCGAGAGCTGGCGGTCGGCGAGCAGCAGCGTGTCGCCGTGCACCCGGTGATAGGAGAGCGCGGTCCCGAAGGCCTGCTCAACCTGCTGGGCGGTGCCGCTCGCCTCGATGGCGGTGCGGTCGGCCGACACAGCGCCGACGAGGAAACCGCTCGCGTGCAGAAACGCCGTGACCTGGCTGACGTCGGCGGCGGTCGGAGAGAAGCGGGCCTCCCACTGGGCCGGTGTCAGGTAGGCGCCGTAGGACGCGCTCCCCGGCGTCGACACCGCACGGGCCAGCGCCTCGGCGCCCGACTGGTCGGCCAGCTTGAGGTCGACCTCGAAGTGCATCGCGGTGGCGCGAGCCACCGAACCGACGCGCGGCGTGCGCGCCGCGGCCGGCGACTGTGAGTCGGGAAGTGTCACCGTCTTGGCCGCTGACGCTCCCGACGCCAGCGCCCCCATCAGAGAAACAGTCGCGGTCATCGCCAGGATGCCGCCCCGAACGTGCTTCATACGTGTACCCCTGTCCGTGTGATCCGGTCCTGGGCGGGCACGCTATCTCACTGCGCGAGTCCCCGCCCCGGGGACTCGCGGGGATCGCCCGAATAGACCGTACGCCCCCTACATACCCGATGCACCAAAAACTCGAACATCTAATGTTCAAGCTGGATCAGTGATCAAATCCGCGGCTCGCGCGCGAGCCGCGCCTGAACCCGCTCAAGCGCGCCCGCGCGCCCTGTACCCTGATTCGCACTCTATGGCGTACGCACAGGAGAGTCCGGGGACGACGGGGGCGATCAACGAGCATGCCTCAGCGCTGGCCGCCGAGTGGCGGCGGCTCACCCGGGCGGCGACGTTGGTGGCGCTGCTGACGGCACCGGCGTTCTTCCTGATCCTGTTTGACACCAACCACCTCGGACTGGTGGCGTCGCTGCTGATCACGGTCGTGGCCGTGATCGGGTTCCGCGGCCTCGTCGAGGTCGTCACCCGCCGACTCATCCCCTCCCCCAGCCTCTACGGGGCCGATCAGTCGCTCAAGCAGGAGGACATCGTCGCCCGCCGGCGCTACTGGTACTGGCGCGGAAAGATGCGCCGACTGCCGGTCTACATCGCCATCGTGCTGCTGCTGCTGCTCCTGTGCCAGCTGATGTTCGCGCTCGGCGGCATCAGCGCTCCGTTCTTCCATCCCTTCCAGGGCCTGCGCCAGATCTTCCCGCCGAGCACGCTGCCCCAGCTCGGACTGGTGTTCATCCAGCTGCCGTTGCTGTTCTTCGTCAACTTCGCCATCTTCTTCGGCCCATTCCTGTTCTTCGCCGTGCGCCAGATCCGCGGCTACGAGCCCGGGGATGCGAGTTGGGGGGTCAAGATCGACGATGTCCGCGGCCAGGCGGAGGCCAAGGAGGAGATCACCCGCGTCATCACCCTGTGGCAGTCGGGCGAGGAGTTTGAGAAATCCGGCGGCAAGCGCGAGCGCGGGCTGCTGTTCCTCGGCGCCCCGGGCACCGGCAAGACAATGATCTCCAAGGCGATCGCCACCAACTTCAACTGCCCATTCGTGACCATCCCGGGGTCGGGCTTCGCCGGGATGTTCATCGGGATGGACGCCATCACCGTCCAGTTCCTCGCCCGCAAGGCCCGCAAACTCGCCGCCAAGTGGGGCGGGCAGTGCATCGTGTTCATCGACGAGATCGACGCGGTCGGGATGCGACGGCAGGCGCTGGGCAGCGGGATCGGGTCGATGACCGCCGAGCCGAGCTCGATCCACGACCTGTGCTTCCACGGCCCCAGCGGGGCGCTCACCGCCTCCGGCGACCTGATCGTCGAGTCACGCGCCTGGCGCGAGCGGCTGTTCGCAGCCCGGGCCGAGTCACCGGCGGGCGGCTATCCGACGTTCGTCGCCCGCACCACCGAGCGGATCCAGCGGCTTTACCCCGGCTTCGGGATGGGCGGGGGCGGGGGCGGCATGGCGCTCAACCAGCTGCTCGTCGTGATGGACGGCATCGACGAGCCTCCGCTGATGCGCAAGGTGCTGACCAACCGCTTCAACACGTTCCTTGACTCGATCTTCTTCGTGCCGAGGAAGATCGGCAAGCTGTCGCTGCGGATGCGCCCGCCACGACCGCGCCAGGAGCAGATCTACTTCATCGGCGCCTGCAACGTGCCGATCACGGTGCTCGACCCGGCGCTGACCCGCCCGGGCCGGATGGGCCGCCACATCTGGTTCCGCACCCCCACCAAGGACGACCGGCTCGACATCCTCGACCTGTACCTGGGCAAGGTCGACCACGAGCCCGACCTCGATACCGATCGCCGCCGTGACGAGCTGGCCCGGATCACCAACGGCTACTCGCCGTCGATGATCGAGCAGTGCTGCTCGATGGCGCTGACGATCGCCCACACCGAGGGCCGCCGTGAGTTTGCCTGGCGCGACATCGTCGAGGCGATGACGACCGTCGAGACCGGCACCGCGCAGAACATCGAATACATCCAGGAGGAGACCCGCGCGGTCGCCATCCATGAGGCCGGGCACGCGGCGGCAGGCCACATCTACCTGGAGAAGGACGTGCTGTCCACGCGGCTGTCGATCCGCAAGCGCGGCGGGTCGCTCGGCCATTACCAGAGCATGGAGAAGGACGAACGCTTCTCGCACTTCCGCAGCCGGGTGATGGGCGGCCTGGTGATGACGCTCGGAGCGATGGCCGCCGAGCACGTTTTCTTCGGCGAGAACTCGCAGGGCGTCGGGGGCGACGTGCAGAGCGCCACCGCCACCGCCGCCGCAATGGTCGGCATGTGGGCGATGGGCCCGGACCCGGTCCACATCGGCGGCAGCCTGGAGCCCGACGAGAAGCTCGATCTCGTCCTCAAGCGTCTGGAGCGGATCGGACAGACGATCATGAACCGGGCCAGCGGCGAGGGACTGCTCGGCGAAGACCCCGTCGGCTCGATCCTGCGCAATCCGGAGAAGAAGCGAGCTGCCGCCCAGATCCTCGGTCAGGCCTACGTCACCGCCTACGCGCTGATGGCAACCAACCGCGAGGGCCTGGAGAAGATCGCCGACACGCTCGTCGAGCGCAAGGAACTGCATGGCGACGAGGTCGGGGATCTGCTCGACGCCGTGCACCTGCGCCGGCCCGAGCTCGATCTCATGGACCCGGCCACCTGGCCGCAGGTATGAGCGAGCTGGCCGGGACCGCGCGCTCGGCACCCTCCCCGCACGCCGGGCGCTTTCGCACGGTTACCGCGGCGCTCGTCGGGCTGGGCGTCGGGGCGCTGATCATCGCCGGGGCGATCGCCGCCGGCGGCCGCACCTCGAACGCGGCGACGGCGCGCTGGTCGCAGTGGGCACCGGCCGACAGCGGCACCCTTGCCGCTCGGGATATCGCCGACTACGTGGCGCCCTTCTATCGGATCTCCGCGGTTGACCAGCTGGCGGTCGTCACGGTCGTCAACCTGGAGAGCGCGACCGCTGCGGCCGCCGCTCAGGCCGCCGCCGCCAGCGGTGCCACCACCTCGGCGAGCACCGCCGGCAGCGGCCTGCAGGTGGCGGTGCGTCCCAGCCCGACATCGAGCGCCGTGTCATTGCTGAGCGGCAGCACGATCGCCTACAACCTGTGCGGAATCGGCGGCAAGGGCTGCGCCATCGGCGTCGGCGCGCCGTCGAGCGACCGGCTGCTGCTGCTGCGCCGCGAGGCGCTGGAGCTGGCGCTCTACACCTTCAAGTACATCGGCTCGACCCAGAACGTCGTCGCGATCCTGCCGCCCGGGCACACGCAGACGACAACGACGAGCACCCTGTCACGGACACTGCCGACCTCCAACGCGCCGTCGAGCACCAAGCCGGTCGACATCGCGGTGCTGTTCCAGCGCCAGGAGCTCTCCCCCCTGCTCAGCCATCCGCTGGCCGACAGCCTGCCCGAGCAGATCCCGCCCTCGGTCACCGAGATGCACTCCGCCCCCGAGGCCGGGCTCGTCGATCAGGTCACCGCCCGGGGGCTGTTCTCCGAGAACCTTCAGCAGGCCCAGGACGGCTCGAGCCTCATCGTCCTGAACCCGCTTCCCCCTCAGTAACCGGCGAATCCTTCGGATTCGCTGGCGAGAATCGGGCGAATCCTTCGGATTCGCTGGCGAGAATCGCTAACGCGATTCTCGGGGCTCATACCCGGGGCAGCCGGTCACCGGCAGCCGGGGGTAGCGCGGGAACCGGTCGGGCTCATCCCGTGAGCGGAGGCACAGCGAGTACACCGGGCCGCGGGTGGTCCGCACGAGCTGCTGGTGGCGGCAGCGGTTGCAGAGTCCGGCGGGCGGCAGGGGCGCATTCACACCTAATCAAGCCACATCCCCGAGGCGACCGGCACCTGGACGAGCCGGGGCCCGTCGTCGGCGGCGATCGCGGTGCGCAGCGCCTCGGTCAGCTGGTCGCGCCCGGACACCTCCTCGGCGGCCATCCCGTAGCCGCGGGCGACCGCGGCGACGTCGAGGCCGGGCAGATCGAGTCCGGGGGCCCCGGACACCTGCTCGAGCATCGAGAACCACTTGAGGATCATGTACTCCTCGTTGCGCAGCACGAGGAACGTGACCGGCGCCCGGTAGGCGACGGCGCTCCACAGCGCCGTGATCCCGTACTGGGCCGAGCCCTCCCCGAGCACGCAGACGACCGGCCGCTGCGGCTCGGCGAGCTGGACCCCAACCGCGGCCGCGATCCCGAATCCCAGGCCGCCGCTGGCGGAGAAGTAGTAGCTGGCCGGACGGGAGATCCGCAGCCGGTTGCGCAGCGACATCGTGCACGACGGGGTCTCGACGACGGCGATGGCGTCCTCGGGCCAGGCGTCGGCCAGCGCGGCCATCGCCTCCGAGCCGCTGAGGCGCTCCGGAGGGTCGGCCGGCGCGGGGTCGCCCGGCTCGGGGCGGGGCTCGGGCGCGGGACGGACAGCGGTGTCCGCCTCGGGCACGAGCTCGGCCAGCCGCGCCAGCGCCAGACCGACGTCGCCGACGATGGCGTCTCCCATCGGCGCCCGCGCGGCCTCCGCGGGATCGCTGGTGATCGCCACCAGTTCGGAGTCGGGGCCGAGCAGCGGGCCCGGAATGTAGGGGTAGTACGGGAATACCGAGGAGCCGACGACGACGATCAGGTCGTGGGCCTTGAGCGTCTCGGAGATCGCGCCGATCGCCGGCGGCAGCACACCGACGAAGTTGGGATGGCGCTCGGGGAAGCCGATCCTCGAACCGCCGGTGGCCGGGCTCGCCCACACCGGCAGCGCCTGGCGTTCGGCGAGCGCCACCGCTGCCTTCCAGCCCCCGGAGGCGTCGATGTCCGGCCCGGCGACGAGCACCGGCGAGCGCGCCTGCGCGATCC
>JBAWFG010000107.1:0-2578 GCA_049591655.1 Solirubrobacteraceae bacterium
GGCCGGGCCCGAGCCGGTCGAGCGCCGTTTCGAACAGCATCGGGTCCGGTTTGCCGACGCTGCGGGCCGTCCGTTCGGTGGCGTACTCGAGCGCGGCGACGAGGGGGCCGGTGCCCGGCCAATGGCCGTCGGCGGCGGGGAAGGTCCGGTCACGCCCGGCGGCGATCATCTCCGCACCGCCGAGTACCGCCTGGGTAGCGGTGCGCAGTTCGGCGTAGCTGAAGTCGTCGTGGCCGGCGATCACGACGATCTCCGCGCTCGCCGCCCGGTCGGTGCCGTTGACGATCCGCTGTCCGGCGTCGGCGACGTGGCGAAAGACGGCAGCGGAACCGATCACGAAGGTCGGCGTGCCCGGCCGCCGATCGGCGAGCACGTACTGGATTGCGGAGCCGACGGTGACGATCTCCTCCAGGGATGCCTGCAGGCCCATCGACCAGAGCTTGCGCACGTACTCCTCGGGGGCAAGACGGCTGTCATTGGTCACGAACGCGATCGTGGTCCCGGCACCGCGTAGCGCGGCGAGCGCCTCCCGGGCCTGCGGGGTCGCGGTCTGATCGACCCAGACGCAGCCGTCGAGGTCAAGCAGGACATGGTCATAGCGGGAGAGCAGGGGAGAGAGCGGCATCGCGGGCGGGCGAGACGGGGGAGTGCAAGCGCCGGATGGGATTATCCATCGCCCCGGTGACGGTGCTCACTCCCGTGTCCGGGCCTACGATCAGTACCAACTACGGTCATATGGCCGTAGTTCCTGCGGTCAATAGATCGACATCGAGGCCGATACGTGTCGAGCCTGATTGCAGAGCGACCGTCGCGGAGGAAACCTTGACCTCGACCAACCAGAGCGGACGGATGTCCCAAGAGGCGCTGCTCAGCCTCTGGCGCAGCTATAAGGAGACCGGAGACGTCCGCGCACGTGACCGCCTGGTCTTCTCGTTGGCGCCGATCGTCAAGAGCATCGTCTACCGCAAGGTCCGCGAGGTCCCCGCCCACCGGGAGGTCGACGACTTCATCTCCTGCGGGCTCGAGGCGCTGATCCGCTCCATCGACCGCTACGACCCTGACAAGGGTGCGACGCTCGAGCAGTTCGTGTGGACCCGGATTCATGGCGCCGTGCTCGACGAACTGCGCCGCTTCGACTGGGCGCCGCGCTCGCTGCGCCGCATGGAGCGTGAGCTCAACCGCGCCCGTGAGCGGTTCAACGTCATCCACGGCCGCGCTCCGAGCCGGGAGGAGCTGAGCGACCTGCTGGCGATCTCCACCGGTGAGCTCGACACGCTGCTCGGCGACCTGGCTCGCGCGGAGGTTGGCTCACTCAACGCGGTCGTCAGGGGAGAGGACGAGGGCGCCAGCGAGCGCGTCGACCTGCTCGCCAGCTCCGACCCTGACTGCGATCCCGAGCATGCCGCAATGCGTGAGGGCGCGATCGCCCGGTTCCGTGCTGCCTTCGACGAGCTTCCCGAGCGTGAGCGCAAGGTCGCCGTGCTGCTGCACGTCAACAACCTCACCCTGCGCGAGGCCGGCGAGGTGCTCGGCGTCTCCGAGAGCCGGATCTGTCAGATCCACAGCAAGCTCAAGCGCGGTCTGCGTGAGCGCCTGGAGGCCGACGAGATGCTGTTCCTCGAGGTCGCCTGAGCGACAAACCCCCCAGCCGGGCGTCAGGATGCTGACGCCAATGGTCTGCAAGCGGTTTCCCGGCGCACCCCGCGCGGGTACTAAAGCCTAAGTAATTCGGGTCGTCGGCAGGGCGACTTGATAGCTGGCGCCTCCTTCTGGACGAACGTATTAGCTCCGGAACGTTGATTCCTGCGAATCTTCCGTGCACAATCCTGGCCGGAAGGAGACGACGGGCCTCACCCCGGCGTCGAGAGCACGAAAGCAACCGGCCCCGGGCCTGACCCATAGCCGGTCCTTAAATGAAGCTGGCGTCGGGCCTCACCCCAACGCCAACTTGCCGTACCTGTGTGTTTGCTGCGTCCTGCCGTACCCCGGAAAGGAGGCTTCTATGGGTTGGAAGAACGTCGGCTGAATTTGTCAGCGAGGGCCCGTCTAGCCACGGGCCCTCTTTTTTGTCTCGCTCTTCATCGGCCGATTCCAGGAGGACTTGAGCCCTTCTCGACGGTTTGGACGCGGGACTGAAGAAATGCTCAACTTCGGCCGATAACGCAGGCGATGGAACCCCAGTCGCAACCCATCAAGCCGCGATCGCACGGTCCGCTGTCCGTACCGACCGAGTGCCTTGTGGTGGCGTCCGCGGTTGCTGCAGCCGTCTGGTTGGCGCCGACAGCGCACTGGCGACTGACATGGTTTGCGGCAATCGCGGTGTTCACGCTGCTCGGCGAGTTGACGGCCGTTCGCGTTGGGAGCGTATCCGTCTCCGGAAGTTTCCTGGGAACGATGCTTGCGACCGTCTCATTGGGCGGCAGCCCGGCCGCCGCTCTGGGCGCGATCACGATCTGCGCGGGCTGGCTGCACTCCCGTGAAGGCGGTCACTGGTTTCGCACCAACCTCGCGACGTACATCTGGTTTCCGCTGCTGACGGGCGCGGCGTTTCACGCCGCGACGTCCCTCACACATGCGA